>NZ_JCAIUL010000006.1:0-308969 GCF_059445505.1 Paenibacillus sp. Y301 | reverse complement strand
CAGTGATTTGGAATCAATTTAGAAAGAGCGATATGCTCATTTAAAACAAACTGACGAGAAATTACTTTCTCTATCAAATGATTTCTCATTTGTTTTGACTTCACTTTCGTGAAATCTACTCACTCATTGTTCAGTTTTCAAAGACCAATTTGTTCATTTTGTTGTTACCAGTTGTTCTCGGCGACAACTTCTATATCATATCATGTCCGGTTCGTTTGTGCAAGCTTTTTTTTCGTTTACGTTTCATTCGAGTTTGGCTTGCCGATTCAATAAATGTGTTATTTACTGGCCGGACTAATAATATATCACGTATAATTAATGATTGCAACACTTTTTTAATAATATTAATTATTATATATAGCTTACACATTTACGGTCATACCATCCTATTTAAAGATGATATGACATATAAACTACTACATGGTGGCTTTGTATAATCTAGGTATTCTTTTTAATGATTTCTACTATGTAAAGATGTCGTTGCTGCTCCAAGTTAATAATATCTTGGCCAATAGATACCATAGGACGTGTTGGTTCGTTGCTATTAGCGAAAACAATTTCACCAATCTGATCATTACTCAATCGAACTACTACGCCATTATTAAACTCTGTAACTTTTTTAATAAAGGTATGCACCAATTTTGGATCTAATTTACCGAAGGACTCCGTGTTAATCTGCTCTAGAACTAAATATGGGGACTGCCCCTTACGGTAAGCCTTGTTTAACGTCATAGCATGAAATATATCTACAATGCCTACGATTCTTGAATAGATATGAATACTGCTACTCTGAACACCCAGTGGATATCCTGTACCGTCAACCTTCTCATGATGTTGTAAAGCTGCTAAACGAACACCTTCATTAATCGCAGTGACATTCTTTAATAAATGGTATCCGGTTTTTGTATGCTCACGTATTTCAGTTATTTCACTCAATGTTAATGCTGTTGGTTTAAATAAAATAGTGGGATCTACTTTAACGTTACCAATATCATGGAAAAGGCCTGCAAAGGCTGCTTGCATCCAATCTTTTTTAGGAAGACCAATCCATTCTGCAAGCTTATATGAAGATAATGCACACAGAACGGCATTGTGATACATATAGTCATAGTTATTTAATACACGCGGTTGAAACGATATCACACTATAATCCTTGATATATTGAATGACATTGTCTAATTGATTACGAATTTCGTAAATGGGAATTCCCGCTGCAGCGACGGAAGGGTAGGCTCCTTTTATTATGTTTATGAGCTTGTCATATTCCTCATCGAATAAAGTTGTACTCTTCATTGCTGTCTGATCTTGAGCTAAAGGATTAGAAGAGATTGTATGAACTTTCTCTATAACTGTTAATTTGCGTTCGTTTGATGCCTTTTCCTTCGTATGGATAATTTTATCACCCACTTGTCCAATTTCAACATACTCCACTAGAAATGCTTCTAGAATTTCTAGATCACGTGGGAGTAATACCTTTTCTTTCTGAAAAAGAAGGCCACCTAAAGGGCTATGTACGTCCTTAACTAATTTGAGCCCTGGTTTCAAATCCAAAATGGATACGCTAGTCATAGATTAATATACATCTCCATTTCATTTTTAAATTGATCCTTTACAACAGCAATCAAGGTCATTATATTATTTATTTTATTGCTCTACAATCTTTAATTAGGAATATATAACCAAATAATTCGATCCCCCTAATTAGATTAAGCTTAAATAAACTTTCCACAATAACAAAAATGACCCCGGAAACTATACCGAGGTCATTTGAAAAAGCTTAATATAAATTTATTCTTCGTCTATATTTTCATCCGAAGCATCTAGAGAAGTTCCCTCACCAACTGAATTGTCCATTGAAGATTCTGTTTCATCTCCATTGGTACTTGAATCCACATCTAACTCATTGAATTCTTCACCTTCAAGCAACTCATCTACTTCTTCTTCCATTTTGTCTACACGGCTTACAGTAGCCACTGCATCATCTTCGCGTATATTAATCAACTTAACCCCTTGAGTATAACGACCCATTGTAGAGATCCCTTCCATACTCGTACGGATCAGAGTTCCAAGGGTTGTGATAATCATCAAGTCCTCTTCATTCTTAACCACTTTAAGGGCAATAACAGCACCATTCTTCTCTGTTACGTTGATCGTCTTGATTCCCTTACCGCCACGACTTTGAGAGCGATAGTCACTAGCTGGTGTCCGCTTACCGTATCCATTAGCTGTAACGATCAAGATATCCAAATCTTTATCAATGACATCCATGCCAATAACTTCATCGTTATCATCTAAGCGAATACCTCTAACACCGGTTGCACTACGTCCCATAGAACGGACATCATCCTCAGAGAAACGAATAGACATACCTTGGGCCGTACCCATAATCAACTCTTGCTCCCCATTTGCCAACTTCACTCCAATGAGAGCATCATCTTCACGAAGGTTTATAGCAATAAGGCCGCCTTTACGGATGTTCGTATAATCCTCAAGTGGTGTCTTCTTCACGACTCCCTGACGAGTAGCAAAGAATAAGTATTCTTCACCATCAAACTTCTGCACCGGAATCACTGCGTTAACTGTCTCGCCCTGCTCAATCTGAATCAGGTTGATAATCGCTGTTCCTCTCGCTGTACGGCTCAAGTCAGGAATCTCATATGCCTTAAGGCGATATACTTTCCCTCGGTCGGTAAAGAACAAGAGATAGTGATGTGAGTTGGTTACGAAGAGATGTTCAACAAAGTCTTGATCTTTCGTATCCATACCCATAACGCCTCGTCCACCACGCTTCTGGTTACGGTAGGTGTTAGCAGGCAGACGTTTGATATAGCCACTATGGCTAATCGTGATGATTACTTCTTCTTGTGGAATAAGGTCTTCATCCAGAATGCTCTCTTCACCTACTGTAATTTCAGTACGACGTTCATCATTGAAACGTTCTTTAATCTCATTTAGTTCTTCGCTAATGATCTGCAGTATTAGCAATTCATCAGCTAAGATTTCACGATATTCTGCAATCTTCTTCTGCAATTCTTGGTATTCATTCTCAATCTTATCACGTTCTAATCCTGTCAAACGTTGTAGACGCATTTCCATAATGGCTTGTGCCTGTTCAAGACTTAGCTCGAATCTGCTCATTAATCCATCACGTGCAATGTCTGTTGTTTGAGAACTACGGATAAGCGTAATCACTTCATCCAAATGATCGAGTGCCGTACGCAGTCCTTCCAGAATGTGAGCGCGTGCTTCTGCCTTTTTAAGTTCAAATTCTGTCCGGCGACGGATGACAACCTTCTGATGCTCCAAATAATGATATAGCATATCGAACAGACTGAGTGTCTTCGGTTCGTTGTTAACGATAGCTAACATATTAATACCGAAAGTAGACTGCATAGGCGTATGCTTGTACAAGTTATTTAAGACGACATTAGGATTAACATCACGTCGTAACTCAATAACGACACGCATACCATTACGATCTGACTCATCACGTAAATCAGTAATACCTTCTATACTTTTCTCACGTACAAGCTCAGCAATCTTCTCAACAAGTCTTGCTTTATTCACTTGGTAAGGAAGTTCGTAGATAACTATACGCGCTTTGTTGTTATTCTCTTCAATATTAGCCTTAGCCCGCATCGTAACGGAACCACGGCCTGTCTGATAGGCTTGGCGAATCCCTTGACGTCCTAATATATACCCGGAGGTTGGAAAATCGGGTCCCTTGATATACTCCATTAATTCCATTGAAGTTATTTCTGGATTCTTAATTAAAGCTTGAACACCATCGATAACCTCACCTAGATTGTGTGGTGGAATATTCGTGGCCATACCAACGGCAATACCTGACACCCCATTCACCAACAAGTTAGGGAACCTTGCAGGTAGTACAACAGGCTCTTGTTCTTCCCCATCATAGTTAGGTTGAAAGTCAATGGTGTCTTTATTAATATCTCTTAGCATTTCCATAGCAATTTTAGAAAGACGAGCTTCCGTATAACGCATTGCTGCAGCCATGTCACCATCAACTGATCCGAAGTTACCATGACCTTCTACAAGCATATAACGCATAGAGAAATCTTGTGCCATACGAACCATTGTATGGTATACCGCTGTATCACCATGCGGGTGATACTTACCAATAACATCACCAACGATTCTCGCTGATTTCTTAAATGGTTTATCTGGGGTCATCCCCAAGTCATTCATAGCATACAGAATACGTCGATGTACCGGCTTCAATCCATCTCTTACATCAGGTAAAGCCCGGCTTACAATGATACTCATTGCATAGTCCATAAATGACTCGCGCATTTCAACTCCAATATCCCGATCCTTAATTTGCGAGTTTAATTCCTCTGCCATGCTGTACCTCCTCCAATTCCTATCAAGCAATGCATTACAATTTCAACATTCTTATATTCAAGTAAAAACGGCTTTTCCGTCCTTTTAGGGGTATGCACTTAAACTAGTTATGTTAACCATAACCTAGAGTTACCCTTATAAAGTCAAAGATCCGCTTCAATACCTATTACGCTAATTACGCTAAAAACCAGTAATCTTTATTATATTACTTTCTCAAAAGGAGCACAATTAAACGTTAAACACGTTAAACGTAAATAAAGACTAATTTAAAACTGAGAAATAGGGATATGCCCTTCCTTCTTATACTGACTATTCATACAATGTTTAAGAAATCCCCAACACATAGTATACCATTCTTTTACTACCTTGTCCTAATTTTTAAGCCTTTGAAGTATCTAAATACTCACCTCTAACACGATAAAACAAGCACATTTTTCTTCGATCTGTGAACTAACAACATGGGTGAACGATTATCTATAACTGACGATTCATCAAGTTCAATTGTACGTGGACTGAGAACTTACTTTTCCAAAAATAGATTAATGAAAGGATGAACATTCTTGGCTATTCAGCGTGTCTCCAGCAAGTGGTCCAAAACCAAAGTGCTCCTAAAAAATGAAAATATATCTCCCTATATTCCTACCACCTGTAAATACTCTTCAGAAGCTTTAGTTAATATGCTGAATGAGTACATTATGGTCTTCCTAAAGCCTGATTGTGGAACGTATGGTCGAGGGGTAATGTGTGTTGAACAACTTACTCTTAATAATATTGAACCCAATGATCCCAATGACTCAACTGACCCGTCAGAGCATACACAAGTCGCTTATCAACTTCGGTATACCACCAAAACTGAAATATTCCCATCTCTCGAAGAACTGTTAGTAGGAATTAAAGCCTATATTCGAAATGATAATTACCTAATCCAAAAGGGTATCCACTTATTACATTATCGTTCCTGTCCCTTTGATTTACGCGTACTTACCCAGAAGAGTCCAACAGGCCAATGGGTTTCAACCGGAATTATTGGTCGTGTCGCAGCACCTCATAAAGTAGTGACTAATCATCATAGTGGAGGCAAAGTTCAAACTTTTGAAACCTTAATGTCTCCCTATATGAGCAATATGGAAATTTTCAAACTACAACAATTACTGAAAGGGTTAGGTGTTTCTGTCGCAAGTCAACTTCAAAAGAAATATTATCATATTAAAGAACTAGGACTGGATATTGCCATTGATCAAGAACATAATCCTTGGATTTTAGAAGTAAATACGTTACCTGCCCTCTTTCCTTTTAAAAAATATATTTCTGACAAAGATGTATACCGTCGTATTCACCATTATGCTGTTTCCTACGGAAGATATTCTTCAAAAAAAGTATCGAAATAACGTACTTTACAAGAAAAACAAAGAGAAGGTACCAATATAGGTACCTTCTCTTCTCATGCTGTCTTATTTAAATATCTAAATTCTTAACTGTCTTAGCATGTTCATATATAAAGTCACGACGCGGTTCAACATTATCACCCATCAGTATATCAAATATATTATCTGCTAACATGGCATCATCAATAGTAACTTGAAGCATGGTTCTACTTTCAGGATCCATGGTTGTTTCCCACAATTGTCCTGCGTTCATTTCACCAAGTCCTTTATACCGTTGAACATTATATTTAGCATTAACTCCAAATTCGCTAATAATCGCATCTCTTTCTTTTTCACTATTTGCATAGCGGATAACCTTATTACGCTCTACTTTAAACAATGGTGGTTGTGCAATATATACATACCCTGCATCAAGGAGTTTTCTCATATAGCGATAGAAGAAAGTCAACATAAGCGTACGAATATGCGCTCCATCGACATCGGCATCGGTCATGATAATCACTTTGTGATAACGAGCTTTGCTAATATCGAAGTCCTCGCCTACACCCGTTCCCATTGCTGTAATCATATTGCGAATCTCAGCATTGGAGAGAATGCGGTCAAGTCTAGCTTTCTCTACGTTTAGAATTTTACCACGCAAAGGGAGTATAGCTTGAAAATGTCGGTCACGACCCTGTTTAGCCGACCCACCGGCAGAATCCCCTTCGACGATATATAATTCACTTAGTGATGCATCCTTAGAAGAACAGTCAGCTAGTTTACCAGGCAATGCGCTAACTTCCAAAGCACTCTTACGACGTGTTAATTCACGTGCTTTACGAGCAGCCTCACGTGCTCTAGAAGCTTGTAGACCCTTCTCTAGAATACGACGAGATACCGCTGGGTTCTCTTCCAAGAACTCTTGTAGTTTCTCAGAGAACAGTGACTCCACAATACCGCGTACCTCACTGTTACCAAGCTTCGTCTTTGTCTGTCCTTCGAACTGAGGTTCTGGAATTTTGACTGAAATAATAGCAGTCAACCCTTCACGAACATCGTCACCTGAGAGATTAGAGTTACTGTCTTTGATGATACCCGTTTTACGAGCATAATCATTAATAATCCGAGTTAATGCACTCTTAAATCCAGACTCATGTGTTCCGCCTTCATGTGTATTAATATTATTACAGAAGGAGTAAATATTCTCTGTATAGCTATCATTATATTGCAGAGCTACTTCAACCTGCATCATATCGCGAGAGCCTTCCACATAAATAGGTTCCTCGTGAAGTGCTTCTTTCTTCTCGTTTAGAAACTTCACATATTCCTTAATACCACCTTCATACATAAAACGAACAGATGTATCACTTCGTTCGTCATTCAGCGTCAAGGCAATACCTTTATTTAAAAATGCAATTTCCCGAACACGAGTAAGAAGTGTCGCGTAATCATATTCAGTGGTTTCTGTAAAGATTTCTGGATCTGGATGGAAGGTTACGGTCGTTCCATGCTCCTCCGAATCTCCAATCACCTTCACGTCATATTGAGGCGCACCACGACGATATTCTTGTTGGTAGACATGTCCTTCACGTTTCACGGTTACTACTACTTTTTCCGATAAAGCATTAACAACCGAAACACCTACACCATGTAGTCCTCCTGAAACTTTATATCCACCGCCGCCAAATTTACCACCCGCATGCAATACAGTCATAACAACTTCTAGAGCAGGGCGTTTCATTTTGGCGTGTTCCCCTACAGGAATACCACGTCCGTTATCGACAACGGTTACACTGTTATCTTTGTGAACGGTAATTTCTATATGATCACAGATACCTGCCATGGCTTCATCAATACTGTTGTCCACTACTTCCCAGACTAAATGATGCAAGCCCTTAGCACTAGTCGACCCAATATACATCCCCGGCCGTTTACGTACAGCTTCAAGGCCTTCCAGTACCTGAATCTGATTCTCATCATACATTGGTTCATTCATAGACATGCCTTCACCTACTTCTATAGATTCTACAACTGCTAATTAAGCATTAGCATAAAAAACGTTAACTCTTTTTTTGAGAGTGGAAGAAGAAATGGGAGAGTAAAAGACTGTGTCTTTCGTTACAACGATGGACTTAGCTTCTTCTTCGCCAATATTAACTAACGTCTTCTCTTGCTTGACGTGATTAACAAATTGTTTGGATATTTTGGAAGATTTCTCTATGGATATGTCAAAAATAGCAATGAGCTCGGAAGAACGAATAATTCTTTCTCCCCCCAAATGTATATACATCAATAATCCTCCACTCTTTTATAGACCCACTTGACCTGCATTCACATGATAGATGCTTGCATTCTTTAATTTATCCGCATTCAAACTCTCTATTCCGGTTGCGGTGATGAACGTCTGCACTTTGCTCTGAAATGTCTCAATCAGTTGGGTCTGACGGTAAGGATCAAGCTCAGATAATACATCATCTAGCAATAGAACGGGATATTCGCCAATCTCCTCTTTAATCAGCTCAATCTCCGCCAATTTGAGTGACAAGGCAGTCGTTCGTTGCTGTCCTTGAGACCCATAAGTATGCACTTCCTTACCGTTAATATAAAAGGTCATATCATCACGGTGAGGCCCCGCAAGTGTCATGCCGCGCCGAACTTCCTGTTCTTTCATTTGTCTTAACTTTATCATAAATTGCTCAAATAAGACAGCTTCATCTTCCTCTGTCGCTTCTCCAAACGATGGAACATAACGTAATTGGAGATCTTCGCTACCGTTTGTAATTCCCCGATGGATCGACTCCGCCCATTTCTGGAGTTTTATTATGAATTGTTTCCTTTTTCTTATAATTTTAACACCGTGTTCTACCAACTGTTCATTCCATATGTCTAGCAATCCCTGTTCCGTAGAGTCTTTTCCCCATAATTGCTTCAAAAAATTATTTCTTTGGAGGAGAATCTTCTGGTATTGCTGCAGATGATAAAGATAGCTTGGTTGGACTTGTCCTATCTCCATATCGAGAAAGCGACGGCGGATCCCTGGTGTACCCTTTACAATCTCTAAGTCTTCCGGTGCAAACATAACGACATTAAGTGAACCGATAAACTCACTTAATTTACGTTGCTCAAGTCCGTTTATCTTCGCCTTTTTTCCTTGAGATGACAAGGTTAATTCTAAAAGAAGAGGTCCATATTTTTTCTCCACGGTAGCAGAGATGTGAGCACTTGTCTGTTCAAAGCCAATGAGCTCACGATCTTTCGACGTTCGATGGCTTTTGGTAAGTGCCAGCACAAAGATAGCTTCCAGCAAATTGGTCTTTCCTTGAGCATTGGGACCGATCAAAAGATTCACATCCCCGAAGGAATCCAACCGCAATTGTTCATAATTGCGGTATTGCTGCAAGCTAATGTTTTTTACAAACACACGTTATCCTCCTCATCCTCCACCCCTGATACTTACGTTTTGGGATTATTTTGAGGTAAAGATTACGATTCTTTAGTGACCTCAAACGTTCCTTCATCTGTCACTTTGACAATATCGCCCGGATATAACTTGCGACCGCGTCTTTCCTCTTGTTCTCCATTGACGGTAACTAGGCCTTCTTGAAGAAGAGCCTTAGCCATCCCGCCTGTGGATACACAATTTGATAATTTTAGAAAAGTGTCTAATTTAATATATTCACTGTGGATAAGTATTTTGTTCACTTGAAATGTTCCTTTCGCATTCAAACGTTTAGTTATTGGTTCGGTAAGGCAAAATAACGTAAAGACTTTCACTGTCGTCCATCGGTTTAAGCACAATAGGACTCATTACGCCAGTAAATGCAATCATTAATTGCTCACTTTCTACTACTTTTAGTACATCTAGCATATATTTTGAGTTAAAAGAGATACGTAATGGATCCCCTTTAAAGTCTACCACATCTAGTTCCTCGCGTACTTTACCAAGTTCTGTTGAACTTGAGGAAATTTCAATTCCGCCTTGTTCTAAGGTTTGCAATTTTACGATGTTTGTTTTTTCTTCTCTCGACAGCAAATAAGCCCGATCAATCGATTCACTTAATTTTTTTGTGTCGATAATTAGTTCTGTTTTGTAGTTGGACGGAATAATCCTAGAAGTATCCGGATAAATTCCTTCCAGAATCCGTGAATAGAATAATACGCGGTCAATTTTGAACAAGACCTGATTATCGGATACGAGAATATCAACAAGTGTATTCTGATCAGGAATAATTTTACTTAACTCACTTAGTGTCTTACCTGCAATGACGACGTTGTTAAATCTCACTTCACCAGCTTTTAATTGAGCGGAACGAGTCGCAAGACGGTGTCGATCCGTTGCTGTAAATTTTAATTCATTATTTTCTAAGTTCCATAGTATCCCTGTAAGGATAGGCGTTGTTTCGTGTGTGGAAATAGAGAATCCCGTTTGTTTGATCATATTCTTGAGTAGATCCCCTGGGATGGAGAGAGTCTGGTTACCCTCAATCGCTGGCAAAATAGGAAATTCCTCAGGATCTAGACCTACCATTTGAATTTCTGTGGCTCCAGATGAGATAAATGTTTGGAAATTTTCTTTGACTTCCATGTTAATTTCCTGTGATGGCAACTTCTTTATAATTTCTACAAAAAACTTAGCTGGTAGTACTACACTTCCTGTTTGCTCCACTTGGACAACCGTTTGATTGTTATCTTCAATGGGAATGAAGGATTGAATGGAGATATCAGTGTCACTTGCTGTAAGTGTAACTCCTTGATGATTCACGTCTAACTTAATACCGGTCAGAATTGGAATCGTTGTTCGACTGGATATCGCTTTATACACCTGTTGTATAGAATCGTTCAAATTGTTTTTAAGAATGCTGATCTTCATATTTTCACTCCTTGAGAGAATTCGGTGAATGTGTCAAAAGATGACGTTAGTTTCACCCTCTTTATAGATGGTTATTGTTTAAAGATTTTATTAGTAATAGTAATAGGCGCAGTGGATATGTGGATAACCCTAGTTTCATTAATAAAACCAAGCCTATCCACATGTGTATAGATTGTGCATAGGCTTGGACTTGTTCAGGACGGATTTTTGATTTTTTCTATGAGGTTATTTACGACTTTAAATAAATCCTGATCCACCTTAAGTAATTGAGATATCTTCTCGTGAGCATGAATGACCGTTGTATGATCTCTACCACCGAACGCTTCTCCAATTTTGGGTAACGAAAAGTCCGTTAATTCGCGTGAAAGATACATAGCTATTTGTCTCGGGAATGCTACAGCCTTTGTCCGTTTACGTGCTTTGAAATCATCCATTCGTAGGTTGTAGTATTCTCCTACTTTTTGTTGAATATCCTGCATCGTTATCATCTTAGGGCGACTTGAAGGGATGATATCCTTAAGCGCCTCGGCTGCTAAATGAGTGGTTACATCTTGGTTCGTAAGCGATGAATAGGCCACTACACGGATTAAAGCACCTTCAAGTTCACGAATATTAGTGTCAATCTGGTTCGCAATATAGGTCATAGCTTCATTAGGAATATCCAAGTTCTCTGCCTTGGCTTTTTTGCGTAGAATCGCTGTGCGAGTCTCAAGATCCGGAGGTTGAATATCCGTAATCAAGCCCCATTCAAAACGGGAACGTAACCGTTCTTCCAGTGTCGGAATTTCTTTAGGAGGTCTATCGCTAGAGATAATAATCTGCTTACGTTCTTCATGTAGCGCATTGAACGTATGAAAGAATTCCTCCTGGGTCGATTCTTTCCCAGCAATGAACTGGATGTCATCAACGAGAAGAATATCTACGCTACGGTATTTGTTACGAAAATTCTCTGTACGATTATCACGAATTGAGTTGATAAATTCATTCGTAAATTTCTCCGATGAAAGATAAACGACTTTACTGTTCGGATTATGTTCCAAAATATAGTGACCAATGGCATGCATAAGATGTGTCTTACCTAATCCAACACCGCCATATAGAAATAGTGGATTGTAGGCCTTAGCTGGCGCTTCAGCGACAGCTAGAGAAGCTGCATGTGCGAATCGGTTACCCGAGCCAATAACAAATGTGTCAAAGGTGTACTTCGGATTAAGCATGTGAGACATGGCTTCTTCATGAAACACTTGCGGTTGGGGAGAAGATAGTGATGGAATGGGATCCTCGATTATAGCCTCTTCAATGACGAATTTAACGTCAAGTTGTTTTCCAACAACCTCAAAAAGAGTTGAACCCACTAATTTGGTATAACGACTCTCAAGCCACTCGACAGCAAATGTCGTAGGAGCAGAGATCACAATGGAATGATCATTCATCCGCGTCGCTTTTGTTGCTTTGAACCATGTATCAAAGCTAGGCTTACTCAATTTGCTTTGAATAATAGATAAAATTTCTTGCCATAATTCAGAAGTATGGCTTTCCACAGATTTTGTCACTCCTTTAAATCATCCAAATGTGGCTAGAGCCATGAGAGGAAATGTCGAAAAAAATTGAATAATGGTGCATTTATCCCCAAAACCCAGAAAGGTGAAAACATAAAAAAATGGATAAATTGAAATTGTTCACAACTTTATCCACAGCTTGTTGATAATATTGAGGTTTAAATCCTGTATACACATCCAAAAGTATTATCATCATAGCAAAATAAGCGTGTAATTTCAATGATTCACACCAATTTATCCACAAACTCAATAACTTGTGTATAATTTTTATTCACAACACAAGATATTGTTTATAATTTGTTAAAGTTTCGACAGCATCTTTGTTTTTATAAAAAAACTTATACACAGGTTGTGCTATAAATAATCAAAATTTAGATTATTGTGAACAAGTGGATAAGTTATATTTTTTTTTGGTTTCTTTTGAGAGCTGTGGAAAACTGTTAATAACCCCTTTAAAAAGAGGGAATGAGAAAACGCAAGGATCAGTTGACTTTTGAGCGTGTACATGGTTAAATGTATAGAGGCATTTTCTGTGAGTATGAAAATGGTTAATCTATAGTAGTAAATCCTGTAAGGGGGTGCAATACATGAGACCGACTTTTAGACCAAATGTGAGCAAGCGCGCTAAGGTTCATGGTTTTCGTAAAAGAATGAGCACGAAAAACGGCCGTAAAGTGCTAGCTGCTCGTCGCTTAAAAGGCAGAAAAACATTGAGTGCTTAATTAAGCGTTCATGAAGACCACCGCGGTGGTCTTTTTTTCTATTGAGAATGGAAGCGTGATAGTTAAGTTCAGATTAGTTTAGGGGATCTGGATGCTGACTATAATATATATATATGAAGAAAAATTTTAACTGCATTGAAAATTGAAGTGAAATTGGGAGAAACTCGTGCATAAAAGTTTACGTTTACGAAACCGTGCTGACTTTAGTCGCGTATATCGTCATGGAAAGTCATTCGCCAATCATCAATTTGTTGTGTATTGGTTCCGCAAAAGAGAAGTGGAGCAATTTAGAGTAGGAATTTCAGTTAGTAAAAAGGTAGGTAACGCGGTTGTTCGTAATCGGATGAGAAGACTGGTTAAGGAAATTGTTCGTCACCATGATTCTGAGTTGATGGAGCATATTGACCTCGTATTTATTGTTCGCAAGGGTGCGTTAAATATGCCTTATAAGGATTTGGAAAGAAGTATCATGCACGTGTTACGGAAAGCGTCACTTTTGAAGTCCTCAAACCGATGAAGTCAGGTTTCCTTGTCCATGTGAATATGTTATGATTTACTATGAAATGGAAGCGCTAAGAGAGGGGTTATGAAGTGTCGCGATTGAAGACTAGCCGAGGAAAGAAATGGATCCTCCTCACCATTGTGATGATATTCGCAATGACCATATTATCGGGTTGTGGAACGAGTGCTGCTGCACCCAAGACTCTTGAAGATTTGCAAAATGGAGGCTTTTGGCAGAGTAATGTAGTTTACTGGTTTGCTAAAGCACTGGATACATTTGCGAATTGGTTCGGTGGACAATACGGACTAGCCGTATTAGTAATGGTTATTATTGTTCGTACAATTATTTTGCCATTAACAATTAAGCAAGTGAGAAGTTCTAGAGCCATGCAAGCCATTCAGCCGGAACTAGCAAAGTTGAAAGAAAAGTATAAAGACAATCCAGAACAACAACAACAAGAAACAATGAAATTATTTCAAGAGCATAAAGTAAATCCATTAGCAGGTTGTTTACCATTGATTGTTCAGATGCCTATATTCATTGCTCTTTACAACTCTATATATGGAAATGATTTATTGCGCCATGGTGAATTTCTTTGGTTACAACTAGGCAGTCCAGATAAAACCTTTATTCTTCCATTATTAGCTGCACTTACAACATTCTTGCAGACGAAGATGATGATGAAGATGAACCCAAGTCCACAACAAGGGCCAATGAAGTTTATGATGATGGTATATCCGGTACTTATATTCTTCATGTCATATAATTTCCCATCTGCGTTGCCACTGTACTGGTTCTTCAGTAACTTGTATACATTGATACAGAATTACTTCTTATATCGCAATAATGATACAACAGCGACGGCTAAAGGTAGTGTATCTGCTATTGCAGCATCAGGTAATGCTAAATCCAAAGGTAATCATAAAGGAAACAAAGGTAAAGGCAAAAACTCGAAGGGGGCTAAACGGTCTAAATGAGGAACGTCATCGCTTCAGGAAAAACCGTTGAAGATGCTGTAAATAAGGGACTTTCCCAACTTGGGGTAAGCCAAGACCGTGTTACGGTTAACATACTTTCTCAGCCGTCAAAAGGATTCCTGGGACTGATTGGTGTCAGGGAAGCGAAAGTAGAACTTACTTTGCTTACAGAAGTTTCACCAGATCCAGTCGTGGGGACAATGGAGCCAACCTCTACCTCTACATCTCATGTTGTAGAAGATGACCCATACGCCGCAGCAGTGAGTTTCATTTTAGATGTAGGCAAAAGTATGGGATTAGAAGTAAGAGTGGATGTACAGCATACAAGAGATGCAACAACACTTCATATCTTTGGTCCTGACTTAGGTCTTATGATTGGGAGAAGAGGGCAGACGCTTGATTCACTTCAATATTTAGCCAACATCGTAGCTAATCGGATTTCGAGTAGTTATATAAGAATTATTCTTGATGCGGAGAATTTCCGTGAACGACGTAAGAAGACATTGGAAGAGTTAGCCGATCGGTTGGCAGGACGAGTCATACGTTCCCGTAAAGAAGTCGTGTTAGAGCCAATGTCACCGCAAGAACGTAAGGTAATTCATGCGAAACTGCAGGATCACAAATTAGTTAAGACCTACAGTAAAGGTGAAGAGCCAAACCGGCGTGTAGTCATTTCGTTAAAATAAACGAGATTAAATGGATAGAATAGAATGTACAAAGGACCAGAAAATTTGGACTTTAGTTCATTCTATATAGATGCAATGACTCTCTGATTAGTGATAGGAGTCATTGTTTTTTTATATTTTATAGAGAGAGGTGCAACATGTTGGTAAGTGAGACCATTGCAGCTATTGCTACAGCCGTTGGAGAAGCTGGGATTGCTGTCATTCGTGTAAGTGGGCCAGATGCGATACCTGAAGTGGATCGAATTTTTAAAAGTCGAGTTAAGCTATCTGAGGCTGAATCGCATACGGTTCATTATGGACACATTATAGACCACCATACAGGGGAACAAATTGAAGAGGTACTAGTTACAATTATGCGGGCACCTCGCTCATTTACAATGGAGAATGTAGTAGAGATCAGCGCGCATGGTGGGGTTATTTCAGTTACAAGAGTGATGGATATGTTATTACAACAAAATATTAGGCTAGCAGAGCCAGGTGAATTCACGAAACGAGCTTTTCTAAATGGGCGAATTGACTTGTCGCAAGCTGAGGCTGTAATAGACCTCATTCGTTCTAAATCGGATCGGGCTTTCTCGATCGCGTTGAAACAAGTTAAAGGTGACTTATCTCAACAAATTAAGAAACAACGGTTTACACTAATTGAGACTATGGCACATATTGAAGTGAATATTGACTATCCAGAACATGATGTGGATTCACTCACGTCTTCTTTTATAAAAGATAAATGTAGTGAAGTGATGGAGGGAATTACGAGACTATTAAAAACCGCTGAGGAAGGTAAAATTCTTCGTGAAGGAATAACAACAGCTATTGTTGGCCGACCTAACGTAGGTAAATCATCTTTGTTAAATACATTAGCACATGATAATAAAGCCATCGTAACGGATATTCCAGGTACAACACGTGACGTTATTGAGGAATTTGTTACAATTAACAATATCCCTTTAAAGTTATTAGACACAGCCGGTATCCGTGAAACACTTGATGTGGTTGAGAAAATAGGGGTAGAACGTTCTAAAAATGCAGTGAATGAGGCAGACCTTATTTTGCTTGTGTTAGATGTTAGTCAACCTCTACACGAGGATGAATTGGTATTAATGGAACAAATCCGCGGTAGACAATGTATCGTTATTATGAATAAAATGGACTTACCGTCCATGCTAGATATGGATATCGTAAAGCGTTACTTCAATGAGGATTGTATCGTACAAATGTCTGTTAAGACACAAGAGGGAATCGACGCTTTAGAAAATGCTATTTCTAAGTTATTCTTTAGTGGACGCCTTGAATCGAATGATCTAACTTATGTTAGTAACGTACGACATATAGCTTTATTGAAGAAGGCGAAGCAATCTTTGCAAGATGCTTATGAAGCTGCAGATCAGTTTATTCCAATCGATATGATCCAGATCGATGTTCGATTGGCATGGGAACAACTTGGTGAAATTATTGGGGATACGGCGGGAGATACGTTATTAGATCAGATTTTCTCGCAATTTTGTTTGGGTAAATAGCTTTAACATTTAAAGCTTCATGTTGATAAATAATTTATAGATAAATTATTTAAAGGAGGTAAAACCATGAGTTACACAGGTGGAAATTATGATGTAATTGTGATCGGTGCAGGGCATGCGGGGGTTGAAGCGGCTTTAGCTTCTGCTCGAATGGGTTGCTCTACGCTAATGATTACAATCAATTTAGATATGGTGGCTTTCATGCCATGCAATCCTTCGATTGGTGGACCTGCCAAAGGACATGTTGTTCGGGAAATTGACGCTCTAGGTGGGGAAATGGGCCGTAATATAGATAGAACCTTTATTCAAATGAGAATGTTAAACACGGCGAAGGGTCCTGCTGTTCACGCCCTCCGTGCACAAGCAGATAAGTTCTCTTATCAGCATACGATGAAGGAAACGATGGAGAAGGAACCAAACTTAACGATGCGTCAAGGGATGGTAGAAGAGCTCATCGTTGAGGATGGACATTGTGTGGGTGTAGTTACGAAGACAGGCACTGAATACCGTGGTAAGTCCATTGTATTGACGACAGGCACCTATTTGCGGGGTAAAGTCATTATGGGTGAGTTAGCTTACGAAAGTGGACCTAATAATCAGCAACCTTCAATTAAACTCGCGGAGAATTTACGCGAACATGGGTTCGATCTTGTTCGTTTTAAGACAGGTACTCCTCCACGTGTTCATAGAGATACAATTGATTTCTCGAAGACGGAGATTCAGCCAGGGGATAGTAAGCCTAAATTCTTCTCTTATGAGACACAGGAATCTACTAATACAAATGAACAACTTCCTTGCTGGTTAACCTATACTTCTGTGGATACACAAAAAATTATTACGGATAATCTCCATCGTGCGCCTATGTTCTCGGGTATTATTGAGGGGACAGGTCCACGTTATTGTCCGTCCATTGAGGATAAAATTGTTCGTTTCAGTGATAAACCGAGACATCAGATTTTTCTAGAGCCTGAAGGTAGAAATACAGCTGAGTATTATGTACAAGGTCTATCAACAAGTATGCCAGAGGATGTTCAATTATCGATGTTACGTTCTATCCCAGGGTTGGAAAAGGTTGAAATGATGCGTAATGGGTATGCCATTGAATATGATGCGATGGTTCCGACGCAATTATACCCATCACTCGAAACCAAAAAAATGCCTGGATTATTCACTGCAGGTCAAATTAATGGAACTTCAGGATATGAAGAAGCTGCAGGGCAAGGGGTTATGGCGGGAATTAATGCTGCACGGAAGGTACAAGGGAAAGAGCCTATCGTACTTAATCGTTCTCAAGGATATATTGGTGTATTAATCGATGACTTGGTGACCAAAGGAACGAATGAACCTTATCGACTTTTGACTTCACGCGCTGAATATCGTTTGTTACTTCGTCATGATAATGCCGATCTACGTCTTACTCCGATTGGACATGAGATTGGTCTAATATCAGATGATCGATATGAAAGATTCCTAAGTAAAAAGAACACAGTAGATTTTGAGGTTGAACGTCTTAGTGTTGAGAAGGCAAAGCCTAAAGAAGTGAATGCTCTTCTAAAAGACTCTGATTCCTCTGAAATTCAGGATGGGACAAATATGTTAGTCCTTTTACGTCGACCTGAGATTAGCTATAGCCATATTGAACAGCTTTCACCTTCACCTTACGAGTTAACCGATGAGATGAAAGAGCAAGTTGAAATTCAGATTAAATATGCAGGTTATATAGAGAAACAATTAGTTCATGTGGAACGTCTACAGAAAATGGAGAAAAAGAAGATTCCTGATTCTATAGAGTATTCAGAAATTCATGGTTTAGCTATTGAGGCTCGTCAAAAACTCGCAAACATTCGTCCTATTTCCATTGGGCAAGCTTCACGTATTTCTGGTGTTACACCTGCGGATATATCTGTTCTGCTAGTATATCTCGAACATTATAACCGTGTAACTGCGGCAAGGGGTTAAAATATGGACTTAATACAACAGGCATTTACTAGTCGGCTACAGGAACACGGAATTACGTTAAGTGAGACTCAACTAGATCAGTTCGAAATATATTTCAAAGAACTAGTAAGTTGGAATGAAAAAATGAATTTAACAGGGATTACGGAACGAGATCAGGTATATATGAAACATTTTTACGACTCTGTTTCCCTTGCTTTTTTTGTAGATATGAATAAAGTATCAACACTAGCAGATATCGGATCGGGAGCAGGGTTTCCTGGGATACCACTTAAGATTTGTTTTCCAGACATTCAATTAACGATTATTGACTCTCTTAACAAAAGAATATCGTTTCTTAAAAATATTGTAGATCAATTAGGTCTTACGGGCGTTGAACTCATTCATGGTAGAGCAGAGGAATGGGGTCAAAAGAAGGGATACCGTGATCATTATGATCTAGTTACAGCTAGAGCTGTCGCTAAGTTAGCGTTACTTAATGAATTTTGTTTACCTTTTGTTCGCGTGGACGGCACATTTGCGGCTATGAAGGGTAGTGACCCTACCGACGAGATCAAAGAAGCATCCTATAGCTTCAAACAACTTAAAGGTAAACTAAACAAGGTAGAGAAGTTCACTCTTCCCGTGGAAGAAGCCGACCGTCATATTATTATTGTAGAAAAAAGAGCATCTACACCTCAGAAATATCCAAGAAGTCCTGGGGTTGCAGCTAAGTCTCCGCTAATCTAATTTATTAAGTAATGTTTCACGTGAAACATTAAAACAGGTAAGACTATGTCACCCGTATGGTTTGGGAGATATAGTCTTTTTTTGAGTTTAAATAATAAGCAATTTCTAGAAAAATTTACGCATGATAGAATAGGATTATATGAGAAAAAGTGATAGAATAAGATAGATAGAAGTTCTTACGAAAAGTAATGAGCAATATCCAATTTTTAGATAAAATATCAAGTAGATCAAGTAGTGTAATTTATATGAAACCTTAATCTTTAAAGAGATTAATGCAACAAATGATCATGTGAATACGTGCAAAGTATAGTCATATTGTTTCTACTTTGTACAGAGATAGGAAGGTACTGAGATGACATGGTGAATGTGAGGTTAATTATTCCATCGTGTTACGGTACTATTTTGAAATTAGGTGGTAATATGCGGAATGAAAGAACAATTTTCTAAGTTGTTTGGCCTAACTGAGCGGACTAATGGGGATGAAGTGAAACAGATTCCAGTGGATAATATTGTGGGGAGTCCTTTTCAACCTCGTACTATTTTTGATGATAATAGAATTGATGAACTTTGTCAGACGATTAAAACTCATGGCGTAATTCAACCTATTGTTGTTCGTTATCGTAATGCCAAATATGAGATTATTGCAGGAGAACGTCGATGGCGAGCTGTTAAGAAATTGGGGCTTGAAACCATCCCAGCTATTGTTCGCGATTTTAATGATTCACAAGCCGCTTCGATTGCATTGATTGAGAACCTGCAACGTGAAGGTCTAACTTCCATAGAAGAAGCAGTAGCCTATCAAAAGCTCATTGATTTACATCAGTTAACTCAAGAGAGTCTGGCTCAGCGTTTAGGCAAGAGTCAATCCACCATTGCTAATAAAATCCGCTTATTAAACTTACCTGAACCTGTAAAGCAAGCTTTAATGGAACGAAAAGTCACTGAACGGCATGCTCGAGCACTTTTATCTCTAAGTCCCGAAGAGTTGCAACTGAAATTGCTTGCAGAAATTATAACTAAAGAACTTAATGTAAAGCAGACAGAAGCAAGAGTTGCCTACTATAAAGAATCCTCCACAATTAAAAAGGCAAAACGTATCTCGTTTTCTAAAGATGTTCGTCTTGCTCTAAATACGATTAGACAGTCTATTGATATGGTATCCGGATCAGGAATGTCTATTATAACAACTGAAAAAGATCATGATGATCACTATGAAATTGTTATTCAAATTCCTAAAAGATAGTGGGAAGGAGAAAGGTAATATCAGCCGCTTTTTCTAATGATTGACTTATGGTTGTAACTAATAGGGTGCAGACAGAAAGAATGACAACCAATTTGCTAGGCTGTAAAAAGTATATCTCACGAACTACACGAAGAGTCAATTATATATTGAGGTGAAATGAGTGTCCAAAATTATTGCCATAGCAAATCAAAAAGGCGGGGTCGGTAAAACTACCACCTCCGTCAATCTGGGTGCAGGCATGGCTTCTTTAGGGAAAAGAGTGCTTCTCGTTGATATTGACCCACAGGGTAACACCACAAGTGGGGTCGGAATAAATAAAGCAGATGTGGAGAACTGCATTTATGATGTCATAATAAATGAAGTTAATCCAAGAGATGCCATTACGCATACAGATGTAGAAGGTCTACATATTATTCCTGCTACGATTCAACTGGCAGGAGCAGAAATAGAATTGGTACCAACCATTTCTAGAGAACTACGCCTTAAAAAGTCATTACATTTAGTTAAAGATATGTATGACTACATTTTAATAGATTGTCCACCATCGCTAGGCATACTAACAATTAATTCGCTAACGGCTGCTGATTCAGTGATTATTCCCATACAATGTGAATATTACGCATTAGAGGGCTTAAGTCAATTACTTAACTCCATTCGATTAGTTCAGAAGCATCTGAATACATCTTTGCAAATCGAGGGTGTATTGTTGACTATGTTTGATGCAAGAACAAACTTGGGAATTCAAGTTATTGAAGAAGTTAAAAAATATTTTCAAGATAAAGTATACAAGACAGTTATTGCAAGGAACGTCCGTTTGAGTGAAGCACCATCACATGGAAAATCGATCATAACGTATGATCCACGCTCTAAAGGTGCTGAAGCGTACTTAGAGTTGGCAAAGGAAGTGATTTCATATGAGTAAACGGTTGGGCAAAGGATTAGATGCACTTATTCCTTCTCTCTCCATTAATGATGATGATAAGATTGTTGAAATTCCATTGAGTCAATTACGTGCTAATCCATATCAACCACGTAAAGAATTTAAGGAAGAGGCTATTCATGAATTAGCGGAATCGATTCGCCAACATGGTGTAATTCAACCTATTATTGTTCGTAGTGTTATTAGGGGATATGAAATCATTGCAGGTGAGCGTCGCTTTAGAGCATCTCAGTATTGTGGGAAAGCAACGATTCCTGCTGTAGTTCGTAATTTCTCAGATCAACAAGTGATGGAAATTGCACTAATTGAGAATTTACAACGCGAAAATTTAAATACGCTTGAGATTGCCGTTGCTTACCAAGGACTCATGGATCAGTATAATCTAACACAGGAAGAACTTTCGCTTAAAGTGGGTAAATCCAGGTCTCATATTGCCAATTTTCTACGCTTATTATCATTACCTGAAGAAGTGAAGGACTATGTTTCACGTGGAACATTATCAATGGGTCACGCGAGAGCTATTGTAGGAATTAAGGACTCAGTTGTCATCAAGGATTTAGCGAAACAATGTGTAGAAAATGAATGGAGCGTTCGAGAGTTAGAGGAAACGGTAAAATACTTGGACCGTAAGCCTGTAGAGACGCAAAAACCAACAACGAAAAAGAGTGATCCCTATATTAATCATCTAGAGGAATCTCTCCGTGATCGATTCCATACGACGGTTAAGATTAAGCATAATAAAGATAAAGGTAAGATTGAACTGAATTACTACAGTAAACAAGATTTAGAGCGGTTGTTAGAATTACTACAGAAATCATAAGACAATAACAATGTTAGTGTATTGAAACAATAGTTGATGTCAAAGAGGGAGGAGGGCATATCTTGATTTATTCCGTTGTGGAAAAGGATATGTCTTTCTGTTGTTAGAGGAGGTTAGGTATGGATTCAGTTATTTACTTAGATCATGCGGCTACCTCTTGGCCTAAACCTCCTGGTGTGTTGGATGCGATGCAGTTCGCTATGCAACAGTCAGCGGCCAATCCTGGAAGAGGAAGCCACGCGATGGCTGTAAAGGCTAGTCGTGTGCTATTTGAGACCAGAATGGGAATATCTAAATTGTTCCATATAAATAATGCTAATGACATTGCATTTACATCTAATACCACCATGGCTTTGAATCTAGCAATAAAGGGATTGCTGCGAGAGGGAGACCACGTTGTCGCCACGATGGTTGAACATAATTCTGTTCGACGCCCTTTAGAATATTTAAAGAGAACGCTCGGAATTACTGTTGATTATGTAAGAGTTAATGGGAAAGGTGAATTGAATCTTCTTGATATAAAGGAAGCCTTGAAACAATCAACTCGACTGGTTATTTGTAGTCACAGTTCTAATTTGTTGGGAAGTATATTGCCTGTAGAGGAAATAGGTAACCTTGCTCACAATTCTGGGGCTATATTCTTAGTAGATGCTGCGCAGAGCGCGGGTATTCTCGATATAGATGTAGAACGCATGAAAATTGATCTAATGGCGTTTCCAGGTCATAAAGGGTTGTTAGGACCCCAAGGGACAGGCGGTCTTTATATTGCCCCTCATGTGGACCTGGAACCGTTGCTACACGGCGGAACAGGAAGTCAGTCTGAAGAGAAAGAGCAGCCTACTGTTCGTCCAGATCGTTATGAAGCAGGAACGCCTAATACGGTAGGAATTGCAGGCTTACGAGTAGGGATAGAAAAAGTTGTTGAGCTTACCCCTAAATGGATATATACTCATGAGTGGAATCTTACGCAACAGTTATTAAGTGGCATAAAAAACATTAGTGGTATGACTATATTAGGGCCTGATCCAGGATTACCTCGGACAGGTATTGTTTCTTTTGTAGTAGACCAATTGGATTCATCAAAATTAGCATTTCAGTTAGATCGTGAATATGGCATTGCTGTCCGAGCAGGCTTCCATTGTACCCCATTAGCGCACTATGCTGTTCATACAGAAAAAACAGGCGCGGTACGTGCCAGTGTAGGATTCAACACGACAGAAAAGGAAATTGAAACTCTTATTAAGGCTGTAAAACAACTTTGTAGATAGAAGTTTAAATATAGATCTATTCTAAGATTGAGGAAGAGGAAAGGGAATGAAACATCAATGTCTGAACTGAATGATTTATTTTTGGAACATTTATCTTTGATTATCGGAGTTATCGTGCTTGTGGTGTTATTGTTGTTGATACTGATGTTTACTCAATTATCTAAGTTAACCAAACTACGCCAGAGATACGAATTGATGATGTCTGGTAGTGGTGTAGAGAACTTAGAGTCACTCCTGATCGATCTTAAGGTCCAACTGGATAGTATGGAAGATGATCAAAAGAAACAACGAGAACTGCTCAAGAGTACCGTAGATAAACTACAAGCTGTAAAAGGACACGTTGGTCTTATTCGATACAATGCATTTGGGGAGAGAGGTAGTGACTTAAGCTTCTCTGTAGCAATATTAGATGATCGATTAGATGGAGTTGTACTTACTTCTATCTATAATAGAGATAATTCTTATATCTATGCTAAATCGCTAGAGCAAGGTGATTCTAAGCACTCCTTATCAACAGAGGAGAAGGAAGCTATTACTCTCGCAAAGCAAAAAATGTAGAGTGAGATTTCCACTCCTTAATGGCGGAGTAGACGCTTGTTGCAATAATCTCAGACAAACGCATCACTAGACTTAGACGTGTGTTTTGTAATACGAAATATTCCATGAAGCCGCCGACGTTAACGATGCCAGTTAAATGGATATCGCCGATCGGCGGTAATTGTTTATTTACCCCAGCTCCAGGCTTCAGAGGACCATCAGCCACTTGTATACAACCTATACTGGAGGATTGACCCAAACAGGCATCAATACCAATAATAAAAGGTTGATGAAAGAGTTCGTTAATAGAAGATATGGTTTCCTGCAAGTTAACAGCGTGGATAGGTTCATCTAATGTGCCGTATATACGAAAGAGATGACTTTTATACCGAGATAGAGAAGTACCAACAAGAGGACCAAGACTATCCCCTGTGGATCGATCTGTTCCTATGCATACAATAATAACAGGTTGACCCTCTTTTACTTGAGCTAAATGAAACAACAACCGATGAATGATAGCGGAATGGATTTCAGGATCGGTATGTGGTATTTTTAAGCAAGAAGGTTGCTGTTGTTGTGAGAATGGATTGGTCACAGGACTCATAAGATCTTCCTTTCGTATGCGGATAGTAGTACTAGTATATGGATGAAAATCATTATTTATACTCAAAATCCAATGTTGGAAATTATAACGTATGGAAGATACAACACAGGGGGCTGTATGATGGAGGAATGGCTTCTCATTGCATTTGATTCCACTCAGCAGGCACTGCGGGCTGAAATGTTACTAGAGTATGCAGAGATTGAGATTGACTTATTTCCTACACCTAAAGATGTTACTGCAGGCTGTGCATTATCCATTCTTTTTCCAAAGAGGGACTTGCTAGTCGTGTGGGATATCATTAATCAAGAAAAGGTAGAGATTCGGGGAATCTTTATTAAAAACAACTTAGAGCACTATGAAATCATCGAGATGTAAGGGGGCGGAATATCTTGCAGAATTCGGGCAATGAACCTGAAACTCCGCAGGCAGTCATAGAGGAGGCGCTTAAATTTAAAGACATAGCATGGAAATGGCTAACGGATACGGATATGTGGTTGGTTATTCTATTTGCAGCAATAAGAATCATAGTTATATTCCTATTAACTCGTTTAATTATTAAGGTAGTATATAAAATAATCGACCAAACATTAGCTCGTCAGGAAAATAGTAAGCTAAGAATGAATCCACGTCGCTTTGTGACAGTAGGTGGGTTGTTAAAGAACGTAACCTCGGTTGCTTGTAATTTTGTTATGGTCCTAATTGTTCTATCGGAATTTAACTTCGACCTTGCACCACTTATTGCAGGAGCTGGAGTTCTAGGGTTAGCAATAGGGTTCGGGGCACAGAGCGTGGTAAAGGATGTAATTACAGGGTTCTTCATTATATTAGAGGATCAATTTGCAGTAGGAGATGTAATCCAGACAGGTACCTTCAAAGGTACTGTTGAGATGATTGGAATTCGTACGACTCGGATCGTAAGCCTTACGGGCGAAGTGTACATATTACCTAATGGTGCCATCGCCACTGTAACAAATTTCTCATTATCGAATGCATTAGCTATTGTAGATATTCCTATTAAGAATGAACGTAATCTCGAAGATACTATAGAACTTATTAAACATGCGCTAGACAATATTCAGAAGAGTAGTGCAGAGATGATCTCAACAGCAAATGTGTTAGGTGTACAATCATTAAATACAAGTGAATATGCAATTCGGATTGTAGCAGATTGTTTACCGAACACACGGGATAAGGTAGAACGTGATATTCAAATGGGAATTAAGCAGATATTTGAAGAAGAAGATGCACTTCAATTAGCTAGGGTTGAACATGCTGCGACGACTGAAGATAAAGGGGGGGTTGAAGATGGAACGTAAGATATTTCAATTAGGGGATATCGTACAGATGAAGAAGCAACATCCTTGTGGAAGTAATGAAATGGAGATTATCCGTATGGGAATGGATATTCGAGTTAAGTGTGTTGGGTGCCAGCATAGCGTACTTATTCCACGTGTGAAATTTGAAAAAAACATGAAAAAGGTCCTGCGTTCCAATTTGCCACCTGAGGTATAAAGACAATATAGGGTTTTCTTTGAATGGTTTACTTTGGTTCTATTAGACCTCTTACATTTAATTGTAGGAGGTTTTTTTGTTAGAATTAAATTAAAAATAACAAAACGTGTTAAATAAAGTATACAGACACATGCGTATGCTTTATATTTACGTAAATATTAAGCTAAAATCTTATAATAAAAAAATATATACGACATTATACGTAATTTATGTGTCAGGTATTGCTATATTTATTATAGTACATATAAATACATAGAAATTTATTTTCACATATAAAATGAGCCTAATAGATTGTTAAAAAAAATAAGTGTTAAATTCACAAAATAAGTTATAGAATATTTGAAACGACTAATGGAAAAAGTGTTGAATAACAACCATGTACAAGGTAAAATTATACAATAAAAGAATCTATGAAATTGAATTCAAAAAAAGGCCAATTCGGAAACTAAATAATGCAACATAAGAAAAGTGATGATTGTGATCTTTGAGGAGCACCAACACGAGGTGCCTTTGGTGTGTAAAGCATAACAGTCCGTTATAACCACTGACTATAAGGCTAACTAGGGATAACAATAAAAAGTTAATATAAAATTTAATCATTACATAAAAAGGGTGACTCGCAAAATAGGGATTATTGTTAATGATGTTATTGATCTCTAACACAAATGAGTAGATTAGATAACAAAAAAGTAGTGAAAGATTAACCTCTTTGATTGATTTTATTGTATGTTTAAGCATCCATAAACATATTGTAATATAAAATGCTTGGAATATTCTGATAATTAGGTTATATTATTAATTAAATTGATTTGAATATGTTAATATACCTCACATATATAATCCCACATTGGGTAAGCAGTTCTTAAAATTGACCTGTGGTCATTATTGCAAGTTTTAACTACATTTAACCCATCGGGTTAATAATATTTGTGGGATATATTATCTTCATAATATATATTAAAAATTACTAAAAGGAGGAGATTTTGCATGACAAAGAAAAAGAATGTAGCAATAGTACTTTTGCTTTCACTAACAATGGTACTCTCCGCATGTGGTGGGGACAACAAAGAGGCTGCACCAACGGAGCCAACGAACAGCACGAATGCAGTGGAACCAACAACAGAAACACCTACAGCACCAGCTGAGGATCAAACTACTGGGGTAATTAAAGCAACGGATACTTCTCTTATTCCTGAGCTAGCTAAGAACCGCAAAGATACTTTGATTGTAGGTATGACAGATCCAAAAGGGGTATTCAGCCCACTGTTTATGGAAACGGCTTATGACTATTATGTAAACTATTCATTATTTGATTCTTTCATTACAGTTAAGGCTGACGGAAGCTATGAAAACAGTCTGGCAGAGAAAGTTGATGTATCTGAGGATGGCTTGAAATATACCTACCACCTCAAACCAGGTATTACTTACACTGATGGTAGCCCAATGAAAGCTAGCGACTACTTGTTTACAATGAAACTTTACCTTGATAAGAGCTACGATGGTGAATCTGATCCACTAAGCTATCATATCGTAGGTGCTCAGGAATATTACGATGGTAAATCAGCTGATATTTCGGGTATCAAAGTCATTGATGATCTAACAGTAGAAGTAAGCTTGACAGAATATTCTGCATTGTCTCCAGTTGAATTGGGAACTCAGTATATCTTGCCTGAGTCTTACTACGGAAAAGGCTACAAACAAGGTGACTTGTCTTCTGTAAAAGAATTGAACAGCAAACCACTTGGTAGTGGACAATATAAGATTACAAGTTACAAAGCAGGACAAGAAATCGTAATGGAATCTAATGCTAACTATTTCAAAGGAACTCCAAAGATTAAGAATGTCATCTTCAAGACAACATCAGATTCAACGAAAATGGCAATGTTAGAATCTGGTGAAACAGACATGGACGAAGTTTCTGTTTCTGAAGATAATGTGGAAGCGTTGAAGGAATTAGGATTCCTAGACATTAACATTCTTCCAAACAATGGTTATGGATACGTTGGGTTTAACCATAAGCTTAAGAAATTCCAAGATCCAAAAGTACGTCAAGCACTTACTTATGGGTTGAATCGTTCGGATATCGTGAAGGGTTACTACGGACCGTTTGCTGATGTTATTAACATCCCTGAGTCGAAAGTATCTTGGGCATATACGGATGAGAATATCGAAACGTATGATTTCGATACAGAAAAAGCAAAAGCATTGCTTGACGAAGCAGGATGGGTTGTTGGAGCAGATGGTATTCGTGAGAAAGATGGAGAGAAATTCAAAATCAACTTCTCGGCTACTGCAGACAATCCAGTTGTAGAAGCATTGTTACCAATTATGACTACAAACTACAAAGATCTAGGGATTGAGATTATTGCCGAAACACTAGACTTTAATGCAATCACTGACAAGAAATCAGCTGGAGACTTCGACATGTACTTTGCAGCATGGGGCTTAACACCAGATCCTGATAACACAGTATATACTTCAGATGGAGCGCAAAATGATATTGGGTATTCTAATGCCAAAGTCGATGAATTGATGGCAAAAGGTAAGAAGGAAATGGATCTAGAAAAACGTAAAACCATTTATAAAGAAATGTATCAAGAGATGAACAAGGATATTCCTGTAATCTTTATGTATCAAAGAACGAATATGACGGCTGTTGATGCTAGAGCACAAGGCTTCGATATCTCTCCATACAAGGATTTCCCTTTCAGTCTGTATCAAGTTGAATTGCAACAATAAAGTATGTTCTGATATGCTCAGCTCATAAGAGCTGAGCATATCCACTTATAGCCAGGGGGAATAGGAATGAAGCAATATATCATTCGACGGCTGTTGCAAATGATACCCACGCTAATCGGCATATCTATCATTATTTTTGCCATTTCAGCGATGGTACCAGGGGATTACATTACAGCTCGGGCGAATCCGAATATGTCTATTGAGAAACAAGAGCAACTTAGAGCCATATACGGACTGGATAAGCCGGACTATCAACGTTATTTCATATGGGCTGGAAACATGCTTAAAGGGAATTTCGGGGATTCAATGCAGCACAAGCAACCCGTCACAACTGTTATTAACACGTATGTATGGAATTCATTTATAATCGGATTCTTTTCTTTGATTTTTAGTTGGTTTATAGCCATGGTAACCGGTATATTTTCTGCCAAATTTCAATATTCATTTTTTGATAAAATAGTCACATTATTAGTATTTGTATGTATGTCACTACCTTCGTTCTTTATAGGACTGTTGCTTATCAAGTTCTTGGCACTAGATGTGAAATTGTTCCCGGTTGGGGGAATGATCACTTCTGGGTTAAATGCTGATGGATGGGCTTACATCAAGGATGTGCTTAAACACAGCTTTTTACCGGTCATGGTACTGACTATGTTGAATACGGGTGGATTAACACGGTATTTCCGTACTAGTATGCTCGAAGTTATTCGACAAGATTATATTCGGACTGCCCGGGCTAAAGGCCTTAAAGAACGGACCGTTATTTTCAAGCATGCATTTCGGAATGCAATGATTCCTGCAATCACTCTACTCGGGTTTGAACTTCCAGGACTGTTTGGTGGAGCCATGATTCTGGAGCAAATATTTGTTTGGCCAGGTGTCGGTCACATCTATCTTAATTCAATTAATATGAGAGATTATCCGTTTATGCTTGGGTTTACTGTCTTTCTAGCTATGTTGACCCTAGTGGGTAATTTGCTCGCCGACGTGCTCTACGGAATTGCAGACCCCAGAATTCGTTTAAAGTAGGAGGAGATTGCGTTGTCTGCTGATGTTATGCCTATAACAGAAAATAAAAAAACCAAGGTAAAACCTGTTGAAACACCTTGGAAGTCAACTTGGCGTCGTTTCACACGAAATCGGCTTGCGGTATTTGGATTTATCATGTTAGTCTTCATGTTTTTACTTTGTTTCATAGGGCCCTTATTGTCACCACATAATCTATTTGATTACAGTTTGAAACATAAGAATTTGAGTCCTAATGGAACATACTGGTTAGGAACGGATAAGCTAGGTCGCGATATTTTGCTTCGTATGATGTTGGCTGGTCGAATCTCTCTATTAGTTGGCCTTGTTGCTACCTTTATAACAGTTATAATCGGTGCAACATTGGGTGCATTAGCTGGATTTTATGGTAAGTTTATTGATACGATTGTTATGCGTGTAGCTGACGTTTTTATGGCTCTTCCATCACTACCAATTCTTATCATTCTTGGAGCAGTTTTATCTGATCTAAAAGTTGCTCCTTCACAAAGAATATATTTCCTAATGGTCATTATTGGTGTTCTTAACTGGACAACCCTGGCACGGCTTGTACGGGGACAAATTCTAACGCTTCGTGAACAAGAGTTTATGCAGGCGACTGAAGCGCTAGGCTTAAAGGATAGACGTAAAATATTTAAGCATTTGCTCCCGAACACAGTTCCTGTCATTATCGTTGCAGCAACGCTTAGTGTTGCAAGTGCAATTTTATCAGAGTCAGCACTTAGTTTCTTAGGTATTGGTGTCGTTCCACCTACTCCATCTTGGGGTAACATGATCTCAGCGGCGAACAACTTGATTGATTTTCGCAAAAGACCATGGCTATGGATTCCACCAGGGACGTGTATTCTGATCACAGCGGTAGCCATTAACTTGATTGGTGATGGACTTCGTGATGCCATGGATCCTAAATCAAAAAAATAATTTGTGTAATAAAAGTATAGGTGATAGATGTAAGCAGTGAGAACTGCTTCCTTGAACAACATCGATTCTCGTAAAAAGAGATCGATATCTTCAAGATGGGAGATGCAATATGGCAAAAGATTTAGTAGAATTCCGTAATTTAGAAACACACTTTCAAACATCAGCAGGTACGGTTAAGGCTGTAGATAATGTTAGTTTTACTATTCGTGAAGGCGAAACGTTATGTGTTGTAGGTGAGTCTGGTTGCGGTAAGAGCGTGACAGCGATGTCACTTATGCGGTTGGTTGAAGCACCACATGGAAAAATTGTCGGGGGCGAAATTGTATTTGAAGGTCGAGATCTTCTTAAATTAAATAAAAGAGAAATGTCTAGAATTCGTGGTAATGAGATATCCGTTATTTTTCAAGAACCGATGTCATCATTAAATCCCGTACTTTCCATTGGACATCAAATTAGTGAACCCTTAATGTTGCATATGCTATTAGATCGTAAAGCTGCCAAGAAACGGGCAATTGAATTAATTACGCTCGTAGGTATTCCACGTGCGGAGAAAATATTTGATTCCTATCCACACGAGTTAAGTGGTGGAATGCGTCAGCGGATAATGATAGCCATTGCTCTAAGCTGTGATCCTAAATTGCTTATTGCAGATGAGCCGACGACCGCACTCGATGTAACGATTCAGGCGCAGATTCTAGATTTGATGAGAGACATTAAAGATAAGCTCAATACTTCTATTATGTTAATTACACATGACTTAGGTGTAGTAGCTGAGATGGCTGATTATGTTGTTGTTATGTATGCAGGTAAGGTGATTGAAGAAGCACCGGTCTTGGAGCTCTTCCGAGATCCACAGCATCCATATACCAAAGGCTTGCTCAAAGCCAAGCCTATTATTAATCAGAGGCAAGAGCGTCTTTATTCTATACCTGGTCAAGTTCCGAATCCTATTGATCTTGGAGATAACTGCCACTTTCACGATCGTTGTGAATTTTGCATGGATATTTGTAAGGTGAAGCAACCACCATTTAGAGCACACGATAATGAGAACCATAAATCAGCCTGCTGGTTATATGAAGAAGAGAGGGAAGTACTTTGAGTGAAGTCTTAATGCAAGTAGACAATCTGAAGAAATACTTCCCCGTAACTGGTGGGATCCTTCAACGTACAGTAGGCCATGTTAAGGCAGTTGATGATGTTTCTTTTCGTATTCATAAAGGTGAATCATTTGGCTTAGTAGGGGAATCTGGTTGTGGAAAGAGTACAATTGGAAGAACCATTCTTCGATTGAACGAAAAGACGGATGGTACGGTCCTATTTCAAGGCCAAGACCTGTATAAGTTGCCTAAAGAGGAACTGCGTCGTTTACGTCCGAAGCTTCAAATTGTATTTCAAGATCCTTTCAGTTCATTGAATCCTCGGATTAAGGTCGGACATGCAATTGGAGAAGCTCTCTATGATCATGGAGTTACCAATCCTAAGGAAGTACGGGAACGCGTAATGGAGACTATGGCTATCTGTGGTCTTGCTAGTTATCAATATGATCGCTTTCCTCATGAGTTCTCTGGTGGACAGAGACAACGTATTGGGATTGCACGCGCATTGATCATGAATCCGGAATTTATTGTAGCAGATGAGCCAGTATCTGCACTAGATGTTTCTATCCAAGCTCAGATTATTAACCTGCTAAGTGACTTGCAACGTGAAAAGCAACTAACGTACTTGTTCATTTCCCATGATTTAAGTGTGGTAGAGCATTTATGTGACCGAGTAGGGGTTATGTATCTTGGTGCTATGGTAGAGATGTGTAGTAAGGAAGAGTTATTCCGTAATCCACTACACCCTTATACTAAGGCATTGATGTCTGCTATACCCATTCCTGATCCGACGTTGAAGAGAGAGCGAATCGTTCTTCAAGGGGATATACCGAGTCCGGCAAATCCACCATCTGGGTGTAAGTTCCATACACGGTGTCCTATAGCTTCAGATATTTGTAAGCAACAAGTGCCGGAGTATCGTGATGTAGGTAGTCTAGGTAACGAACATCTAGTTGCTTGTCACTTTGTTTAAAAGATAGTGCTTTGAATAACTCAATATAATCTTTATATAGAAATAAACCGTTAGGATGTATGATCCTAGCGGTTTTTTCGTGAAGGTGAGGTATAAAGGAGGTAGTATATGTATAACATTAAAGAAAAATAAAAAGACGATCTTCAATTTACGAATAAATTGAGATCGTCTTTCTATGATACCAATATGAACTACTATTCAGTAGTATATGGCAACAATGCGATTTGACGTGAGCGTTTGATAGCTATAGTCAAAGCACGTTGATATTTTGCACTAGTACCTGTTACACGACGTGGCAAAATCTTTCCACGTTCGCTAACAAATTTCTTGAGCAAGTCAGTATCTTTATAGTCAATATGAGTAATTTTGTTGGCAGTAAAGAAACATACTTTTTTACGTTTATTACGTCCACCACGGCGTGCCGGTCTCTTATCGTTATCGGCGCCTTCTCTTGGTTTAAAAGCCATGCTAGTCAGTCCTTTCCGTTGTTAAAATGGCAAATCATCATCCGAGATATCTATCGGTTTTCCGTCATCGGAAAAAGGATCCTGATTGTTGTTTTTATTGCGAGAGGATTGATTTCCACGTCCTTCGCCTCCATAAGAAGGTTCTTCACGCGTAGCACTGCTATTTCCACCATTTCCGCTTTCGCTTTTTGATGATTCCAAGAATCGAACATTATCGGCAATAACTTCAGTAACGTATACACGTTTTCCTTCGTTATTCTCGTAATTACGAACTTGAATGCGTCCTTCAACTGCTGTTAAGCGGCCTTTACGCAAATAGTTGGCGCAAGTCTCTGCAAGTTGTCTCCAGGTAACGATCGGAATGAAATCCGCTTCGCGCTCCCCGCCTTGAGCCGTAAACGGACGGTCTACAGCGAGCGTAAATTGCGTTACTGCAACACCCGAAGGTGTGTACCGCAATTCAGGATCCTTAGTCAATCGGCCGATCAGTATGACACGATTCAACAATTTAAGTCCCCTCCCTCAAGCGTTTTAACTACAAAACCGAAATGAATTAAGCTACGTCATTCGTAATGAGATAACGAATTACTTCGTCAGAAATCTTCATTAGACGCTCAAGTTCGTTAATTACTTCTGGTGTACCGTTGAAGTTAACTAGAACGAAAGTACCGTCATTGAATTTCTTGATCTCATACGCAAGACGGCGTTTACCCATTACGTCATGCTTTGTAATTTCTCCACCGTTGGAGATGATGCCTTGGAATTTTTCGACTGTAGCTTGAACTAGATCCTGTTCAATGTCTGGACGAATAATGTACATCACTTCATATTTGCGCATATTTTTTCACCTCCTTATGGACTCACGGCCCCTGATCTTACTCAGGAGCAAGGAACGAGTTTAAACTCGCACTACATTACTATAACAAATTGCCAAGTCATATGCAAGACTGCTTGGCTCCTTACTTCCAATAGATGGACACATGATTCTCTTCAGCTGGTACACACTAAGGATGAACTTCATTTTTTTAAGGGGGATATTCAGATGGGCGAAAAGCAAGAATTCAGACCAGGTGATAAAGCACCTAATAACGGCCATTACATGGAGTTTGGTGAGATTGGGTTAGACACCCCAATTCTTGACCCTAAGCACGTGAAATTACACAAAGGTGAGCGATTCCCTGAAACATCTAATCAGAATCGGATATGGAAAAAGAAAAACAAAGAAAAGTCACATTAATTTTTAGAGAATGTATAGAGACCGCTCATGTGGATCATACTATTTTCAAGCGGTACAGGAGAGAGGTGTGGTTCCGTTGGACTTCACAGTCAGTAGATATGACGTCCTTCCCTTTAGAGGGTGGTAGTCATTCTGCGAGAAATAGGCTTGGGTTATCGTAAAACATAACTTTTGTTAGTTTCTTAACAGCTCACCGGAAATCTAATGGCAACACAGCGAAAGTAACCTTTTATTGTGAATGTATAAGAGTTCCAAATCGACATGTACCGCTGTCAAGAAGGATCCGATAGGGTCCTTCTTTGGCTTGTCCTACTACTATATAGCTGAAATTAGATGTCATTAAATTAACCTCAAATAAAACACCTTCATTAATAGCTAGTCCTCGGTATAAGTCTGTGTTCTATTCAATAAAGTATTATATGTTAATTAATCCCTGAATGTACGCTCATTTAATAATTTGCGTCAATCATGAAACAAAAAAACCTCCCATATTCATAGGAGGTTTAAATTAGCTTGGTTATGTATTATAGGGTAATAATGATGGCGGAAAGAGTGGGAGTCGAACCCACGCACGCCTTGCGACGCCTAACTGATTTCGAGTCAGCCCCCTTGGACCACTTGGGTACCTTTCCACAGCAAAAGTAATTCTATCATAGCCATAGTAAGTTCGCAAGAGATACGCTTATTTTATGTGGTTATATGTTAAAAATTGTGCAGTAAAACAAGGGTTGTAAGCATTTATCAGTTTCTTTTTATCCGCTTAGCGTTTACAATAGTTTGGTATGACTATGGTCATATATCTGCTTCAATGACGTATTTATCTGTTTAATACTGAAAGGAGGCTGGGTCAGGTACGTCTTCGTAGTCCATTTTCACATTTACGCTATTTATTTATATTCCACATATAGAAGAGGAACTCCAATCATGGAAAAGAGAACAAAAAAGTATGTCATAGCAGCTGTAATGCTGTTGTTGATTGCTGGTGGAGCCTTTACTTTTCGTAAATCGCTCGCTGTGCTTGCGTTTGACATATTTCTTTCAGATCAAATAGAAGATACACTTCAAGCAAAGTCATATAAGCCCTTAGAAGGCGATACAATGACACCTAAAGCTGAACCTATTGCAGTTCAAACCAAGCCACTTTCCGTCTTACTATTAGGAACTGATCAGCGTGGAACTGAACCAGCGCGTTCGGATACGATGATTTATTCGGTGATCAGACCTAAAGAGTCGAAGATATTGTTAGTTTCCATTCCAAGAGATACTTATACAGAAATCATAGGTAAAGATAAGAAGGATAAAATTAACCATGCTTTTGCTTTTGGTGGACAACAGATGGCTAAAGATACGATGGAAGCCTTCCTTGATCACACGTTAGATTATTATACTACGATTAATTTCGAGGGATTAAGAGATGCTGTTGATGCGCTTGGAGGCGTTGAACTTCCGATTCAGAAGGATATCGTCAATAAAGGTGCGGATCACGAGAAATTCACGATCAAAGCCAATCAACCTATTTACGGGGGTACGGATGCTTTAAACTATGTACGTTATCGTGAGGACAATGATTTTAACCGGACTAAGAGACAACAAGTATTTATAGATCAAGTAGCTAAGAAAATGATGAATCTTAACCAAGTCACTAAGATTCCACAATTACTAGATATTATGGGCACTAATCTTCAAACGAATATGCAACCAAAGTTCATTATTGATCTGGGTAAACAGTTACTTACTGGAAGGGAAGTTGAGATCACAAGTTATACAGTAATGGGAGAGAGTACACGAATGCACGGGATCTCTTATGATTTAGCAGATGAAGAAGATTTGGAATTTGCTCAAGACTTAATTGATAATTGGATGAGTAGCTCTACACCAGCAAATGAGTTACTGATGCCAGAGGATCAGAAAGAAGCAGAGTAGTTAGCTAAACCAGCAGCCCAGCCGAGTAGGGCTGCTGGTTTAACTTTTAAATGGAACATTTATAGGCTGTAAACGTAAGAAGGAAGAGAACTTGTATTAAGATCTAGGAGGAATAGAATGATATGAATATTGCATTTTTTCTGCTTCCCAAACAAGAAGTGGTTTGTTTAACCCTTGAATCGACACTAAGGCAGACCTTGGAACGAATGGAATATCATCGATATACGTCTGTACCTTTGTTAGATAATAATGGACAGTATGCAGGCACAATCACAGAAGGTGACTTGTTGTGGTATATGAAGAACTCTGAAGGAAAAGTTACATTTGAGAACGCTTCGAAGTTTCTGATTAAGGATATTCCTATAAAGACAAGTAATAAGCCGGTATCCATCGAGGCCGATATGGAGGATTTAATTAACCTAGCCAAAGTACAGAACTTTGTCCCTGTAGTAGACGATATGAACCGATTCATTGGGATTGTACGTAGAAGTCAGATCATTGAATATTGCGAGAAATTTGTATCTAGGGAATCCATGGATTCTCGCTAAAATGAACTTCGCGAGTTGCTCCAATCTTCCCGGCGAGACAATGTGTAGGTAATCTCTTTTTATGATATAATCGAGAATAAAGCTTTTTCAGGGAGGTTAATGTGTCCAACATGCCAAAGGATTTGGATGTAGCCAAACGCGCTAAAGTGATTGAATGGCTAAAGACAGAGGTTGTAGACCATGTATCTCGATTATTTAAGGCACTATGGGAAGGAAGTACGGCTCGGGTAAGTGACAGCATAGCTAGCTTGATTATGAGCTCGTATATTCTGGGTAGAAGGCTTGGTGTGTCTTATCGGGAGATCGATGAGCTATTGATTGACAAACTTAAGAAGCATAAGCAAGAAGGACATCAATTGGAAGATTGGTATCAAGATATATCAACACTTGAAGAACATTTGCGTAAGAGGTGAACTGACTTGAAATCGCGCTCCATGGCTATATTATGGACGGGGATATATTTACTCCTTATCCTATCGTTGCTGACCAGCTTCTCGATTATCACCGTATTTTTATTAATTGTACCGGTGATTGTACTGTTTAACATATTAAGTACGAGAAAGTTTTTTATTCATGTCATCATTGTGTGGTTGATCGCATGTTTAATTCATCCCATTTATTTAATGTTGGCTGTATATTTCGCTATTCCAGGAATACTAATGGGAATATGTTATAAAAAACATGCCTCCGCTTTACGTACTTTATTAGTCGGAGCCGCTACAATTTTGACTGAAATGTTAGTACTCCTCCTTATTGGTACATTACTGTTCCAATTCGACTTGTCTGTGTATGTTCAAGATATGGTGAATGTGACGATGAAGCCACTTCAAGATATGATATCGAATAGCTCAGTTTCCACAGATTTTGTGATGACAAAAGAATATATGGATAGTCTAATGGATATGACAGTGCAGAAGATTCCTTTTGCCTTAATTCTTAGTTCTTTCATAGTTGCGTTTATCACACACAGCATCGCCCGGCCGATATTAAGCAGCATGGGTTTTACTGTAATAAAATTAAAACCTGCAAGAGAATGGAAGTTTCCTCGATCGCTGGTATGGTACTATTTGCTCGGTTTTCTGATTCAGATTATTGCGGTAAACTCAGATAGTGGTTACTTAACAATGATCTCGGCTAATTTAGTTCCTTCACTGAATATATTGTTTGGTATTCAAGCCATCGGATTTTTCTTTTTTCTTGCATATCACCGTAAATGGCACCCGGTTTTCCCATGTATAATAGCTATTCCTGTGATTTTGTTTCCCCCGATGGCTATTATCGGTATTCTAGATATTGCCTTTCCACTGCGTCAGATGATGACCAAATCAAAATGATAGGATGAGAAGTCATGCCTAAATTTCTACAGAAACGCTGGCACGGCTACCATAGCGTCTGGGCGTTCATGCTTCTACTTCTGCTTGTCATCTTTGTATCCTGGTATAATTGGCCACTCGGCATATTCTGTCTTTGCATTGTATCTGTTCTTAGCTACCTAACGTTAAAGACTGAAATGACGTTTCGTAAAGATTTACTTGAATATATCAATGGGCTTTCATTCCGTATTAAGCGGGTGGAAGGTGAAGCGATGAGTATGCTTCCTTTTGGTATTATACTGTACAGCGAGGAGCGTACTGTCGAGTGGAATAATCATTACGTTAGCGAATTGTGCAGACGTAAGTCACTGATTGGGTTTTCCTTGCAAGAAGTCTTTCCGCAGTTACCTTCATCTTTTGGTACCGATAAGAAAGAAGGCAACAAGGATTATCCTCATAAAGAACAACAATTGGAAATACAATACGAAGATCGATTTTATCAACTTGTTGTCATTCCAGATGAGCGACTTATTTATATGCATGACATTTCAGAATTGGTAGTACTTAGAACGCGATATGCGAATGAGAAGTTAGCCTTAGGAATTATCAATTTGGACAATCTTGATGAAGCATCGCAAGGAATGGACGATCAACAACGTACGGCGCTTATTGCGAAGGTAGCAAATGAAATAACGTCTTGGGCTAAAACATATAGAGTTTATCTGCGACGTCTTTCTTCGGATCGTTATCTTATGATGCTGAGTTATAAATCGCTGCAAGAATTAGAGAAAAGCCGCTTCGTTATTTTGGACGAGGTGAGAGAAATGACTGCCGATTTGAAAGTGCCTATGACACTTAGTATAGGTCTTGCCTTTGGACCTGAGGATATCTCTGAATTGGGTGAACTTGCTCAATCAAGTCTTGATATGGCTCTAGGACGTGGAGGCGATCAGGCGGCTGTGAAGGCGGGACAACGACTGTCCTTTTATGGTGGCAAATCAAATGCTGTAGAGAAAAGGACACGTGTTCGAGCTAGAGTTATTGCTCATGCTCTTCGTGACCTCATGCAAGAAAGCGATAAAGTACTAATCATGGGACACAAAATGCCCGATATGGATGTTATAGGTGCTTCTATTGGCGTACTAAAAGCAGCACAAATGTATAATGTTGATGCGTATATCGTGTTATCGGGAAGTAATCCATCGATTGAGCGTATGCTTGTACAGGTGGAGAAAGATGAGAAATTATCAGAACGTTTTGTAACTCCAGAACAGGCTTTGCAGATGCTCACGGAACACAGCCTATTGGTTGTGGTAGACACACACAAGGCATCCATGACGATGGAGCCACGATTAGTGCATAATGCATCACGAATTGTGGTGGTAGATCATCACCGTCGGAGTGAAGAGTTCATAAATGACGCTGTGCTTGTATATATGGAACCGTATGCCTCATCCGCTTGTGAGTTAGTGACGGAGTTGCTTCAATATATCCATGAAAAAACACAACTTAATCCATTAGAAGCCACCATGCTACTAGCTGGAATTATCGTAGACACCAAGCATTTTGCACTTCATACAGGTTCACGGACCTTTGAAGCTGCTGGATTCCTACGCCGAAGTGGGGCAGATACCGTGATGATCCAACGAATGTTGAAAGAGGATCTTCAAGAGTATTTGGCTAAGGCTGAGATTATTAAAAAGGTAAAAATGATTCATAATCATATCGCACTAGCGGCGACCGAATCAGGTGTGGTCATTCCACAATTGCTGATAGCACAGGTGGCGGATACGCTTTTGACAATGACAGATGTAGTAGCTTCCTTCGTCATTAGTGAACGACCGGATGGTATGATTGGCATAAGTGCTCGTTCACTAGGTAGAATGAATGTGCAAGTCGTTATGGAGATGTTAGGCGGAGGAGGCCATTTGACCAACGCTGCTGTACAACTCAAAGGCACAGTCGGTGAAGCTGAAGCACAATTACTAGAAGTGTTAACGCAAATTGAGGAGAAAGAGGGTCTATTTGAATGAAAGTTATATTTGTAAAAGATATTAAGGGTCAGGCGAAAAAGGGAGACGTTAAGGAAGTTTCAGAAGGGTATGCAGCGAATTTCCTATTTCCTCGTGGATTGGCACGTGCAGCAACAGATGGCAACATGAAGACGCTTGAGAATCAAACGTCAGCAGAACAAAAACGTAAACAACAAGAGAAAGATGAAGCAGCAGCTCTTGGTAAGAAACTTGAAGAGATGATCGTTGAACTTGCAGCCAAAGCAGGGGAAGGCGGACGTCTGTTTGGAGCCATTACTAGTAAACAAATCGCAGAGGCACTTGCGGCTAAAGGCGTAAAAATAGACAAACGTAAGATAGAGTTAAATGAACCCATTCGCCACTTGGGTGTTACCCAAGTTCCAGTGAAGCTACACCCTGAAGTGAAAGCAACACTCAAGGTTCAAGTAGCGGAGGGTTAAGATGGGCGGAGAGCTCTTTTTCGATCGAATTCCTCCTCAGAATCTAGAAGCAGAGCAAGCTGTTATAGGTGCCATATTATTACAAGATGAAGCTATCATTACCGTGATGGAACGTGTCCACACGGAAGATTTCTATGATAAACCTCATCAATTAATTTTTGAAGCCATGTTACAGCTAGGTGAAAGTAATCAACCGATTGATCTGATTACATTGACTTCTTTGTTGCAAGATCGTGGACAGTTAGAGGAAATCGGCGGTGTGAGCTATCTGGCGAAGTTGGCTCATGCTGTTCCTACCGCGGCGAACGTAGATTATTACGCGCAGATCATTGAAGAGAAATCCATGTTACGCCGACTAATCCGAACAGCTACGCAAATTGTCAGTGAAGGCTACACGGGTGGCGAAGATGTCTCTGGCATGCTCGGCGATGCAGAGCGTAAAATCTTGGAGATTTCTAATCGGCGTAGCGGAAGCGGGTTTGTCTTAATTCGTGATGTATTGATGGAAGTATTCGATCGAGTAGAAATGTTGCATGAGAACAAAGGTGGAACATCAGGAATTCCAACGGGATTCGTTGATCTAGATAAGATGACGAACGGATTTCAGCGTAATGACCTCATTATCGTTGCAGCCAGACCATCTGTAGGTAAAACGGCATTTGCTCTGAATATTGCTCAGAATGTTGCGGTTCGCGCTAAAGAGACCGTAGCTATATTTAGCCTGGAAATGTCAGCACCACAGCTTGTGCAACGTATGATCTGTGCTGAGGCTAATCTGGATGCGAATGTGATGCGTACAGGCGACTTCAAAGATGATGATTGGGCGAAGTTAACGATGGGGATATCGTCCCTATCTGAAGCTGAAATCTATATTGATGATACACCCGGCGTCACCGTAGCAGACATTCGAGCTAAGTGTCGACGATTGAAGAAAGAGAAGGGTCTTGGAATGATCGTTATTGATTACCTTCAACTCATTCATGGACGAGGAAAAGCTGGCGAGAACCGTCAGCAGGAAGTATCCGAAATTTCTCGTACATTGAAGCAGATTGCTCGTGAGCTTGAAGTACCTGTAGTAGCCCTGTCACAGTTAAGCCGTGGTGTCGAGCAAAGACAAGATAAACGCCCCATGATGAGTGACTTGCGTGAATCGGGATCGATTGAGCAAGATGCGGATATTGTTTCTTTCTTGTATCGTGATGATTACTATAATGCGGATACGGAAAAAAAGAACATTATCGAAATTATTATCGCTAAGCAACGTAACGGTCCAGTGGGTACAGTAGAACTCGTATTTCTTAAAAACTTCAATAAGTTTGTCAATTATGAGCGAGCACATTCAGACTCATTTGCAGGATAATGTCGATATGAAGACATTAGCTTATCCATAAGGCATCTATTTCCGAACGATCCAACTTAGACAAGTCGGATTGTTCGTTTTTTATTTGACTTTAAAAATGGGGGCTGTTACACTATTATTGCTGCTTATGCAGTGAATGGTTTGCATGTAAAGTTCATATGCTAAGCTCAAAGTAATAAGAAATAATACGAGGTGTGACAGCACCAAAAGGGGAATGAATATGTCAACAGTAGTCGTTGTGGGAACACAATGGGGAGACGAAGGCAAAGGCAAAATCACGGATTTTCTGGCAGAGAGCGCAGATGTAGTAGCTCGATATCAGGGCGGGAACAATGCCGGCCATACCATTCTGATTGACGATAAAAAATATAAGTTGAGTCTAATTCCATCAGGCGTATTTTATGAAGATAAAATTTGCGTTATTGGTAACGGAATGGTTATTAATCCAGCGGCTCTTATTCAAGAGATCACATACATTCACGATAATGGATTTACTACAAACAACTTGGTAATTAGTGACCGTGCACATGTCATTATGCCTTATCATATGGTTCTAGATGCATTAGAAGAAGATCGTAAAGGTGCTAATAAGATCGGTACAACACGTAAAGGGATCGGCCCTTGTTATATGGATAAAGCTGCACGTAATGGTATTCGTATCTCGGATTTGCTTGATCCAGAAGAATTTGAATTAAGACTTCGTCATATGATGATCGAGAAGAACCATGTTCTTGAACAGGTGTATGGTGCAGAACCACTTGATGTGGAGGAAGTCTTGAAACAGTATCTAGAATATGCAGAATTTATTCGACCTTATGTAACGGATACTTCCGTTATCCTAAATGATGCGATTGATGAGAACCGCAAAGTATTATTTGAAGGTGCTCAAGGCGTCATGCTAGATATAGATCAAGGAACTTATCCTTACGTAACTTCTTCTAATCCCTCCGCAGGTGGGGTGTGTATTGGATCTGGTGTGGGTCCTTCTAAGATTAAACAAGTTATTGGGGTAGCTAAATCCTATACAACTCGTGTAGGAGACGGTCCTTTCCCTACGGAATTAAACAATGAAATCGGAGATATTATTCGTGAAACAGGCCATGAGTATGGAACAGTTACGGGCCGTGCACGTCGTGTAGGTTGGTTCGATAGTGTGGTTGTACGTCACGCACGTCGCGTAAGTGGATTAACGGGATTATCTTTGAATTCACTTGATGTACTGTCTGGACTTGAGACTGTTAAGATCTGTACAGGATATAAATATCGTGGAGAAGTGATTACTACTTATCCTGCAAGCTTGAAGATGCTTGCAGAATGTGAAGCAGTATATGAAGAATTGCCGGGTTGGAGCGAAGATATTACAGGTGCTAAGACACTCGAAGATCTTCCAGAGAACACACGTAATTATGTAACTCGTGTCTCTGAACTTACTGGAATTCCAATTGCGATCTTCTCCGTAGGACGTAATCGTGATCAGACGAACCAAGTTATTAAGATTTACGAATAGGATATCTGTTATGAGATTAGGAAGATAAGAATATATGAGCCTGTCTGTCACAACTGTGGCTAGACAGGCTTTTTTTATATGATTATTACGAATTACGTAGGTTAAACCTCCTCCTTCTGGTCAATACTGCCAAAGAGAGTAACGTTGAAGATATCGGATCAGGGGATGTATAGGAGGACTTTATTATGAAATTTATGGGTTGGTTGTGTAAGATGGTGCTAGTTGTTCTAATGGTCAGTTCATTGACGGTGTTCACGACAGGAATGGTTGTAAATGCCTATATTAAGTCTATATTAAATAGTTTTAATATACAGCTTGAGGGACAACCCTTTGCTTGGGGAAGTATGCTTCAAGGAATGATGGGGGGCAACAACTCTTCATCTACCGAGGAAAGAGATAGTAAAAAACCAGTAATAGAAGATAAGGAACCTGTAGTGGGAACTTCAAGCATAACGAAAGACTTAGATTCATCTAAACGGGATGAGGTTAAAGGGAATGGTGAGAGCTCCCCAGGATCGGTCAAGGAGGATTCACCAGTTGTGGATGAAGAAGTTCCTGAGGATGCATTATCCGTGATGGGTGGGATTGATTCAGAGGCTTTTGGGATGGGACAACAAGATCAACAGGTTGTTGTTACACCTGATGATGTTGCACGTAAAAAGGATGACTTACCTGCTAGTGAAAAGGAAGAGGTATTTAACATACTAATGACTAAGCTACCTCAAGATAAAATACAAGAAATAACGGTAGCTATGGAGAATGGCCTAACAGAACAGGAACTTAAACAAGTGGAAGATATTATTTCAAAGTATCTGAGTAAAGACGAATATAGTAAGTTAATGACGTTACTTAAATCCTAAAATCATTTAAAAATCACTGAATTGTCATAAGTTAATGTTTCATGTAAATATAGGAAAAGGATAGGAAACTCGCTAAATTAGCGGGTTTTTTCGTGTTTGGCGAAAGTTGAATTATTTATAAACCTTATGTTAAAGTATACAAAGAACTCAAAAAGTTAAAATTTTGAAACCTTTTAGAGTGATTTATTTACATACCCGTACTTATAATTGCATGAATGGGGTACTATAACGTTTGGACATAATATTGGCTTAATAAGTTAGACAGTACTTACGAATCTAAATCTGTCAAATATATAGACCTGGTTATAAAGGAGAAAAAGCATGAAGGGTTTCAATAACATACGTTGGGTAGGAAAGATGTGGGACAAGATCTATACCGGCATCCAACCGATCCATAAACAAAATGAAAACAGCATGAAATCACCGGACATGATTGGGCAAAAACCAAAATTAATTAAAAATAAATGGATGGTAATAACGGCATCGAGTGTTGTCATTATAGTAGGACTTGTATTTGCAGGTAAGCAGTATGTCAATGCTAACCAGGTTTCGTATTATAATGTGTTTGTTCAGGGTCAGATGATTGGTAATGTACAGGAACCAACTCAGATTGAGCAATTATTTAGCCAAAAGCGGCAGGAGTATAAGGATAAATATCCAGGTATAGAAATGATCCTACAGACCAAAGGCATCACAACCGAAGTTGATAAATCCTATAAAGCAGAAGTCGATAGTGAAGCCACGCTCGGGAAGCTAGATGGTATGTTGACTGCCTATGCCAAAGGTGTAGAGCTCAAAATTGGCGGTAAGGTTATAGCGATTGTAAAGGATCAAGAAACAGTTGATAGTATATTAGAGAAAGTGAAATCAAGGTATTTACCAGCTGAAGAAGTGAAGCAACTAAAAATAAAAAACATGAGTGCTTCTGTGACTGCATCTACAATTAGTACGGGGTCTGCGCCAGACTCAACTGTGAAATCTATAAAAATAGCCGAAAAAGTAGATGTTGCGTCAGTTAACACCGACCCTAATAAGGTGCTTAGCGCTGAGGAAGTAACGGTACTTCTCACGAATAGTGAAGATGCTCCTATCGTTTACACAATAGCGGAAGGTGATACGCTTAGTTCTATTGTTAAGAGATATGGGATTACGGAAAAGCAGATCTATCTAAACAACCCTGGTATTGAAGAGAAATATCTTAAAATCGGAGATAAGTTAAAGTTAACGGTGCCTAAACTTCCAGTTACAGTTACAACGGTAGAACAAATTTCTGAAGAGATTGTAACGGCTCCAGCTATAGAAATTAGAAAAACGACAGAACTTGCTGCAGGTAAATCAAAAGTGGTTCGTCCTGGACAAGAAGGACTTAAAGTCATGCAGTACTTAGTAACCAAGGAAAATGGCCAAGCGATTGATGAACAATGGATTGGTCAAAAAGTGGTGAAATCTTCTGTAACAGAAGTTGTACTCCAAGGAACGAAGATTGCAGGGCAAGGATCAGGACAATTCGCTTGGCCTGTGAAAGGCGCACGGATATCTAGCACGTATGGTTCACGTTGGGGCAAACAACATCAAGGACTTGATATGGTGTCTAGTAACCGTACCATTATGGCGGCGGATGAAGGGACAGTTACTTTTACTGGAACGATAAGTGGTTATGGTAATGCTGTCATTGTGAATCATAGTAATGGCTATACTACGTTATATGGTCACATGAGTAGTATTTCTGTTACTCAGGGCCAGACCGTATCAAAAGGTAGTAGTCTTGGCGTGATGGGTAATACGGGACGTTCTACAGGTACGCATTTACATTTTGAGATTAAGAAGAATAATGTGGCCCAGAACCCTATGAAATACTTAAATTAACACAAGATATGATTAAAGCATGATGAAAGAAGAGCATGACCCTATGATTAGTACTACGGGGGTGCTCTTTTTGCCGTTTATTAGATACTTATGAGGATGTTACAGGCTATCAGGTGTGGTAAAATAGGAGCAGGAATAACAACTAATGTCTTGAAATATAAGGTGGGATACATTCATGCAAGGAACGATTCTAGTAGTAGATGATGAACAACCCATTGCTGATATATTGAAATTTAACTTAGAAAAAGAAGGATACGATGTGATCTGTGCGCCGGATGGGATTACAGCTGTTGAGTTAGCCATTTCAGAAAAGCCAGATCTCATGTTACTTGACCTGATGTTGCCTGGTAAGGACGGGATGGATGTATGCCGAGATATTCGTGCAGCACAATTGTTCTTCCCTATTATTATGCTTACAGCAAAGGATGGAGAAATCGATAAGGTACTCGGATTAGAGTTGGGTGCAGATGATTATGTAACTAAGCCATTTAGTACACGTGAACTGCTAGCCCGCGTCAAGGCACATATGCGGAGACTCACCAAAACAGTCGCGCCCTCAGAAGAAACCGTGGGTGAAGAGAAACAAGGGATACAACTCTTTGAATTGTTTATTGATACAGATATGTATCTGGTATTTAAGAGTGGAGAACCGCTTGATCTGACCCATCGAGAGTATGAGTTGTTAGTCTACCTTGTGAAACATGCGGGTAAAGTGATGACACGCGAACATTTGCTACAAGCGGTATGGGGATTTGAATATTTCGGCGATGTACGTACTGTGGATGTTACGATCCGCCGATTACGTGAGAAAATTGAGGAGAACCCTAGCAAGCCAGAATATATTCTTACCCGCAGGGGGCTTGGGTATGTTATGCGAAGCCTTAAAAACGGGGGGCTCTGATGAAGTTAGCTTCTTTTTTTCGTACTATTCAAGCAAAACTTATTATTGTATATATGCTGCTGATTCTCATTGCGATGCAATTGATAGGTGTCTATTTCGTGAGCGCAATGAAAAATTCACTAACGAGCAATTTCACTAATGATCTGAAAGAACAAGCGGAGTTACTCTCTGTGATGGCAGCTGAGAAATTGGGCAGTGACGGTGAAGCGGGGAAGAACTCTGTTGAGAGCTTGGGCATTATCGTCAATAACCTATTCAATCTCAGCGGTGTAGAGATTCAAGTCCTTGATGTCAGTGGTAAGGTATTGATTACTTCCTTATCAACCCATGAAGACTACGTAGGACGTAAGAATACGCAGACCGTTGTTAGCCGTGCTCTTCAGGGCATTAGCGATAATGAAGAATATATGATTGATGAAGACAATGAGCGCAAGCGGGTGGTTGCCAAGCCTGTTATTTATAACAGTAAAATTGTCGGTGCGATCTATATTGTAGCCTCTATGAATGAACTGCACGATACAATGGGCCGTGTGAACAATATTTTTATATCCGGCATGTTGATTGCACTAGGTTTGACAGCGATCGTGGGTGTTATTCTAGCACATACTATTACTCAGCCAATTAAAGAAATGACACGCCATGCTACAGCAGTAGCAGAGGGGAACTTCGATCAGAAGATGCCAGTGTTTGGCGATGATGAAATCGGGAAATTGAGTGAAGCTTTTAACTATATGACGAGTCGTCTCCGAAATGCTCTCTTACAGAATGAAGAGGAGAAGGAGAAATTAGCCTCAATCCTTACGAATATGAGTGATGGTGTGATTGCGACGGATGAAGCGGGACATGTCATTCTCATGAATAGACGAGCTGCTGCGATGTTGGGCTTGGATGAAGAAGACTTAGATCAGCGCGACATTACTGAACTACTTGGCTTTAATGCTGAGCAGACGCGTTTTTTTACAGAGGGGGCTATTAATACAGCTCTTATGGAGATCAGCCCAGAGGATATGGCAATGTCCTTTAAAGTAAAGGTAACTTTCACACCTATTCACCGTCGGGAATTCGGTATTACTGGTACGATAGCCGTACTACAGGATGTAACGGAACAGGAGAAGTTGGAAGCTTCACGCCGTGAATTTGTAGCTAACGTATCTCATGAGTTACGTACCCCGTTAACGACAATTAAGAGCTATACAGAAGCGCTAGATGATGGGGCACTTGAAGATACGCAATTAGCACCTCGTTTTATTGGGGTCATTCAGAATGAGACGGAACGTATGATTCGCCTAGTAACAGATCTTCTGCACTTATCAAGGCTGGATAATAAAGAAGCCTCCCTTCGAAAAGAACCAACGGAAGTATTGGAAATGTTGGAGGATGTAAAAGATCGGTTTTCTTTTCAAATGCAGCAAAAGAGTATTGAATCCGAGGTGAGGGTGGAAGAAGGCATAGGCAGCGTATGGTTTGATCGTGATCAGATTGACCAAGTGTTAGATAATCTTGTATCTAATTCGCTCAAATATACTCCTGAGGGTGGCGTGGTCACGCTCGAAGCTAAGCTTACAGAAGATTCAAGGCTTTCAATCTCTGTACAAGATACGGGAATTGGTATTCCTAAGAAGGATCTGGAGCATATATTTGACCGCTTCTATCGAGTGGACAAGGCTCGCTCACGTAATATGGGAGGAACGGGTCTAGGTCTTTCCATTGCCCGGGAAATTGTTAGCGCTCATGGGGGAGTCATGATACTCCAATCTGAATTAGGTCAAGGAACGAAGGTCAGCTTCACGCTTCCTTTGGTTGATGATGGAGGTGTGACGACATGAAGGAGAAGTTGAAGTCAATCCTACTTGTCTTATTAGTTGTGAGTAGCCTCGTGGAGAGTTATTATCTCATGTATCGCCTTCCAGGTAGTGACTCTGTCATTAAGTCGGCCACGAAGTATATTAAGACGGATAATATGGGGCCTGAGACGAATGTTGAGAACCTTATTTATCCGGACAAAATGGTTATTCATATGGGTGACGATAATCATACTGTTTTCTATCCTAATTCAACGTTCTACAACTTGATCTTCTCCTTGCTTGAAGGGCGAAGTTTCGATAGTTTCCAACGGCTTTCTTTACAGGATGTAGACGTGGATGAAATACGTTCTAAGAACTCGGGTATTGAGCTGACCTTTGGATCAGGTGTACCTGTGACACTATTGCAGCGTGTGATGCAGATTCAGCCGGATTCGTTATTTCAAGCAGAGCAGATTGATCGGATCTGGATATATAACGTCAATAATGAATCGAAAGCACATGCTTTGTTCTTTAGTACAGAGGGTGGAGTGGTATATGAGGCAGGTAAAGCTGACCTTACCGTGCAGGATGTACAGCAACATGTTGATTTCGGTCTAACGTGGACCCCTTATACAGCGAGGGAGGGTTCCTATTATATTCCGGATACATCGATAGAGATGGTTGAATCCACATTAGGCATGGATGTGTATACAGCAGAACAAATGCAACGAAGTTTATTTTTTGATTCAAGTATTACCCGTAACATTAGGGAAAAGGATGGCTCTGAAATCTATACAGATAGTAAGCGTAGCTTGCAAGTAAGACAAGAACAGAAATGGATCAGTTACACCGACCCAGCAGCTATGCCTGAGGGAGAGAGTAATATCGATAAAGAAGTTCTAGCAGCGGTTGATTTCGTGAATAAACATGGTGGTTGGAATGGTGACTATCGCTTAAGTCTAGCTGGAGGTGGGATAGATAAGAATAAGGTGATTTTTCAACAGTACTTCGGCACCTATCCTATTCTAGATACTTCTCAATTCCACTATGGTACGATTAACCTTGATTTGCACCAAGGGACGGTATCTGCTTATGAACGATCTCTTATCTATATGAAACCTGAAGAACAAAACAAGCAAATGAAGTTGTTACCGGGTGGAGATGAGTTAATAGCGAAGTTGAAAAACGTAAGTGAACAATCAGCTATAGCGGACCTTTATCCTGCTTACAAGCCAACGCTCACGAAGGAAGGGTTACATTTAACCGCTGTATGGGCAGTTAAGCTTCGTAGCGGTGTTGTGATTACCATTGAATAAAGATATGAATTTGGAACCTATTTAGAAAAATAATTGTTGGCGCTAAGGGGGGGACATGGATGGATTGGGGACGAGCCAAAAATGTATTGATCTACGCATTCTTGTTGCTGAATTTCTTGTTAGGCTATCAGTTATGGAACGATGTGAGAGAACAAACCATTACGAATCTGGATTATACTTCACTAGATGAGAATACACAAAAAATCATGCAGGAGAAGAATATTCAGTTGTTATGCCTTATACCTGCTGGAAATCCGGTTCTCCCTAAGATCACCTATCATTTCATAAGTAGGCTAAATACAAACCCAGTCGAGCTTAAGGAACCTCTAGATAGTAAGCTTGTCTTTATGGGTAACGAGCTGGCGACAGCAATTGAAGGTCAGATTCCTCAATTCAGAAACTATCGCTATGACCCTATGGAAAGTGAAGATGGGACATTTGTGTTTCACCCTGTAGTCGATGGGGAATGGCCACTTTTCAATGATCAAGTGAAGCTCAAGCTGTTGTACCACGAGCAAAAAATCACTTCCTATCAACTGTCGGATACGGAGATTATACCCTCCAACGAAGAAGAGCAGCAGAAAGTGTTGCATGCGTCAGATGCATTAGCAAAGCTAATTAATAATAACTATATTCCGCCGAATTCAACGGTGAAAGATATTCAACTCGGGTATTATGGAGAGATGTTTAACTCCGAGAATCAAGTAGCAGCACCTGCATGGCGGTTCACATTAGAGAATGAAGTCTACTATGTGCAGGGCATCAGTGGGGACGTTATTAGTTCCAAAACAGATAAAACAAAGGAGTAGGACAATTGTTATGGGGATATCATTTACAGTACTATCTAGTGGGTCGACAGGAAATGCGACCGTAGTTACGAATGGGGAGACAACCCTATTAATCGACGCAGGATTCAGTGCACGTCGGATTGATGAATTGTTGAAGGAACGTGATATGACAGGCGGTGAAATTGATGGGATATTAATAACACACGAGCATTCTGACCATATCAAGGGTCTAGGGCCAGTAGCTCGTAAATATAATCTACCTATCTATGCTAATGAGAAGACTTGGGATGCTATGAATAAATCGATTGGTGCAATCTCAGAAGAGAATCGTATTGTGTTAGATAGTGGTGAAGTGAAAGACTTCGGAACACTTCGTGTCGAATCATTCGGTATTTCTCATGATGCAGCAGAACCCGTAGGTTACAGCTTCTATGATGGAGATGAGAAGCTTAGTGTAGCTACGGATCTGGGTTATGTTAGTGAAAAAGTGAAGCGGGCTATCGAGAATTCAGATGTATTAGTGCTTGAGGCTAATCATGATGTCGAATTGCTACGTATGGGACGGTATCCTTGGAATACCAAACGGCGTATCCTAGGAGACCTAGGGCATCTCTCAAACGAAGCCTCTGGGGAAGCGATGAGCGAACTCCTTACAGGTGATACGAAACGTACGTATTTGGCACACTTAAGTCGAGATCACAACATGATGGACTTAGCTAAAATGTCCGTACGTGATGCAATGGAAGAACGCGGGTGTTTCTTCAAAGAGACGGATTTCAAATTGTGTGACACCTACTATGATCGACCTACACCGTGGGATCGCGTGAGCAAGTCATAAATGAATTGAGTTTGATTTGATTGCTTTATTCCACTATAAATTTTATTCGAAATCTGCCAGCGGCGCACTTTGGCCGTTGGATTTTAATTTATAATTTTTCTCCACGGGAATTTCGAAGCTCCAGTCTCCAGCGAGCAGACGCTGCTGATTGGAGTCATCGGATAGGGCTATACTTTTTACGTTGACTTGTAACATGAACTTGTCTGGAGGTGTGGTTCCGGTAAAATGATAATTGATGGTGCCGTTTTTGGCCAACATGACACCTGAATCCGTAGCGATGCCGGGAACCGCCTGTATTGTTGAAGAGTCCAGTTGAAAAGTAGGCTTGAGCGATTGATTCACCCATTGCGATTCCGCTATCTCGTTAGAATGTTTCATTGAGTAGCGAATAATAAGACTATGGCCGTTAAAAAAGTATTCATGAATGAGAAGGGTATAGCCTTTGTCTGTTTTAGCAGTTATTACAAGCATCTCATTAAATCCGCCTGTTGGCATCAGCGCTGGATCGCTATATTTAGTCAAAATGGGCACGATCGCGGAGGTAAATGGATTTTTAACGCTGAATAGTACCACTGCACAGACAAGCAATACGATCATCGACACTGCGGCTACCCTAGTTTGAAATAAGCCTCGTTGCTGAGTAAACCTTCTTTGTTTCGGTGCCGGGCCTTGTTCGGGAAGCACGGTCGGTTCCGGCTCGATATCATGTTGTATTTCTTCTGAAGTTGCCGCGTGCGCCTGATTAAGGCCAGAAATCGAGAATCGTGTCACAAATGAGGTTGCTTTCCTGCTGCTGTGCGCAGTGATGTCCCCCCCGTGTACCTCGATAATGCTTTTCGTAATGGCCAGACCAAGACCTGTACCCCCGGTCTGCTTCGATCTAGAGCTCTCCAATCGATAAAAGCGGTCGAACACAAAGGGTAAATCCCGTTCTGGTATGGGGTCTCCATAATTTTGGACTCGCACGGCCAGCACATCTCCATCCTGTGCCATATCGATATCAATATATTTACCCGCTTGTCCGTACTGGATGGCATTGGCGATAATATTCTCGTACGCTCGCACTAATAATCCTCCATCCGCTTGGATCTTGAATTCTCCTTCCTGCATGTTAAGCCTGATTTCCATGCCTGCGTTCTCCGTAACCGGCACGAATTCCTCGGCAAGCTGAGAGATTAACCCGGAGATATTAAGCTCGCTCCGTTCCAAAGGCATGCCGTTGTTGATCCGCGTATATTCGAACAGTTCGTCGATCAAACGCCGAAGTGCCAAAGATTTCTCATACGCGATGTTGACATAATAACGCAATTCTACTTCGTCCTGATATCGATCCTTCTCGATCACTTCGAGAAAGCCGAGAATCGAGGTCAGGGGGGTGCGTAGGTCATGTGATACACCGGTAATTAAATCGTTTTTGGTCTTTTCCGCTTTGCGTTCCTCTGCTCTCGAATGTTTCAACTGCATACGCATCTGGTTGATACTGAGCGCGATCTCACCCAATTTGTTATCGGTAAGTTCCGGTATTTGATGGTCGAACTGTCCGTTGGCGATTTCCTCCAAGCCATGCGTGATTTCGGAAAAGTAATGATTCCATTCGCTGTTCAACTGGTTCATACTCTCTGCGATATTGCCTAACTCATCCTTGCCCTTGACCGTTACCACATGCCCGAACTGACCTGCTGACATTTTTTCCAGCCCTGTGTTGATTTCGTGCAAGTCTTTAACCAACCGGATGCTAGCAAGGAAGAACATGATGGGAAAGAGAAGGATATAGGCTATAATCATCACGCGAAAGGATCCAGCATGCACAATTGTCCAATTGATCGGGCGAGCTACGTAATCAATTTTTTGCAACGCTCCCACCAAGTAATACCCGAAAAAGATAGCTGCACCTGTTAAAGCCAGGCTTGCAACCATGATTAACATTAATCTCCAACGAATTGTATACAGCCATTGTGGTTGGATTTTACTCATCCCTTTTCTTAAGATCGCTTTCAATTTTGTATCCAATTCCCCACACGGTTTTGATTATCTGCGGTTCGCGTGGATTAGGTTCTATCTTCTCACGAAGCTTTCGGATATGAACCATAACGCTATTCTTCGACTCCATAAATGGTTCGTTCCAGACCTCTTCGTAGATGCGATCCATGCTTAGTACCATCCCCCTATTAACAGCCAGCATATGAAGGAGCGCGAACTCTCGAGGAGTCAACTTGATTTCCTGCTGGTCGACCGTTACCGTATGGGACGGAATATTAATCACGATGTTGTCGATATGTATTTCGTTCGCGTTAGCTGAAACAGAGTTGAACTGGTTCATTCTTCGAAGCTGCGACTTGATACGTGCGATCAACTCGAGCGGGTTAAAAGGTTTGGTTACGTAGTCGTCAGCGCCGATACTGAGGCCTGATATTTTGTCGATATCTTGGCTTTTAGCCGAGAGCATGATGATGGGGATCGGATTACTTTCTCGAATTTTCATACAAGCTTGCAATCCGTCCATCTTAGGCATCATTAGATCAAGTACGATTAGATCGACTTGTTGAGACTGTAGAATCTCCAGCGCCTCCAGGCCATTTGACGCTTGCAGGAGCTTGTAGCCCTCGTTATTAAAATAAATATTCATTAATTGGATAATTTCCGCTTCGTCATCCACCATCAAAATCGTACTTTCCAATATAGATCCTCCCTTGATTCCTGAATCCCTCTTAAGTTGAAGATCAGAACAATAAGTATACGCGATTTTTCTTATGCAATAAATAACGTTAGCCTTTTTTAAGGAAATGATAAGAAGTTGGGTAGCTAGATGATAAGTTTCCTCTTCTATACTTAGTTCAAGCATAAGGAATAATCGCTTAAACAAAAAATGAGTGGAGGTTTTATTTTTGAAGAAAAATATTTTTAAAAGGGTATCAATTGCTACTTTGAGCTTAATGCTATTGGCTGTCTCAGTAGGTTGCAGTCTGGATGAAAAAGTGTCTGCGAATTCCCAGGCAATGACGAAGCAAACGATAAAGGTGATGTACAATAATAAAGCTTATTTCGATGAGAATGTGTTTAAACAGCAATTTCCTGATGTACAGATCCAGGAAGTTAAATGGGATCGCACATCAGATTTGAAGACGTTTATTGCCAAGCAATCCCCTGACATCGTTATGATGAATCCCCTCGAATATAAGCAGATGTCCAAGGAGAATAAGTTAGCAGAGCTGGGAGCGTTAATCAAACGCGACAATTATAACACGGCAACCTTATATCCCGGATTGTTGGACACCTTGAAAGTGAATGGAAAACTCTACGGGTTAAGTCCATTCTTCAGCACAGAATCTCTTTTTTACAATGCCGACTTATTCAAAAAATATAATGTTCCATTGCCGAAGGACGGAATGACTTGGGAAGAAATACTGAAATTAGCCGCTAAATTCCCAACTACCGGAACTAAGGACACCCGGATCTGGGGACTTGACTATCCTCTTGACAATTACACCTATTTAATAAATGACATAGCAACTTCTGAAGGGTTAAATAAGTTTGATCCAAATACCCTAAAAGTAACATTAAATACAGCCGGTTGGAAAAGAGTATATAGTATGGCTATCAATGCCATAAAGTCCAATACCATAGAAGGCTCAAATTTAGTTGGATTTGATGTTGATCCCTTCATTATGGGACGAGCGGCTATGAAGGTAAGTGTTGAAAGTATGGTAACTTTAAAAGAAGTAATTGCAGATAAATCTGCTGTAGCTAACTATAAACCTTTTAACGTTAAAATTGCTGCGGGTCCGGCCGATCCTAAGAACCGTAACATGACACGAAGCGTGTACATTGAAACCATCATGGCGATTCCAGCGGGTTCAGCGAATAAAGAGCTTGCTTGGGATTTCATCAAATATTATAACGGTGTGGACTATGCTAAATTCAGAGCTGAGGAACCTTACTCTAATTCCCTATCTCGCATGGATTATAGTAAAGAATACAAAGGATATAGTCTGGAGGCCTTCTATAAATTAAAACCAAATCTGGAAACACCTCCACATATCAACCCAATAGGAATCCCATTTAACAATTTGCAGTATACAGTTATTGTATATAATGAACTTAAACAGGTAATCAGCAACAAAAAAACACTGGATAAAGCAATGGTTTCCATTCAAACACAAGTTCAAAAGAGCCTTAATGATGCTGTGAAAAAGCAAAAGGCGAAAAAGTAACTCAGGAAACTTAGCTTGCTGATAACGCACTTATATGCCTATAAGAGCCCATTGTCAGATCATTACGATCTGACAATGGGCTCTATGTTTTCCACGCGTCTCCGTCTTTTTAAGGAAATGATAAGAAGTTGGGTAGCAAGATGATAAGCTTCCTCCTCTATACTAAGTTCATACACTAATAATCATTGAACATTAAATGAGTGGAGGGTTTATTTTTGAAGAAAAATATATTACAGAAGGTCATGCTTGCTAGTCTCGGTGTGATGTTGATCGGTACTTCGGTAGGTCTTAGCACAGGTAATTCAGTTTATGCCAATTCGGACAACCAGGTCGATACGAAACGAACTTTAAAAGTATTGTACTGGAACGCAGGCGATTTCAAAATGACATATGGGGATTTGTTTAATGAGAAATACCCGAATACAAACATTCAAGTAGTTGCACCTACAGGCACGAGTTCGATTACAGATTACAATGCGGCTATCAAAAAGTATTCACCAGATCTTGTTTTGCTGCCTCCGTCCGATTACAAACAAATGTCTAAAAATAAAAAACTGACAGATTTAGAGCCCTTAATTAAGCGAGATCAGTATGACATGACAACCGTATATCCTGGAATACTAGAGGAATTGAAGGAACAAGGTGGTGGGAACCTTTACGGGCTAAGCCCAAGAACGGACTCATACGCGCTTCTGTATAATGCGGATTTGTTTAAAAAGTATAATGTTAAAGCACCAAGCGACGGAGTGACGTGGGAAGAGATATTGACGCTTGCTAGTAAGTTTCCTACTACAGGAGATAAGAACACCCGAATTTGGGGCTTAAGGTACTCTGGTGTCAGTAATTTGGCCATGGATATCGCTAGAACAGAAGGGTTAACGTACATAGACCCGAACACTCTAGAGGCTACTGCGAATACAAAAGCGTGGAAAAATGCCTATCGTCTGTCCGTCGAAGCCATAAAGTCGGGGGCGCTTACCGATGGGAGCACTATTTCTGAAAAAAGTTACCTGGAGGGTAGCGCCTTTATTATGGGACGATCAGCTATGGCAATATCTTCGATCTCTTCGCTGCAGTCCTTGCAAGCAGCAAAAAGTAGTGTGAAGAATTATAAACCTTTCACGCTTGGTATGGTTGCCGGCCCTGCGGATTCTAAGGATCGAAAGTCAACAGGAAATACATATATTTCTGACATACTCGCTATTCCAGCAAATGCATCAAATGTGAATGCGGCTTGGGACTTCATTAAATATTTCAATGGAGATGACTTTGCTAACGAATACTATAAACCTAATACCTCTAATAATAGTATTGGGGCTCCTCTATCCCGCATGATTAAGGAGTACTCAGGCTACAAGCTGGATGCTTTTTATAAACTAAAACCTAATTTCGATCAATTTATAACAGGACATTTACTGGGGAAGAAATCACAAGATTTGGAAGGTGAATTCTGGATGATTATGGAGGCGGAACTGTCACAGGTAGTAAAAGGAAAGAAATCATTAGACCAAGCAACGGCTACTATTCAGACTCGGACTAAAGCTGCTGCTGACAAAGTGGCAAAGGCTCAGAAGGCAAAGAAATAGAATAGAAAAACTCATTAAAGAGTCTAAGAAAATGGGATTGAAAAAGCGGTTTGGATAGAAAGTAAACAACAAAGTGCAACCTGCCCCTTCACGAGGGGCGGGTCGCATTTTTTGCGCGCAAGGCATACATTGACATCTATTATAATCCACCTACCAATTACACCGTGTGATCGGTTGATGAAGCCATAAATTGATCTAGTTCGTCGGCTTTTATAGCCAATTCCTCACGAGTAAGAATACCTTTTTCTATAAGAAGTTCAATGATGGTACTAATGGCAAGGATATTACGATAATGCTCGTCCTTCATATCTCCTAGCTTAGCCATCATATGGACAATGTCCATCGATACATTTGAACGTTCCAAAATACATGCCTCCTCTCTTATATATATGGAAATCAGTCCATATTTAACTATTAAATTTAATGGTGAAATATTATGTAGTAAGCGACACGTATGTTACAATGAACAGTACTAATCTATGAATTCTTTACGGGAGAGTTATTATTAGTGTAGTCTCTTTTAACATAAAATATTCCTATTGATTTATAAAGGTTACTAGAGAGATTGAGAGAACGAATTGAAGTCATACATGATCATAAAATTGGTTATTTTTATGTGGAATTGGCCATTTTTCTGTTTAGAAAAGCGGTAATGTGGTAATTTAAAATTAAAGAAATTAAACATGCAACTTTTTGGGTCATAAAGGAGTTATATATAATATATGAAAGTCAAGATTCGGGCTTGGCTGGGATGAAGAAACGTTTTAGTCTTAGAGGGTAATAACAAAGGGGAGGATTTACTATGGGTTTGTTCGAAGATGATTTTTATTCGACAAAGGTGTCAAGACAGAGAAAAGAGCATACCAAAGTAAAAACAAACCCCGTAAGCTGGTCTAGAACCCGTCGGCGGGGCATGTCCACCATGCAAATATCCGTAATTAGCTCGGTAATTAGCTCAGTGGTGGCAGTAGTATTATTTAGTGTAATAACGGGAGCACCCTCTTCAACTCCCCACGCATCTGCTGTGAGCGCAGTACAATTAAAGCTTGAGAATGATCCTTATGAACGGTTGATTCAAGCGGCAGCGAAGGTTCGCCCTGCGGTCGTAAGCATTTCGAATTACAAGGACCATAACAAGGATAAGTTGAGTTTAGAGGAGTCTGGTCTCGGATCAGGTGTGATTTTTAAAAAAGAGAAAGATCTAGCTTATATTATCACGAACAATCATGTCATCTCTGAAGCAGAAGAACTGGAAGTGATGACGGTTGACGGTGAAAAGATCAAAGCGAAGTTAGTGGGTACAGACACAGTTAACGATATTGCGGTACTCTCTATTGAAGGAAAGAAAATTAATACCGTTGCTAAGATTGGTGACTCAAGTAAACTCCGATTAGGTGAAACGGTGATTGCTATAGGGAATCCACTAGGGCTAGGTGACACTCTTACCTCAGGTATTGTAAGTTACACGAATCGTCTCATTCCGGTATCTCTGAATAAAGATGGTATCTACGATTGGGAACAAGAGGTCATTCAGACGGATGCAGCCATTAACGAGGGTAACTCGGGAGGAGCATTAGTTGATCTGAACGGTGAGGTTATTGGCATTAATACGATGAAGATATCTGATATGGGTGTAGAGGGACTTGGATTCGCTATCCCAACGGAGCAGGTCATGAAAATCGTAAATGAATTGATGCTCACAGGTAAAATCACTCGTCCATACATAGGCGTATACACCGTCGATCTAAATAATTCTTTTGCTCCCTTGGATGCGGATGAACGTAAGAATCTGAAATTACCAAGTGATGTGAAAGAAGGCATTGTTGTACTGGATGCAGTAGGTCCAGCACTTGATGCGGGGCTGAAGCTAAATGACGTGATTACGAAATTGGATGATGAACCGATTAGTTCAACTATGGAACTTCGTAAGTTTCTCTATGATCAACGTAAAATTGGTGACGAGCTAAGTGTAACTTACTACCGTGAAGGTGAACTGAAGGTAGCTAAATTGAAACTTAGCGATAAGCCAGTAGAAGAGTGAGAGCAAAACTAAATGCGGTTTATGGATGTCTAATACGAGAATTCGGGTTATAATAGATAATAAACAGCAGAGTGTAGGACAGAAAGGATGCTTTCATTCATGTACGTGGTATGCAAAGATCATGTAGAACTAGCGATTGATAAGTTCGTTGATGAATATGAAGATGCACCAGATATTGTCGATCTGAAGGAAACCGAATTCTCCGACTGGGATCCACCGGTTAAATGTATTGAGTGTGAGCAGGCGGCGCAGTATTTGGTGGTATAAAAGGGGAGGGGGCGTGAATTTTGCGCCCTTTTTGTGTTTGTGGGGATGGAAGGAAGTGCGAGTGATGCGAAAGTTGTGCTACGAAGGGTGCTTCGAAGTCCGCTACGAGAACGGATTGTTCTTCCGATCGCTGTTGTGCCCGGATTTCTTGATTGGAATACCGCTTATAGCGGTAGAAATCCGGGCACAAAGGCGAGCGCTATCGCTTCTCCAGAACAATTCCGTTCTCTTCGCTGGTACGCACTTGAACCACTTAACGCTCCAGAAGGCTCGCACCTCCCTTCGCGCCCACTGTGGGTGGCAGAGCGCAAAGTCCGCGCCTGCCTGCGGTGTGGTATGAAAGATGTGAAGGCTGATTTCATGTTAGCCATCTAAGGGCAAAGGTCAAGGCCAAGGACAAGGGCAAGTGCAAAGACAAAGATAAAGATCAAGGGAAAGACAAAGGCAAAGGGAAAGACAAAGGCAAAGGGAAAGACAAAGGCAAAGGCAAAGACAAAGGCAAGTTCAAGCGGATAAGACCAGTACTAGGATCAAGGTAAAGGTAAGACAAGATTAAAACCAAGACTAGGACCGGGATAAAGAATAAGGTATAGATGTAGAACCAATCATGAGGTAAAGAAGATAATGATTCTATAAAAATTCAATAATAAAAAATAGATAGTGGATGCAGGTAGGCATCTTTTATAGGGCTATATACATTATGGAGGTTGATTATAGCGTGTTTATTCAGATTATTGGCGTGGGAAAGTTGAAGGAGAAGTATTTGGTCTTGGGCATACAGGAATATGCTAAGCGACTTACTCCTTACATCAAGTTTCAGATGGTGGAGGTTGCGGATGAAAAGGCACCGGACACCTTGAGCGAAGCTGAGGTGTCTATTGTAAAAGAGCGCGAGGGCGAACGTATCCTCGCGCATATTAAGAGCGAGGCGCATGTAGTCGCGCTCGCTATCGGTGGCCAGCTATGGAGCTCGGAAGAGCTGGCCGCAGAGATCGACAAGCTCGGCACCTATGGGACGAGCCATGTCGTGTTCGTCATCGGAGGGAGCCATGGGCTCTCCGATGCAGTACTGCGTCGCGCCCAGCAGAAGCTTAGCTTCGGGCGCATGACGTTGCCGCATCAGCTGATGCGGCTGGTACTCACGGAGCAGGTGTACCGTGCGGTTAAGATTAATCGCGGTGAACCGTATCATAAATAGAGCGAAATTTTCAAGTGGCAAACTGCATATTGCAACACTTTGCACTAATTTCCAGACCGATAGAACCTACGATATTTTAGTTGCAAGGGCACGGCGAACTATATTTAGATGAGGGAAAGTTTGGGGGCCTGTTGATTAACCCAAGCGAAGTGTTATATTCCAAGGCGATCATGGTTACGAAAACCGGGTAAACTCGCTTCCAATAATTAAGGGTGCCCAAATGGGTACCCTTAAATTTCGTTCATCAGCGAAAAATCTGGTGCGGGGCAGGCTTATGACATAAAGCGTATAGTTTTGCTGGCATAGGGGCAGATAGCTAACTGTACTTGTCTTGATAAAAAATTGAGTTTTACGCGTTATACTGATAAATGTAAACGAAAAGTAAAAAAGAAAGTGGCTTAGAGGAGGCAGGCGGGTGCACAAGCTGTTAATCGTGGACGATGATGAAGAAATTTTGTTGCTCCTGAAGGACTACTTTGAAATGAACAACTACACCGTGATTACTGCTGATAATGGGATGCAAGCACTGGAGAAAGTGTCCAAAATACCGGACCTTATCTTGTTGGATATTAACATGCCGGACTTAGATGGCTTCGAAGTGTGTAGGAAGATCCGTGATTATGTTTCCTGTCCGATTATTTTTTTGACGGCAAAGATAGAAGAAAGGGATAAAATCAATGCTTTTCGTATGGGCGGTGATGACTATATTGAAAAACCGTTTAGCATCAAAGAGTTAGGTGCAAGAGTGGAGGCGCATCTGCGGAGGGAACAGCGAAACGGGAACAAACAGAGCGCCATTTTCCAAGGTGAAATCGTTATCGATTACGGAAAAAGAAAAGTGACAGTCAATAATCATGCGGTTAACCTAGCCAAGAAGGAATTCGATATCGTTGAATTTCTCTCCTTAAATGCTGGCCTAGTTTTTGACAAGGAGCGCATCTATGAGTGTGTATGGGGATATGACAAAGAGGGCGATCCTATTGTTATCATGGAGCATATCCGTAAAATACGAAAAAAGATTTCAGCCTATACGGACAAAAAATGCATTGAGACGGTCTGGGGGGTCGGTTATCAGTGGGGAGAATAGGGAACTTGAGCCTAAAAACAAGTCTATTCTTGTCCATGGCTGTTGCGGTAGGGATCTCCTCCGTGCTGAACTATATCGCACAAAATGTATGTGCGAAGATTATCTGGGAGATCACCCAAAAGTATACGGTCATTAACACGGGTACAGTCTTGGAGATAACCACCCCTTTTTCCGCACGGGATGAATCGTTAATTCAATGGCTGAAAGCCGCGGCTTGGGTAGCTCCGATCCTCATTTTTTGCTTTTTTATTTTTCTGGCGGCACGCTTTTACTACCGGATTAAGTTGGAACGACCGATGTCGTTGTTAATCCGGGGGGCGGAGGAGATTGCCCAACATAATCTTGATTTTGCGTTGCAATACGACAAGTTAGATGAGATGAATGATGTGTGCCAAGCCTTCGAGGAGATGCGCCATGCCTTGTTGCAGAATAACAAAACCATGTGGCGTGCGATGGAAGAGCGGAAACGGTTAAATGCTGCCTTCGCTCATGATTTGCGATCACCCGTAACCACGCTTAAGGGGTATTGCGATTTTTTGTTAGAATATTTTCCTGATCACAAAATTACCCCGGAGAAGACGGAGAAGGTTCTGCAATCGATATCCGGAAGCATTTCGAGAATTGAGCAATATATCGTTGACATGAGCAGTTTGCAACGGTTAGAGGACATTCGTCTGCAGATCCATCATGTGAAGGCGGAAAGGTTGCAAGAGGTATTACAGGACACGTTGCATATCCTTATTCCTGAGGGATGGCTTTCATTTACATTGATGTTTGATTTAGATGAATCGGTTATCCCATTAGATGACAAGCTCGTTCTGCGGGTCGCGGAGAACCTGATCTCCAACGCGTCACGCTATGCAGACTCAAGCATTACGGTTAAGTGCGGAACGAAAGCCGCATTATTGACGATTCAAGTCCAGGATGATGGTAGAGGTTTTAGCAGCGAGGGATTAAAAATGGCGACAAAACCATTCTATTATGATAAATCGGTAGTAAAAGGACAATCCGGAATCGGGCTATATATTTGCAAAGTATTATGCGAGAAACATGGCGGTAATATTGAACTTGCAAACGGAGAAAATGGAGGGGCGTGCGTAACGGCAACCTTTCAGTTAAGGTCTTGATCAATTTTGGCGGAAGAGAGCGTGCTAGAAAATGAAACAACGCATTGTAAAAGGGTTATTATCCATAGTATTTATCCTCTATATTGCCATGTTAATTAAAATTATTATGTTAAAAACCATTTCGTTAACGGATCTCGTTCATGGGAACATGCATGGATATCGCTCGTATAACTTCATTCCTTTTCAAATTTTCAAGGATTACCAATCGATGTTCCGGTCTTCCGGTTGGTTGCGGGGAATTTCGAATATCCTCGGAAATATGGTCGTATTTATCCCTTTAGGGTTATTACTCCCTGCTTTATTTGGGAAGATGAGAGAAAGAGTCGTCATTCCCGTTATTATCGCGTGCAGCTTAAGCGTCTTATTTGAAAGCTTACAGTATGCATTGACGCTAGGCAGCGCGGATATTGACGATGTGATCCTCAATACGTTAGGCGGTCTCGTCGGCGTCGCGATCTACCGATTGATTGCCCGCAGCGTTCGTCAGAACATCGTGATGATTCACGGTATGGTGCTCCTACTCATCGTCATTTGCAGCGTTCCGGCCTTTTTTGTCGCAAAAGGGGAATTCGGGAATCTACTCGGGTTAACGAAATTCGAGGCTGTCTACGTGGGAATGGAAAACATCCCGACACAGGAAGCGGATGGCGAAGGGACGCTCATTCAGATCACCGGTCAACGTCTGGAATATTATAATGGGATATTATCTAGTAATGAGACGACGAATTCGTTCTTAAAAAAGCAGGAAGCTTTGATTACGGAGAAAACGAAATTATATGTTCGTACTATTGAAAGCTCCAAATCGAAAGCTGTGTTTCGTTACACGGAGATTCGGCCTGAGCCCGATGAACTAAGCCGGATCGAACAAAAGGCAACAATCACACTCTGGCTGGATCCGAAGACTGGCAATCCGGAGGTCATTGTTTTTGCTGCCCCGCTAAAGATGGAAGGCGGCCAGATGAAAGTACAAACCGATCAAGTATCGAAAACGGAAGAACAGGATCTGACTCATGATATCCCCGCTCAGGGAGTTCCCCTTAAGGAACCCCTCTCTGAAGATGTCCCATTGGAAGAAGTGAACGGCAGCGTATTGGAAGTACAGGATATCGGCTTTGTTCTCAATCTGGCAACAGTACAGGATCTAGAAGACGGAGCATCCATTATGTCGACTGGGATCGGTAAGAACGTAAGAAAAGTAACGATTGAGTTAACGGCGAAGACCACCTTCACGCGACGCATATCCAAGGATAATGGAATGACCTATAGAGATGAAGCGGCGGAACGCAAAGATTTGGCTGTGGATCAGACCGTTATGATTACTGGCATGCGAAAGGGAGATACGTTTATTGCCCAATCCATCATCATTTACAAATTTCACTAGATGAAACACCGTGCCGGAAGGGTAGAATGGGGTCGAGAATAATGAATAATAGTCCAGGCATTATAATTTACAGCAGACATATCACCTCGATTTCGCCTAATATGTGATATGCTGAACCGTATCATAAGTAAGTGCGGTTTTTATATTAAATATAACGAAAGAAAAGTATGCGAAATATGCGAAATTTATAATAATTTCGCATACTTTTCTTTCTAAAGGTACATTCTTAATATTTCTCGCATGATTGATAGAATCAAGAATTAAGTAATGCATGAATAGATCTATTAAAAAATGGATCAACACCAAAACGCGTACTTGAAGACCTTTAACATCGAAGAAACTCCTCGTTGCACTCTAGTAAAATCCGCTGTTTGTAATGCGGAGGATTTCGAGTGAAGTAATGCCTGCGCTGTAACGCTTTTATTTTGTTATTTCGTCCTTCTACGGTTGCATTCGTGAAACGTATGTGATGGTAATTGCCGAATTCTTCTTGCCAGTTTTTCATGGTTCTCAGACAATTTTGCAGAGCTGAATCATCGATTTGTTCACATTGTTTGATCCATCGTGCAAAACCCATTTCCGCTATGGAATGGCTAGCACTGCAATCGTACCAAGTAATGTCAATGCTTTATAATTGAAATTTAGTTAGTTGATCGTTTAATTCAAGGGCGAGTTGTGTAAGTACTTCAGTTGAAGAAGCAATTTCTTCCATTGTTGCTAATTGTTCTTCAGCTAATGCAGACATATTATATGTTTGTGTTGTTGTATTTTTTGCTATTAAATTGACTGTATTAAAAAAGTTTACGATTTGTTCCGTGCTTGCAGCTATTTGTGCTGAAACAGCCGACATTTCTTGAATCTTCCCTGAAACATCACCTGCAGACTCTAATATTTCGGCAAAAGAGTTTCCTGTATGTTCAATGATCGTCACACCATTTAAAACATTTTCAGTAACTGCATTCATCTGATTAACTGCTGATAGGGTATCTTTTTGAATAAAATTAATAATATCAGTAATTTGTTGTGCCGAACGATTGGATTCTTCTGCTAATTTTTTCACTTCATCTGCCACTACAGCAAAGCCTTTACCGTTTTCCCCAGCTCTTGCTGCTTCAATAGCTGCATTTAAAGCGAGTAAATTTGTTTGACGGGAAATACTCGTGATTGTAGTGATGATTCCCTCTATTTCTTTAGAGCGTGCACTTAATATTTGGACAGACTCGGCTGTTTCTTTTACCGTACCTTCAATCGTTTTCATTTGATAGATTGCTTTGTTAATGTTCTCTTTTCCTAATTGCGATTTAAGTGTCGTCTCCTTTGACGAAGCTGCCACAGCAGAAGATGAATCCGCAATCACTTGAATGCCTTGTAATACTTCTTTTAATGCGATTGTACTTTCTTCAATATGTTGAGATTGTTTATTTGTACCGTTAGCAACTTCCTCAATTGCCTTGCTAACTTGCTGTGTTGCGAAATTTGTTTGTTCTGTACCTGCTAATAATTCCTCTGACGATGTTGCTAAATTTTCACTGGTTTTATTTACTATCAATAAGACTTCCCTTAGTTGTGTAGACATGATGTTAAATGATTCTGTTAAAGTCGCTACTTCATCCTTTGAACGAACAGGTAAAGAGTTGAACTTTAAATTCCCCGAAGAAAGTTGTTTTGCTAATTCTGTAAGTGCCCTAAGTGGTTTTATTTTTATAGATAATAGGATAAAAGTAAAAATAATTGCAATGCCGACTGAAAGCATAAAGGTAATTAAAATCGTCGTTTTTTTAATAACAGTATTTTCGGTTTCAATTACTTTAGCAGCTGTCCATTCTTGTAGTTGTGTTCTAAATTCATTTAATGGTTTTGAAATAATTTCTTTTCCCAATTGGTAGTCAGGTCCATAAACAAGTTCACGGGCATGTGTTAAATCATTATTGGCTACGGTCTCCATAGCTTGCTTTTCTAATTTAATGAGATTATCGGAATTTGACTTTGCAAGTTCAACTAAATCTAATAGTTTATTAGGTAATTTTAATTCTATAAGTCGTTCCACTACCATGTCTCTTGTTTTGGTTTCATTAGCTTCTTTCCAGTAATTATCATAATATTTTTGCTCACCAAATTGCGTGTATGCCCGAACTTCATTAGTTAAATAGTCCGAAGCTCCTTGTAATTGTGTAGCTAACACTTCCAATTCTTTATCCGTCTTCAAGGCGTCTGTTTGTTTTTTCGTATCGCCTATTAATGAAAATAAACTCCATCCACTTAAAATTAATAAAATACTCATAATAATTGCTGTTGTTTTCAAAAGTGTACTAATTTTCATGATTACTCCTTTTCTCCTTACCTTTTTAGGCTCAACCTCGAAATCAGTGCTTGATTAATTAGTTAAGCCGATTACGATTGTATTCTACTAAGATTCCCATCTTATAGCGGTCACGATTACGTGTGAAGTAGTGACGACGTTGATAAGCTTTGATACGATTATGACGACCTTCTACGGTTGCATTCGTCCATCGACATCGATGATAATTGATGATCTCATGTTGCCAATTACGCATGGTTTTCAATCTGCCTTTAACAGCTTTATGGTCGATCTTATCGCCCTGTTCACACCAACGGTTAAATCCAAGTGTTGCAACTTCGACATTTGGTGAATAGTTATACCAAGTCGTAAAGGCTTCTTTCCATTCCCAGCACTTTCGTAGAAGCGCAGAGTAATCGAGCAGTTCTTCCAGCGTTTTCTTACTTTCAACACATAAAGATTCCTCTTGAGGATTTAGGAGGCGGTGGTTGGCTTTGAGTCAAGCTTTTGCCCGTGGCGAAAGCTCACTCTGTATGGTTTTGCGAACCTCTTGCAAGGCTTCAATAACATATCCACGCCTAATACCAATCCCGCTATGTACTGCGGTTGATCCAATAGCTTGCTCGGCTGCTCGCGCTCGAAAGAGGTTGCTGTATCATCTTTTAGGCCCAACAAAGTCATACACCCAAACAAAACCCACATTACACTGCGAACACTGCATACGAATGGTTGGAACTAATAGGTATACAATCTTCTCAAACACGGACAGGTGTCGTACGGAACGCGTTTCATTGCTTCCTTTGCGAGTGACGTATTCAGCGGAGCGACAAATTGGGCAGCATTGTTTGGAGGCTACTGGCGAAGCTTCTATATGAATTTCATCTGCGCTTATCCGCAAAATCTGTTGGATCTCTAGTTCTGGTATATTGAGCATTTCATTGATATAATTAGTCTGCATCTGCTTATTCCTTTGTTGTTGGGTAGGACTTACAACATTACAGGATTCGCAGATGTTTTTCCATTTTCAACCTTAGGTTATTTCGTCAAGCACTGGTTTTGGTTTTGAACCCCTTTTTATCAATAAAACTTTTAGATTTAGACAAGATGGCTTATCCTTCTTTTGTATGGTTGTAAAAGGTAAATGTTTGTATTATATATTAAATAACTCAACTTTCGCACCTAGAAAATCAATCTAATACCTAGAGCTAGTAAGAACAAATCCAATAAATGTGCCCATCTTGACAGAAAACACCCTTCTTGTTTGGTATCATGGAAGTACGACCAACCATGCCAAAAAGAAAGGTGCGTAATTCTATGTTACAACAACATTCCATATCTGAACAGTCTCGTTTTTCCAAACTTTTTTCTACCCTTTAAAATAGGGGGATTCCTGCGATAAGCGGGAATCTCCAAATCGTTTGGACTTTCGAGTCTCACGATCAAGCTTATGACTGGCTGATAAGCACTTCAAGACACTTTGTTTATAAAAGCGATAACATAAAAGTTGAAAATACTTCGGCTAAAAGTTATCATCTTTATAGTAAAAGAACGAATCCCTCTAGTGCGTTTGTCTATGACAAGTAGGATCAGCTTTTGAAGAAAAAGAGGATTAGTATACCAGAGGAAGAGTTAACACGATTTGAGATTAGAAGCAAACCTAAGATCAAAGAGTCTCCTATAAGTGATCTATCATGAGCGACGACGAGACACTGTCCGAGCGTCTCGTCGAATTCCAGTTCAATGCCTTGAAGCTTTTGACCTTGCTGTACGGCTATCCGCTTCACTATGGTCTGTATTAGGGTCCCGTACATCCGGAAGATTTTCCGCACGAGTTCTGCCTCTATGTGATTGATCCTCAGGATTGAGTCCTTGCCGCGACCACTTTCCACGATGGTATTTCTCTGGAATTCAGCGATTACGCCAAGCATCTGGATGTTGAGTTTGCCTGAGGCTGTCTCGGTATCGAAGTCTTTCTCCGAGTTGTTTTATGCGATTCTTTTCGATCTCATCGACTTAGTGAGATGGCTGCAAAAACGGCCGTTTTTGAGCTAATTGGATAGTCAAAAAAATCATTTAGGATAATTTAAGAAATCACTGGGTGGCTATGTTACCATGCCGCTATCAGAAGTGCCTTGGTCATCTTGCTTCGGAATGTTGGTTGATAAGTTTGGTGTGGGTTGGAAGTTCAATAGTGACGCTGATAAGTTCTTGGATCAGGTCCTTTCCAACAAACAGTAACTTATTTTAAAAAAATGGTCTTGCAGTCAAAGACCATTTTTTTGTTTACTAATTCAGGCTGTGGGATCGTATTATTGGCCCTCAGTTAGAAAGGATCATGTATTCTATCTATGGATATTAATAATTTAATACCCGTGAAATCGCGAGAAGAATTAAGGATTTGGTTGCAGAACAATGGTAAGAGTGAACATTCTTGCTGGGTCTTGGTTAGTATGATGCCCACCCCGGATATATTGTTATATTTGGATGCGGTCGAGGAAGCGTTGTGCTTTGGTTGGATTGATGGAGTCAAAAAGAAAATTTCCGATAAGGAGCTGGCTCAGAGACTATCTCCTAGAAGTAAAAAAAGTTCATGGACAGAATTAAATAAAGAACGTGTTCGCCGCCTCGAACAGTCAGGGCTCATGAGAGACGAGGGTAGAAGGGTTCTTCCTGATATGGATCACAATTCTTTCAGGATAGATCAAGTCATAGAGCAAAGGCTAAAAGAGGATAAGCAAGTCCATGAGAACTTCATGGGATTTCCAGATCTATATAAGAGAGTTCGGATCGACACGATACAAAGCTATAAGAATCAACCAGAATTATTTAAAAGCAGATTAGACAAATTCATAACAAACACGAGAGATAATAAAATGTACGGACAATGGAACGATAATGGTCGTCTGCTAGATGATTAATTCCTTAAGCGAGGAAAGAGGCTATCCGACAATTACAGTACCTTGCAATAAACAGTAGCATGTGGTAAATTGTTAAAAAAGGATGTATTGGTTGATGCTCAGTACTGTTCATTGAATAGTACCTAAGCTTACCAGAAAGGAGTGTTCGTGCATTGAATGTACAATTTAAGAAAGGCGTCTTGGAGTTATGCGTGCTTGTATTACTTGATAAGCAAGACCGATATGGCTACGAGCTAGTTCAGAGGATTTCGGATCAGATTGAAATATCGGAAGGGTCGGTTTATCCACTATTACGAAGATTGACGAAGGAAGAGTACTTTACGACATATTTACAAGAATCATCAGAAGGACCACCGCGTAAGTATTACAAGTTGACTGATAAAGGGCGGGTATACCTTCACGAATTGTTGACAGAGTGGAATGAATTTGCTAATGGAGTCAATCAATTAATCGAGGAAGGTGTACGCAAATGAATAAAGGACAATTTTTAATGCAGTTGGAAGCTTCTCTAAAAAGGCTTTCTAAAGAGGAAAGACAAGATATTCTTCAAGATTACGAAGAGTACTTCGCAATAGGGATGGAACAGGGAAAGTTAGAGCAAGAAATCTCAGCATCCCTTGGGAACCCGAAACAAATTGCTAAGGAGCTACTCGCCTCCTACCATTTTGATAAGGTTGAACAAACAACTTCTGCCGGAAACATTTTCCGTGCAGTCTGGTCTTTGATTGGGTTGGGATTTTTTAATATCTTAATTGTCCTCGCACCCTTTTGTGTACTGTTATGTGTGGCAGTATCCGGATGGTTAGTATCTGTAGCATTCATTCTTTCACCACTCGCTGTTGTTATTAATCTATTTATGAGTCAATTTATATTATCTGATTTGTTCTTCTCACTTGCTCTTTGTGGGATTGGCATATTTATAGCGATGGGGATGCTCGTAGCCACAAAAGCTTTAACTAAAGGATTTATTCGCTATTTGAAATTTAACATTACTGTTGTGAAGGGTGGTTTGAAGCATGAGTAAAAAATTATCAATCCTTGCGGTGCTTCTATTATTAATTGGCGGTATAGGCAGTTTCATTACGTTTTCCCAAACCAATCGGGAAGAAATCACGACAGAGAAAACGGTAAACTCCGATATGGTGAAAGAGGTTCAGATTCAAGCGGACAATGCAACTGTAGAAGTTCTTCCGACTTCGGATACAGAGACTACAGTAGAGCTTGTAACAAAAGGTATAGATGTTTCTAAGTTGGATTTCACTGCCGAAGTGGACGGAAATAAGCTTACCATTAGATTAAAAGAACACAGTACCTTCAGCATTGGATTTAACATTCGATCATCTAAGTTATACTACGTATATGTCCCGCAAAAGTCATATGATTCCTTTATCGTCGATAATAAAAATGGGAAAACGAACATGTCTGAGCTAAAAATAAAGAATCTGAAAGTGGAAACGGATAATAGTCATATTGAGTTAGAGAAGATCGTAGCAGAAAACATTGACTTGAAAAGTGCAAACGGTAGAGTGGATCTTAATGATGTGGAAGGAAATATCAAGGGTTCTTCAAATAATGGTAAAATAACAATCACTACAAAGGACTTAGATCGGAACATTCAATTAGAGAGCGACAATGGCAAAGTTACGATTATAACGGATAAAGAACCGACTAATACCGCCTTTAAGGTTTCATCTAACAACGGTAAAATAAATATTATAAATAAATATAAGGGGGATGCGGTCATTGGAAAAGGAGAAAATCTAGTGGATATAGAATCGAATAACGGCAATATTGAAGTGATCAAACAAAACTAAAATATCTCCTCTAGGTCGATAGTGGAATTTGCTCACACCGTAAGATGCATTTGAATCAGGTAGACTAATCATGTCCGATTTATGGGCATTCACACAGGCGCTCTCTCAGCAAAAGCATATGATGATTATGCCTACTAGTTGAAAGGAGTGACCACATATGGGTTTATTTTCACCACCAGGACCTGGCGGAGGATTTCCGGGATTCCCAGGAGGACCTGGAGGACCTGGAGGATCTGGCATGCCGGGATTTCCGGGAGGACAGGGAGGGCCGGGGTTTCCAGGTGGATCTCCGGGAGGTGCACCAGGAGGCGCCCAAGCGCCAACAGCTCCTCCACCGCAATTCGTACCACAAATGCAGACCACCACATTTGCTGTCGATCCCGGAGGAATCCGAGGCTGCCTATTCCGCAACACGTACATTTGGATGAACAATGGAGAGCAATTCTGGTTCTTCCCGGTTTTCGTTGGGCGTAATTCTGTTGCAGGGTTCAGATGGGTCGGTATATTCTGGGGATACTACGGAACTGATCTAAATCAGATTCGATCGTTCACCTGCTTCTAAGTGAGACAGCGAAGGGAACGGTCTGCGGACTGTTCTCTATAAAGGGCGAATCTCAATTTCACACAAAGAGTGAAACATAATTGGGTCTAAGACCGAAGCTACCGATATAAAGGTGGCTTTTTCTCATATATGGAGGTTTTCTGGGTTCAGAGATATGTATATAGCGAAAGACAATCGTATATTTTATGCTCTTTTGATTGCCATTTCCATTCAGATCGTTGGTGTATTTGCTTTAATTGCTACATTAGCTTGGCCGTTAAGTGCGGCTTCTGGCCGTATATTTGGTTTAGGCATTACAACACCATCGGCGAACATTTTACAGTACTTAGTATCAGGGAATATGGATTTCCTCAATTGGGGTGTGTTTTTAGTACTAGGTATTTTCTTAGGTTCCTTATTCGGTGCCAAAATGAGCGGCGTAGAAATGCGGGTGAGTTTTTTATTAGTCGAGAGAAACCCTCTGTATATTGAAAACGCCCCTCCGTTATTTGGAGGAAGGGGCCGGTTCAATTTATATTTAACCTATCTGGGGGCTGACTTGACTCCGTTTGCGGCAGAGCACTTCCCATTTATGAACCCGAGCTTCTCCGACATGAAGACGCCGACCCTGATAGTAGCAGGGGATCATGACCAATCCCAGCTGTCTAATCGGGGGCCGGACTGGTTCACCGACCCCTATTTCTTGAGTCCGGGCAGCAAGAGCCTGCTCACCCTCTTTGGGGCAGAACACACTCTTGGCGGAATTGCCGGGTATAACGTAGCGGAGACAACGGACGAGAATCCCGAACGAGTTGCTATGCTCCAGCAGCTCACATGTTCTTATCTTTGCAATGCACTCAATTTCAACGATTCTAGCTGGCTGGCAGCCCAGAAAGCTCTGGAGGAGGGTGCCAGTCCGTTAAGTCGCATCGAATCCAAGTAAGGATCCAAGACACATGATCAAAGTGAATCAGGGGAGGGCCATCACCGTTAGAGACAGCGGGCGAACCGCACCATAAGTAGGGCGAAAACAACAGGCACCTCAATAGGTGCCTGTTGTTTCTAAATGCCTCGGTAGTTGATTTATTATTTATCCAGTCTGTTTGCGTTTTTCTGGCTCATTGCTTTCCTAACGACGCCCGATTTCGTGCAGCGCCAATCAGCATGGGAATGGCAATTAGAAGGCTGATTATAACTGGAATAATAGAACCCTCGAGTCCAAAATCCCCCCCTGTGAGAAGTGCAGCACCGTTCACCTTTACAGTAAACAGACCGCTTGCTGCGTGCCCAGAAACGGGAATCCCAAGCAGACCCTCAATTGCATTCCAGGAAAAATGTAGTCCCATGGCAAACCACAGGTTCCGTCGCCACAAGAATGCAGCTCCAAGTAGAACCCCGGCTTCTAAGGTGATAGCAAACCCACTCCATAGCGTTGCTCCTGGATTTCCAAGATGGGCAACTCCAAAGAATAGTGAGGTCACAGCCAGCGCAATCCAGCTGTTCCCCAATTTCTGAATAGCTTGAAACATAAGCCCGCGAAAGATAAGTTCTTCAACAATGGCTGCCCCTAGAGCTGCTGTAATAGAAGGAATTATAACAGAGCCCGTATCCGCAGCACCCGCCCATTGAAGGGAATAACCTCCTGCAGCAACAATAATTAAAGTAGACACGATCATAAAGATTGCTCCGATTAGTAATCCCATGCCAGCTTCAATTCCTGCGTGTTTTCTTGATATCTCAGGAACTGATCGATGGGCGATGTATTTCATTGTTAGCCCATAGATGATGATGGCCACAACCCCAGCCGTTAGTGTTAAAAGAAGGGAGGCAAATCCCGCTGTTTGCTCTGCTAATGGCCGAAATAGTGCATCCACGAGAATAATGCCGATCGTCCCTACAATCATCCAGATGATTGGAAAGCTCATTATTGAACGCCATATACTTAATTTCTCACCAATTTGCTGCTTTTCTTTGTATACAGTCATTTTCTTCATGTCTTGCTTCAGCTCCTCTATCGCTTGATAGTTATGAGTATAGGCTGAAAAAGTCATATAGAGAGAGTGCGCTTTTGTCATGATTTACTCATATGACCATGCCAAAAGAAGCTGGCACCCATAGTAAGTGCCAGCTTCTTGGATATCGGCTTATTAGTGATCCATGATTCCTGAATCTCGGGCTTTACGGGCGGCCTCTCGTCTCCCCCTCACATTAAGCTTCGAATAAATCGTCGAGATGTAATTTTTAACTGTTCCTTCGCTAAGAAACAGCGCATCAGCTATATCTTGATTGCGCAAGCCAGAAGCCAGCTTATGTAGTACTTCTATTTCACGGGCGCTGAGTCCGTATTCATTACTTTTTGTGGTGGTGGTATTGTTCATATTTTTGATCATTTTACTTGCCATTTCCTGCGTGATTAAAGTCCCTCCCGCATGTACCACCCGTATGCCTGCAGCCAGATCCTTGGGATGGATGGCTTTGAGTAGATAACCTTCAGCCCCATGGCTTAGTGCTGCCAACACATATTCTACTTCTCGATAGGAGGTCAGCATGATAACTTTGATTAAAGGTATCCGCTCTTTAATGATGGCCGTTGCTGCAACCCCATCCATGACGGGCATATTGATATCCATCAGCACAATATCCGGCTGAAACTGCTCACAGCCTTCGATTGCTTCTTCCCCATTTTTGGCTAACCCGACAATTTCTAAATCCTCTTCCATGGACAGTACGATATGTAGACTCTCCAGAATTAATTCTTGGTCATCGGCAAGCAGCACTTTAATTTTTGCCATGCAGCATCGCTCCTTTCAGCGGAATTTCACATCTGACTTCAGTGATCGCTGCAGTTCCCACCATGGATGACACAAACAGGTGGCCACCCAGCCGCTCAACCCGATGTTTCATAGAGGTCAAGCCGAAGCCATATTCCAGCTTATCCATTGGTTTTCCATTATTTTGAATGGATAATTGCAGCATTGATTCGGAGAATCGAAACTCCAAATGCAGTTGAGACGCTTTCCCATGCTTTAATGCATTTGTAAAAGACTCCTGGATGACCCGAAGAATCGTTTGTCGCACTTCAAAACGGATCGGCTGCTCTGCCCCCAGCGTATTCAAAGTCACGATTGTTCCAGTGTGCTCCTGGAAGCTAGCCATAAGCGCCTCAACCTGTTGCATAAGAGTAGATTCTTCATCTTCTTCTCCCATCTCATGTACGATATTTCTCATGTCGTCCAGATTTTGCTCAGCCAATGTTCTTAAACGAATTAACCGATCTTTGACCTCGGCAGGTTTGCGATCCATAAGGGCTATGGAAGCATCAAGGCTCATAATGAGTGAGATAAAGGAGTGACCCAGTGTATCATGAAGCTCCTTGGACATACGGTTGCGCTCTTCAAGCAAAGTTATCTTCTCAATCTGAGCGGCGTAGTGGGTTAACAGCTTATTTTGCTGCTCCACTTCGGTTACCAGTTCATTTTTCTGATAATATGCATTGGCTACGAAGCTTACCCATATACCGATGAAGCAGAATAACAGATTGTCTGCTCCGATACTAAGCGTTTGTTCCCAAGGTGATTTTAAGTGAGACTGAAGGATAAAAGGAACTAAAGTAACTGCGGGAATAACCCATAGCGTTTGCTTAGTCAATAAGTACCCCATTGTAAGACTAGGCAACAAGTAGTCTGCTCTTGAAGTCAGATCTGGATGGAAGACAGAATTCACATAGTAAGAACCGCCCAACAATAGCTCTAGTATGCAAAACCAGACTTTGTTCATCCGCCGACCAGGAAACCAGAATATCATAGGAACGATAAGTGCTGCCATCAGCCAGATGACGTTTAACAATGTATGGTTCGAAAGCTCACTTTCTGTGAAAAACCGGATAAACAACAAAATATAATGATAGAACCGAAGAGTAAATATGCCCCAATCCATGAAAGATAATATTTTTTTTATAACGTCATCTCACTTTACTAGTAAAATAAGTAAGTATCACTGAATCTAGTGTATCATTATAGCTTTCTTCCAACAATTTGCTACTATTTACGTTGATGATGCGGTAACTGGATTTCAAACACTGTCTTTTCATAAGGAGTACTGGTCAACATAATTGACCCACCATGGATGGTAATGATCTCTTTAACAATGGATAATCCGATGCCAAGTCCTTCGCCATTTCTGCTGCTATCAACACGGTAGAACCGCTCAAAAATATGCCCTTGATTCTGTAAAGAAATGCCACGGCCTTTATCGATAACCGTCATGAATATGGCATCATCATTTTCCGAAATCCCGATCTCAAGGTAATGACCATCTGAACCGTAACGGATCGCGTTATCGATTAGGTTTCTCAGTGCACGTTCGATTAGGGATGAATCAATCCAAGCTTCGATATCTTTGTCAGGGATATTTACTTCAATAGTGAAATTTAGCCCTTCTAAGAACATTAGGTAGTCTGCAGCAATTTTTCTCATGATTTCAGATAGATTATCCAATGTAACATGAATCTCTATATTGTCTTCATCCTGCCGAGCAATATCTAACAATTGATCCAATAGCTTATCCATATAACGAGAGCGTTGCAGCAAAACCTTTGCACCTGCCTGCAGCTCCTTCTCATCCTTATATAATCCAGTGCGAATCATTTCCGCGTATCCCAAAATCATCGTTAGTGGGGTGCGTAGATCATGGGAAAGATTAGACAGTAATAGTTTGCGTCTATTATCAAATTGCTTGATTTGTTCGGCTTGATTCTGGATACGGCGAGCCATCGCATTATAATGCGCAGTAAGTAGGGCAATTTCATCCTTTTTGGTGTCTTCAAGTACAGTGATTTCACTTTGGAGGTTAAGCTGTCCCATAGCATAATTGAGCTTATTGATGCGTTTGTTCATGGAAGAGAAGAACCTTAGAGATAGTAGATAGGGAATGATGAAAGCAACAATTAACGGTAACATAAAAACAGACAGAGCTTTAAAGGTACGCATGAAAAAGTAAAATTGGCCCTCTTTCATGGCGTCACTGGACAACCCCATGAGTAGATAATAGGGTTTGTCCTCTTGGCTAATAGAAAAAGTAAGTGTAACTGGATCATCGGTGCCCCATAGGGTCTCGGGCATATGAATCATACGATCTGCAAGTTGTTGAAAATTATAATGTTTCTTTTCCCCGAAGGTATCATAGATCGTCAAACCATCTGCTGCAATCCACTCAAAGCGAATATTAGGATGGCTTCGATGAGCATTATCTAGTATTGGTGTTATGTCTGCAGCATGAAAAGCTCGATGGTCTTCAACCGTATCAAGGATTTCTTGGGAGACGTTGTTCAGGCTTTTTAGATCATACCCCTGATTTCCTATATTCCCAATAACGATGCTTAGTGGAATAAACACAAGAATACTGATGGTTGCACTAATAAGCATAAGTAACCACAGCTTGGTTTGATTCTTCATTGTCCATCTCCTGAGAACCTATACCCGATTCCACGTATGCTATGAAGGTAATGAGGAGAACCCTCCGTTGGTTCAAGAATGTTACGTAGTTTGCTTATGAAAACACTCAAATTGTTGCCATCAAAGTTTTCATGATTCCATACCTGCTTGTAAATTTCCCTTTTGGTCAACACACGGTCTGGATTCTGCATGAACAATGCTAAAAGTCTGCATTCTACTGGGGTTACGGGAAAAGCCTTTCCATCATTTCGCAAAACATAATTGTCGATATCCAGCACTAATTTATTTAAACGAAGAACCTTAGCGGGATAAGTAGATTGAGGGCGGTGTCTTCTTAACTGTGCTTGCACACGAGCAACCAATTCCATCGGGCTGAAGGGCTTAGTGACATAATCATCTGCACCTAATCCGAGTGTTAAGATTTTGTCCTGTATTTCTCGTCTTGCACTGAGAGCAATAACTAATGGCCCAGCATTTGCCTCACGCAAATAGCGAAGCACCTCAAACCCGTTGCCATCATCCATCATGAGGTCCAGTATCATTAGTTCTATGGCGTGATTCTGTAAGTATTGAATAGCTTGGCGTCCTGACCCAGCTTCAATAACGGATAAGTCTGATTGTTCTAAATGTATTCGGATTAGCTGCCGAATTTCAGGCTCATCATCTACAATTAATATCTGATTGATCTTGAATCAGTCCTCCTACTTTAATGACATGAAACCAATCTGGTTTACGATCAAATCATAACAATAATAGATAGAAAAATATATATTCTATACGTTCAGCTCGTCTCCGGTTGTATTAGAGGTATATCTGATGTGGTCTAATTTATGTATGGATTCTTCCTAGTTTTATTCGAAAAAAATACATATTATTTTAAATCTTGATCTATATCAATTTAACATGACAAGGTTCAACCTATACTGAAATTAGCAAGAAGATAACTTACACTTTTAAGGGGGATTTACAATGACAATAACAACAACAACAACAACAACTTTCCAATTAGAACAACTTACTTGTCCTAGCTGTATTAAGAAAATCGAAACAGCATTAAATAACAAAGATGGCGTATCTGAGGTAAAAGTCCTCTTCACTTCAAGCAAGGTAAAAGTAAGTCACAATGAGAATATTGTTAATACTGCGGGTGTCGGTAAAGTCATCACCGACCTGGGCTTTCAAATTCTAAACATTAAATAAGGGGGTATGCATCATGTCTAGAAAGAAGAAAGAAAGGGTTATAGTGATTTCTGGGCTGCTTATCGCTATATCTTTTCTACTGAAATTATGGAACGTGCTGGATTTATACTCTAATATGCTCATGATTACAGCCGCGCTTAGCGCAGGGTATCCGATTATGATGAATGCCATTCAAGCATTACGTTATCACATATTAGGAATTGAAGCACTCGTTACAGTAGCGGTCATCGGGGCTATCACAATCCAGGAATACTGGGAGGCGGCAGCTGTCACGTTCCTATTCATATTCGGTTCATATCTAGAAGCGAGAACTATTGAAAAGACTCGCTCTTCATTGGAAACACTGATGGATCTGGCACCTACGACGTCCTCTGTCATGCGTGATGGGATAGAGGTTAAGTTATCACCTGATGAAGTGATCCAAGGAGACATTGTTCTAGTCCGTCCCGGTGAAAGCATTCCGGTGGATGGTACTATTCTCAAAGGAAAAGCTACGATCAACCAAGCAGCTATTACAGGAGAGTCCGTTCCAGTCAGTAGAGACAAGGATGCGAAAGTATTCAGCGGAACGGTCATTGAGCATGGATATTTAGAAGTTATCGCTGAGAAGGTCGGTGACAACACAACGTTTGCTCGTATTCTAAATATGGTCGAGGAAGCACAGGAATCGAAAGCACCAACGCAGAATTTCATTGAGAAATTCGCTCGTTACTACACTCCTGCCATTTTTATATTAGCTATTATCGTGTATGCCTTTACTAGAGATATTGAATTAACACTGACATTGTTAGTTATTGCTTGCCCGGGTGCCATGGTTATCTCTGCTCCGGTCTCTATCGTAGCTGGAATCGGGAACGGTGCAAAGAACGGTATTCTGTTTAAAGGTGGTGAGACGTTAGAAACGGCGGGGAAAGTTCAAGTGGTCGCTTTTGACAAAACAGGTACACTCACCATTGGTAAACCCCAGGTCACGCGACTCAAGATGTTTCACATGAACGAGGATGAGCTCCTGCAGATGATAGCCCGTGCAGAATATGCATCCGAGCACCATTTGGCTAGAGCCATCGTTGCGGAGGCTTCATCGAGATTCGCTTCTAAGATTATACCCGCAGAACAGTTCGAGGCGTTGCCCGGCAAAGGGGTAGCTGCCACGGTTGAAGGAATGAATCTATTTATCGGAAATCGAAGGTTAATGGCGGACCACAACATTCATTATGATCAGGAAGTAGCCAATTACGTATCTCAAGAGGAGAATAGGGCACAGACGGTCGTCTTTGTCGCGGATGATAAACGGGTGTTAGGGCTAATCTCTATTGCAGATGTATTACGGGATGATGCCTTTGAACTTGTTCATAACTTGAAAAAGTCTGGTGTTAAAAAGGTAGTCATGTTAACGGGTGATAACGAACGGACCGCAGCTGCGGTCTCGCATGAACTTGGAATTGATCAATATTACGCGGAACTGTTACCTGACGATAAGGTCAAGATATTACAAGAGCTGCAGAAGGAATATATCGTTGCAATGATTGGTGATGGCGTGAATGATGCTCCCGCTCTAGCCATTGCCGATGTAGGAATTGCTATGGGCGGGTCAGGAACTGATGTCGCGATCGAGACAGCCGATGTTGTACTTATGTCAGATCGTCTAGTGAACCTTCCATACGCCTTGGGACTTAGCCATGCTACAATGAACAATATGAGGCAAAATATTTACTTCGCTGTAGTCATCGTCATGACTCTATTAATCGGTGTGTTAACTAGAAATGTATTTATGGCTTCCGGGATGCTCGTACATGAATTAAGTGTATTGCTAGTAATCATTAATGCGATTCGTCTAACACGCTACCAAGGCGTAAAGACTAGCCGACCTATATTATCGAACAAGAATAGAGGGATTCGTAATGGAATGCAATCATCATCAAGCAAGTAAATTGTATGTTGCGGGTCAGCAATCCCCAGCACTATGTATCAACAATGTACCTATTTTGGATGTTTTATCGCCTGATGAGAAGATAGAGGTCATGAACGTCTCTGTTAGCAAACAATATATAAAGGGTGAAGTTATTTTCTCTCCTGGTCATTCCTCAGCGAATTTATGGATAGTCCATCGGGGCAGTGTGAAGATATCTCGCTACTCCCCTTCGGGTAAGGAGCAGATTGTACGTATTCTTAGCCCCGGTGATTTCACTGGGGAGTTGTCTTTATTCAGTCATACGGTATTAACTAACACCGCCGAAGCATTGGAACCTACAGAAATTTGTCTAATTCAAGGCAAAGTCATCAATGATTTAATGTTGAGAACACCTCAGATTGCTATCAAGTTCCTTGAGAGGTATACAGAACGCATTGAAATGGCAGAAGATAAATTAGAGCAGCTTACTCTATATGATGTTGAGCAACGAATCGCAAAGACTTTACTGGTAATGTTGCACGATCAACAGAATGATCACCTCGAGGATAACGTGCTAATACTGCCCGTAAGTAAGAAAGACTTAGCAGTGATGATCGGAACAACGCAGGAAAGCCTAAGTCGCAAGCTTGCCTTGTTCCAGGAACAAGGGTGGATTAAGCTCGTAGGTCAACGCCAAATCAACATAGTAGACCATGAGAGTCTTAAACAATTGAATGAATAGAACATCTAATCAAGCAAACAAAGAACGCAACGGATTATATCAAATAAAATTAAGCGGACAATATCTACGTTAATCGAAATGTACGTTTTAAAGGATTATCGTAATTCCGGTATTGATGACGTGTGGCAATGGTTAGGCATCAGTGTGTCCGTTGTCGCAATCTCGTATATTGCGGCGATGATCTCTTATTATGTCATAGAGCAGCCATTTATCCATTGGTCAAAGGGCAAGCCGTTCTTTCAACTCAAGCGGATAGACACACACTCGGGTATATCGGTATAAGGTATTTCTCAAAAGGGTTTTGTAGCTCGCTGAACTTTGGGGCACACCGTTGAGGTGAAAAGTATCATAAGTGAATTTTAAAATAAAACAGCTGTATACCCTTTAGGTATACAGCTGTTCCGGCGTAACTCTCATATCTCCAGGAGCTCTATATCAGTAATATTATTTCGTTCCTAAAACAACATAGTCTCTCAGTTGAGTAAGATCCTCCGAGAGTGCAACATAATAGAGTTTATTAGAAGCCGTTGTGACCTCAAAGGTATGTGAAGCTACTGCGAATGCATCGGTAGAGATATACTTATAGGTTATGGATTTAATAGGTTCAGCTATATAACCTTTTTCTGTGATAAGATTCTGGACTTTTGCATAGGAGTCATCAAGAGTAAATTGTTCAGCAAATTGTTTGGGAGCAGAATCCAGTCGTTGAGATGAGAGTATTCTGGTTGAAGGTGCATCAATGTCGAAATTGTTGTCTATATCAGGACCACCAATGCATTTGCTGCGAATGAGTTCACCCGTACTTCCATCTATTTCAGCTAAAAATCGGTAGGAAGGTGTAATGTTTACATGGGCCTCCCACGTAGAATTAGGTCCACCAGTTTGAGGGAAATAGGACATTTGGAGCGTTTGGTTATTAAGTTTTTCGCCGGAAAATTTAAATATTTCTTGGGCAGCTATTTCAGCAGCTTCTTGTAAAGATAAATCTTTAGAACTAGGTGTTTTACTGTGAGTATCAGCGGAATAGATAGCCTCATAATTAGCTTTTACATACCCATCAGGAATTTGCCTATTCACTAAGTCAGAAAGTTCAGAGACATTGTAAGTAGTAGGGACTTTAGTGGTAGTTTCCAGATCACTAGCTATTATGGCTTGTGTGAAGATCAGGGAAGCGACACCTATAAAAGTAATAATTTTAACACCTTTGAAGCTGTCTTTTGCAAGATTTCTTGGAAGTAATGATTTTCGAGACATTGTATTGTCCTCCTTGTTATTCTTATTTAATGACAATTTAAAAATAACAAAAGAATATATAGGTAGTATTATTAAGTTGTAATAGAGTTGTAAAAAAAATGAAGAATGGCAACATTTAAGTTTTAATGTGAGATAATAAGGCGAAATATTAATACATTTTTAAATAGAATAGTATCTCTAAGTACATATTTCAAGTGTAAAAGGATATTAGTTGTTTAATAGGATGGGGTGAAAAGCATGGCAGATATTCTAATAGTAGAAGATGAAGAGGCAATTAATGAATTAATAAGGAGAAACCTAAGTTTGGTAGGGCATACCTGCTATTCGGCTATGGACGGTGAGACAGCCGTAGAAATGATAAAAAATAAAAGTTTTGATTTAATTGTATTAGACATTATGTTACCTAAAATGGATGGGTTTGAGGTTTTGGAACAAGTAAAAGGCATTCCTATTATTCTTTTAACGGCCAGAAGAAGCGTAGAGGATCGGGTAAAGGGGCTTGTCATGGGAGCAGATGATTATCTGACAAAACCCTTTGAAATGTTAGAACTTTTTGCAAGAGTAGAAGCTATATTAAGGCGAACCAAGAAGGATGAAGATACATTTGTATTAGATAATGTTAGGGTTGAATTTCATAGTAGAAGGCTTTTTTTGAAGGAGGAGGTAGTTGAATATACACCTAAGGAATTTGAGCTATTAGAGGTACTCATAAAAAATAGAAACATTGCTTTATCACGAGAGAAGCTTTTAGAGTTAGTATGGGGATATGAATACATAGGAGAAACAAGAACGGTGGATGTTCATATTCAGAAGCTTAGAAAAAAGTTGGGGTTGGAGAAGAGAATTGTAACCGTGTATAAACTAGGTTATCGGTTAGAGGTGTAGTATGAAAAATAAAACCTATATATGGACCTTGGTATTATTTCTGTTGTTTATTAATGTTGGGATTATGTTATTTAGTATTATCAATACAAAACATAACCTTTCAGGTATTAAGGAGAGCTATCTAAGAGAGCATTATTTTTTAGTGAATAGTATGACTAAAGACATAATGGCTATGAACAATAGAGGGTATGAAACAGATGAAGCTATCGCTCGTTCTTATGATTCGTATAAAATGCAATATGAAATTCAAAAAATATATTTACAGATTTATAAAGATAAGGTGAGTATGTATTCCAGTTTACCTATAGAAGTAACATTAACTAATAAAGATATAATTAAAGAAAAAGATATAACGGAGATCAATGTTGAGACACAAAATGGAAGGAAATACATACAAGTATCGGGGAATTTACCAGAACAGTATAGCCAATATACGTTAGTCTACTATGCAGACATAACAGATATAGTGAATAAATGGGAGAAGATGAATATCTCTTTATTTATTGCAAGTATCCTATTCTCCGGAGTTTTAAGTATATGCTTGTATATTTTATTAGAGTATCTTTTTGAACCGCTAGAAAGAATCTCAAGTATTTCAAATAAGATTGCAAATGGAGAATATAAAGAAAAGCTAGAGATTAAGGGTGGCAAAGAAATCGCAGAGGTTGTACAAAGTTTCAATACGATGGCGGATAAAATTCAATATCAGATGGAAGAGCTTGAGAACCATGCGAGAGAAAAGCAGCGATTGATCGATGATTTGGCGCATGAATTGAGAACGCCATTAACTGCGATCTATGGATATGCTGAATATATGCAGAAGGCGCATTTAAGTGAGGAAGATAAGTATGCTGCAACCAATTATATTTTATCAGAGAGTACACGGTTAAAGAATATTTCGGAAAGTTTATTGGAACTGGTAATCATACGTGAAGAAAAAGAAATAGTAATGGTATCCATTGATATAGAACAGTTGTTTGGAAAAATTCATCAAACCGAAAATATTAAGCTTAAAGAAATAGAATTAGTCTATTACAGTGAGTTAAAAGATTTAAAGGGAAATAAAGACTTAATAGAAAGTATGGTTCTGAACTTAGTAGATAATGCAATAAAGGCATGTAGCACACAAGGTAAGATTATGATGAGAGCTTATTTTGAAAAAGGGAAAAAAATTATTGAAGTAGAAGATAACGGAAAGGGAATGACAGAGAATCAGCTCCTTCAGGTGACAGAAGCATTTTATAGAGTAGATAAGGCAAGAAGTAGAAAAGAAGGGGGAAATGGATTGGGACTCGCATTATGTGCGCAGATTGCTAAGAAGCATCATGCAGAGTTATCCTTTTCTTCAAAGCCTAATGAGAATACAATAGCAAAGGTCACTTTTCAAGAAGGTTAACTTAAAGAGGTTAAGAACAAATATCGGCTATTTTGAAAATGGAGCTTGCCCTTAGGTAGAAAAATCTACTTTCGGGGAAAGCTCCCTTCTTGTGATTAATGGTCTAGCACGTCACTAACATTTACTCAATAAATATTCTAAAATTAGGTAATGTCCCAATTGACTTCAACAATCCTCCGTGATATATTGTGTATACACAATATACACAATTTTTATGAGGAGGTATGACATGCTGGCATTAAATATTCGGAACTTAAACAAGAAATACCCGAACTTTGAGTTAAAGGATATAACGTTTCAACTAGAGAAGGGCTATATTATGGGTTTCATCGGTGCCAATGGCGCGGGAAAAACGACCACCATCAAATCAATTCTGAATATGATTCATATCGACAGCGGTGAAGTACGTATTTTGGGAAAGGATATCGCCGAACATGAAATCGAATTAAAACAGGAGATTGGATGCGCCTTTGGTGGTACTGACTTCTATCCTCGCAGCAAGATAAAAATATTGACTGATATCATCAAGAAGTTCTACAAGAATTGGAATGATGAAACTTATTATAACTATCTGAGAAGATTCAAATTGGATGAAAACAAAAAAGTGGCTGAACTGTCGACGGGAATGAGGGTAAAGTACAGTTTGGCCATTGCCTTATCCCACGGCGCAAAGCTTCTCATCCTCGATGAACCGACAAGCGGGCTCGATCCAGCTGCAAGAGACGATCTGTTGGATATTTTTCAAGAACTCGTTATCGATGGCGAAATAAGCATTCTTTTCTCTACTCACATTACATCGGATTTAGAGAAATGCGCGGATTTCATAACTTTTATCAATAATGGGCAAGTCATCGCCAGTTCAGAGAAAAACGAACTTATGGAGTCCTATCGCTTACTGAGTGGCAACGAAAACCAACTAGACCAGGTGAAAGCAAAGATGATTTCCTATAAAGTTAACTCTTTTGGATTTACTGGATTGATTCATTCCGGAGACTTTGATTCTTCTTCCGATATTAGAGCAACCACGCCGAGTCTTGAGGAAATCATGATTTATTTTGCGAAAAGGGAGGATACGTATGTATAATTTAGTGATGAAGGATTTAAAAATAGGGATAAGTTCTATATTCCTGATCACACCTGCTATTTTAGGGTCCTTAATGCTTATTCCCGGATGGTTGTATTTCATTGTCATTCTATATTTCTGCTGGATCACGATACCGAATATATTTGGCCAATTTAGAGCGCAGAATGATTTGATGTTTACCTCGATGATGCCCGTCACCAAAAAAGACATCGTGAAAGCAAGGGTGTTTGTTATCGTCATCTTGGAATTATTGCATATCGTTATGGCTATGATATTTGGCATGATTAACCTCCGCTTATATCCGAATCTGGACAATATTTTTTTCGCACCGCACTTGGGATTCTGGGGGTTATGTTTCATCATGCTTGCGATCTTCAACGTAATCTTTATCCCGATGTATTACAAGACGGCATATAAATATGGCATCCCAGCGATTGTATCCATAACAGCCGCTATGCTGTTCGCCGGAGTTGCCCAATGGATTGGAGTCCAAAGTCATGTTGTGTCCGATATGTTCAATGGTTCCGGGGCCAATAATACAGGACTTCAAATCTCTATTCTGATCGGAGGAATCGTGATATTTATTGCATTGATCATGATTGCCTATCGGATGGCGGTTAAACGATTCCTAAAAGTGGAGATTCTATAAAATGAACGTATCTATCTCGAATACATCTGAGAAACCAATTTATCAACAGCTTTTCGAACAGATCAGCGCCCAGATCCTGAAAGGCAAATTAGAAAGCGCCTATTGTCTGCCACCCATTCGACAAGCAGCCCAAGAGCTTCGCGTTAGCGTCATCACTGTAAAGAAAGCTTGGGAAGAGCTCGAACGGAGTGGATTGATTAATACCGTAACAGGTAAAGGGTGTTTTGTAGCCGAGTTCTCTCCCGAGGAGATGCTGCGAATCCGGAACGAAATGATCTTAAAGCAAATGGAAAGCGACACATCCTACTACAAATCCTTTGGCCTCACCCTGGATGAAGTTATTGAGCTGTTGAAGAAGATTTATTAATACCGGAGTTGTTGACGATAAGTCTTCGTCCCCTTCAAGTAATCATTCGTAGAAAACCTCATGTATTAGCATGTGGATACGATGGTACTTGGAGGGGATTTTTTGTGTAGCGAAATAAAGAGCGCAATGAATTACTTGGTTTTTTATGATGTTTCAGGATACTACATAAATAATTACACATACTACAAAAAATTGCCTTAGAGGGCGGATTTCAATAACCATAAAGTACAGAAAGATCATATTTACCATTCCAGGTCTTTGTCCAAATCGTACAGATCGGAGGGAGGATTATTGAAAAATGAAGGTACAAACTAAATTCTCCAAGTCATTAAGTCAGAATATCGATCTCATTTGTGATTTCATGGGAAGCAGTTCGGATTTTATTGTTCGTAAAATGACAATCGGTAATAAACATGCTGCTCTTTTTTACTTAGACGGAATGACGGACATGCAGAAGATACAGGATAATGTGATTCGGCCGCTGCATGACCGTACCTCTTCAGATGAGATGATGACCTTAACATTTTTAAAGGATGATATTCTGGACGTCGGAGAAGCAAACTTCGTTCAGAGCTTTGAAGATGCGTTGGATCAGATCCTCTCTGGAAGCCTCCTCCTGTTATTGGACGGTATAGATGATGGATTGGGCATTCCCTTACCTGGATGGGAAGAACGTAGCATTACAGAATCGAAGACGCAGCCTGTTGTCAGAGGTCCACAAGAGTCGTTTACGGAAACTTTGAGTACGAATACGACAATGGTTCGCCGCAAGGTGAAGGATACAAGAGTACGAGTATGTACACTTAAAGTTGGGGAAAAGACAAAGACCGACATATCGGTCATGTATATACATGAGATCGCTGATCTGGATATGGTGCAGAATATGATATCCAGAATAAAGAACATGCTTATAGAAGGCGTGCTTGAGAGTGAATATCTAGAGGAATGCCTCCGTGGTAGGAAACAACTCTCCATCTTCCCAACCTTCTATAACTCTGATCGTCCTGACTCTATTGCTGCAGGTATTATGGAGGGGAAAATCGCGATATTTGTTGATGGAACGCCCTTCGTTCTTCTTGCGCCTGCAGTGTTTGTGGATTTCATACAATCCGCAGAAGATTATTATCAATCTTTTATTTATAGCAGTATCATTCGCATATTAAGGTATTTTTCACTATTTATATGTATGTTGGCACCGTCCATATATATTGCATTAACGACGTTCCATCAAGATATGATTCCAACGGTCCTGTTATTAAGCTTATCTGCGCAACGAGAAGGGGTCCCATTTCCGGCATTTGTTGAGGCGATGATCATGGAAGTCATTTTTGAAATTCTTAGAGAAGCAGGTCTTCGCATGCCGAGAACGGTTGGTCAGGCGGTTTCCATCGTTGGCTCAATTGTTATTGGACAGGCAGCCGTCGAAGCAAACATCGTCTCAGCTGTTATGGTCATTGTTGTTGCAATAACTGCTATTTCCAGCTTTGTTATCCCTTCATACACCATGGCCCTTCCAATCAGACTATTGCGATTTGGGTTCATGGGGTTGGCAGCTATGTTCGGAGTATATGGATTGACTGTTGGGATCATTATGCTCTTAGTCCATTTAAATGGGATAGATTCATTCGGTGTACCTTACTTGAGTCCCTTAGCTAATTACAATTCGTCGAAGCAAAGAGATGCTATATTACGTTTTCCATTTGGAAATAAAAGAGCCAAAAGTAAAAAATAAAGGAGTAAGGCATAATGAATCTGCACCGATCTACCATTATATCCGTGCTTATTTCCTCTTTCCTATTGGCTGTTCTTACCGGGTGCTGGAATAGTAAAGAATTGAACGAATTGTCGGTCGTCGTGGCTCTCGGCATCGATACCGTTGGTGATCAATATGAGATTAGTGTACAAGTGGTCGATCCATCGCAAATGTCAATGAACCGAACCATGGAACGCTCACCAACGATTGTGTTTTCAAAACGTGCCGATACCATATTTGAAGCTGTTCGAAAATTTACAACCGAATCATCCAGGAAAATGTATATGTCTCACTTAAAGTTTGTGATCTTCGATGAGGAAACTGCAAGAAAGGGTATTAAAGAATCTTTGGACTTCCTGTTTCGTGACCCTGAAGTACGCCCTGATTTCTATTTGGCTGTTGTCAGAGGCAATTCGGCTAAGGACGCTGTTACTTTTGTTGCTCCAACCGAGGTTTTGCCTGCAATGGATATGTATAAGGCATTAAAAGTGTCCGAAAAGGCATGGGCACCCACCTCCGCCGTCAATGTGAAGGATTTGTTGCAGCGGTTCGCCAAAGAAGGCATTGAACCTGTTCTAACCGGCATACGACTGAGAAATCTGGAGAAAGGTCTAAGTATTGAGAATGTGAAAAGTTCACCTAAACATACAAGTTACGAATTTACCGGTATTGGTGTCTTTCAGAAGGATCGACTTATCGGTTGGATGGATGAATCCAAAAGTAAGGCGTTCACCTATATAACGAACCGTGTCTCTAGTACAGTAGGCTCGATCGATTGTCCGGATTCCAAGGGGAAATTTGCCGTTGAAGTAATCAATTCTAAGGTAAAGATACATCCAGAAGTAATAGATCATGAACCTCATATTTCCCTATTTGTAAATATGGAATCCAATATCGGAGAGGTTGCCTGCAATGCGAACTTGAAGGATGGTAGGGTATTTAAAGATTTTCAAGATGCAGTTAGAGAGCAGCAGGAACAGATCTTGAAGGAAGGCGTTCGGAATGCACAACAAATGGGTTCCGATATATTCGGGTTTGGAGAAGCCTTTCATCGGAAGTTCCCTCGTGAATGGCATACATGGAAAGATGACTGGGGGAAGAGATTTCAAAAAATCGAGGTGGATGTCCATATCCAATATCGTCTAAACCGTGTCGGGAAAATCATGAGTCCGATGGATACGGAACACAATCAGGAGTGAATGTAAATGCTATATGTGATTCTTGCAGTCTCCATCCTAGCATCATTATACGAGCTAAAAAAATTGAAGGATCAACATTACGTACGTGAAGTGGTGATTAGCTTAGTATTATTGACTATAGGTTCAATATTGACCTTACTGCATATCTTCAACATTGAGCTCCCAAGTCCACTAATGGTTATCCAGTTCCTGTTCCAACCCATAAGTGAGTTATTGTATAAATATAATATGTAAGGGAGATTTGGAATGAATACCAACTTAACTTTTCGGCAAGCCATTACGTGGTTTGCACTGTATCAAATAGGAAGCTCATATCTAGTGTTGCCGTCTATAATTACCACTGCGGCTAAACAGGATGCTTGGATTTCGATTCCACTCTCCCTAGGATTTCATCTGTTATTGATACCTTTATATACAACCATCGCTAGGCAAATGAATGGAAAATCTTTCGTGGGATATCTCCGTGGTCTCTTCGGATCCTTGGGCGGAACAATGATAGCTACCCTTTTTATTTTTTTATTTCCCTTTCTTGAGTTCATCATGACGCTTCGAAATCTAGGTGACTTTATCACCACATCTATTATGCCGGAGACTCCCTATGAAGCCATATATGTCATCATGCTTATCGTGATTTTTTACGCCGTACGTTCGGGTCCTGTTGTGATTGGTCGGTGTGCAGAAATATTGTTTTTTTTGCTTTTGATTCTGTATATATTCGTGAGGGTAACTCTTATTCCTGAAACAGAGCTACATAATTTGCTCCCTATGTTTGAGTATGGTTTTAAACCTATCTTTAATGCATCATTTTATTTGTTTGCCTTTCCCTTTTTAGAAGCGATTTTGTTTCTCTTTTTTGTTCAGCACATCCCTGATCCGAAAAAGTGGAGAAAGTCAGTAATAACAAGTGCTTTGATTAGCGCTAGCATGTACTTTCTCATGGTTCTGCAAATGATTGCAGTGATGAGTGAAGGAGTTGTGGCAAATTTAACGTATCCCACTTATTTTATTGACCGAACAATCAGTATCGGGGAGTTTCTTCAACGGTTTGAAATTGGCGTTGCCGTATTCTGGTTTGTTACCATCTTTTTTCGCCTTGCCTTCCTACTATACATTTCAGCACAAGGACTTGCAGATGCCTTCCATCTTCGACAGTCGAACAGTCTTTTAATTCCTCTAATACTAATCGCGTTGGCCATGGCCCATTATATTTGGCCTAACATCTCATATATAAGTGAGTTTAATTCCGTATGGCCTTTTTATGCGATGATGTTCGGTATCGTCTTTCCTATAGTACTATGGCTGGTTGGCAAGTTAAGAGGTCAGTTAGGAAAAACGTAACCATCATAAGCTCTTCAAAATTGGACATAATCTTAATACAGTCAACTTGACGACATGAGGGGTGAATTCAACAATGTTTGATGTGGGTGATTTGATTATATATTCAGGACATGGCGTTTGCCGAATAGATAACATAAGCGTAAAAACCATAGAGGGTGAATCAAAGCACTATTACGAATTACATCCACTTAACGGGGCAAAGTTAAAAATCAGTATTCCAGTAGATAGTAAATCCGTCCTTATGCTAGATCTCATTGAAAGGAACGAAGCGGAGAAAATTATTGAATCCTTTCGATTGCCGGGTATACAGTGGATCGATAAAAATAACGAACGACATCAAACGTATGCCAATATCGTATCAAAAGGAAATCGAAAAGAGATTGCTAAAGTTGCTAATACATTACTCCGTAAAAAGCATCAAATAGAATTGAACAATAAAAAGTTTGGTACATATGACCAAGTTTTGTTAACTTCTATCGAGAGTATATTGTTTAAAGAGATGGCTATCTCATTGGAAACAACTTTCGAATCCATATCAGAACAGGTTAATCATATCATTATGGAGAATCAGTAAACTTTAAGGACAATCATAGGATTCTCTTACATGGCATCTAAGCTAACATTTGAATTGATTCAAGCGTTAACCTTAGGATTAACGCTTTTTTAGCGTTTCTAAAGAAAAAATCAAAGGATTGTCACAAAATACAACAATTAAGCATATGTGATCCGAAATCCTAAAGCGCAGTTCGTTCAACCTATCACTTGCTGTAACTATGTTTTCTTCTTTGACATTGTTAAATTTATACTATATTGTGCATATGCACAATAATATTCATTGGAATATCAATTGTTTAAGGTCAGTAATAGAAATATAATGAAAACGTATTCAAGATAGTAAACAGAAGCCCTAAAGGGGTAATAGAACTACTCACTACAACACATGTAAGTAAATGTGGATGAATAAGACCTACATTGTGAATAAACTTACAATGTCTGTGGTGATTACTCATATTGGCTCAATGGGGTTACAAAACAATTCAAAATCATGATTACCCTAAGGAGGAGTTAAGATGGCATTGGAAATTAGCTGGATTGGCGCTTTAGCTGGACTAGCATTAGCTATCGTATTAATTTTGTTTAAACTGGCACCGACGTATGCGTTGATTCTAGGAGCTATTGTTGGTGGATTTATTGGAGGGGCTAATTTCTCAGAGGTCATTAGTATCCTCATTTCTGGAACACAAAGTGTACAAGGTACCGTTATACGGATTATCGCAGCCGGCGTATTTGCGGGTGTAATGATGGAATCTGGATCAGCGGGAACCATCGCGAAATTTATTGTTGATAAACTCGGTGGAACGAAAGCCATGCTGTCGCTTGCATTGGCTACTATGGTTATTACGGCTGTAGGGGTATTTATTCCAGTAGCTGTATTGATTGTTGCACCAATCGCATTGTCCGTAGGTCATAAAATGGGATATTCCAAGATCGCCTTGCTAGTGGCTTTATCTGGTGGTGGTAAAGCGGGTAACATCATTTCTCCTAACCCGAATACCATTGCAGCGGCAGGTGGATTTCAACTCGATGTTAACCAAGTAATGATTGGTGGACTAGTCCCAGCTATTTGCGGATTAGTAGTTGCGGTTATTATTGCATCATTAATTAAATTTAAAGGCACTAAAGTAACAGAGCTTGAAGCTGCGGAATTGGAAAAGAGCAGTAACACGAATCTACCACCTTTATCTAAAGCTCTAGTAGCTCCTGTAATTGCTATTGTTCTTTTGATGATTAGTCCGGTTGGATCGATATTAGGCGTTGGTTTCCTCGCAGATTTAAAAATAGACTCTTTGTTTATTCTACCCTTTGCCGGTATAGTTGGCTCCGTGGCATTAGGTAAGACCAAAGAAATAGTGAATTATTGTTCGGCAGGATTACATCGAATGACACCAACGATTCTGATCATTATTGGTGCAGGTGCCATTGGCGGATTGATTACAGCGTCAACCCTTCCAGCAGAAGTTGTTGCTCTTGTAGAAGCAACAGGTATTTCCGGTGTCTTCCTTGCACCTATAGCAGGTATATTGATGGCAGGAGCAACAGCATCCACTTCAACAGGTGTGATCTTGGCTACAGGCTCATTCTCAACTGCGATATTAAATACAGGGGTTGCGCCTCTATCAGCTGCAGTTATGACCCATGCGGGTGCTACGGTAATTGACAGTTTACCACATGGAACTTACTTCCACGTAACACGTAATGCGATGGGCATGAGTATGAAGGACCGAATGAAGGTTGTCCTGTATGAAGGTATGGTCGGTATAACGATGACAATAATAGCAATTGTTCTTTTCGGATTTATCTTATAAAGGAAATGGGGAATCATCATGAGTAAAGTATTTCTGTTAGCTCCTGATTCGTTTAAAGAAAGTATGACAGCAAAAGAAGTATGTGAAGCTATGGAGATAGGTATAAAAAGAGCTATTCCAGACGCAACATGTATTCATGTTCCTATGGCTGATGGCGGTGAAGGTACAGTCCAATCATTAGTAGATGCAACAGGCGGCACCTTGATACAAAAAGAAGTGACAGGTCCTCTTGGTATACCGGTTCTTGCTCATTATGGCATTTTGGGAGACGGCAAAACAGGCGTGATTGAAATGGCATCTGCTAGTGGCATTCATCATGTTACGCAGGAAACCAAAAACCCATTAGTTACGACAACCTTAGGAACGGGTGAATTAATTAAGGATTGTATTGAAAAGGGTATTACGGATATCATCCTAGGCATTGGGGGAAGTGCTACGAATGATGGAGGGGCCGGAATGGCTAAAGCTCTGGGTTATAAATTCCTAGACAAACAAGGAAACGAGCTACAGTTGCTTGGTGGAGGAAGTCTATCTGGGTTGGACTCGATCGATACAACTAATGTGCTTCCGCAATTAAAAAATATTAACATCTTGGTAGCTTCAGATGTAACTAATCCTTTGTGCGGAGAACGAGGTGCATCGGTTGTCTTTGGTCCACAAAAGGGTGCCACTCCTGAAATGGTTGCAGTATTGGATGAGAATCTAAGACATTATAGCAACGTAATTAAACAGCAACTTGGAAAAGATATTGTCGATGTACCAGGTGCAGGCGGTGCAGGTGGTCTTGGCGGTGGCCTGATTGCTTTCACCAACGCTACAATGAAAAAGGGAATTGAAATTGTAATCGAATATACAGGATTGAAAGAGAAGCTGCAAAATATAGATTACTGCTTCACAGGAGAAGGCGGTATCGATTTTCAGACGAAATTCGGTAAAGCACCTTACGGCGTAGCTAAGGCAGCTAAAAGCGTTAACAGTGATATCAAGGTGATCGCCTTGGCAGGATATGTGGGCCAAGATGTAGAGGTCTTGTATGATGAAGGATTTGACTCCATCTTTGGAATTGTACATGGAGCCGCAGATATTAGTACCTTATTGGCAAAAGGTAAGGAAAATGTTGCTCGTACATCTGAGAGCATTGCCAGATTGTTGAAATAAGAATGTAAGAGGATGTCCCAAAAGCAACATGGGACATCCTCTTTTTAACGCTAAACGATTCTTCGCCGCTAAAGGACGGCGAGGCTGTTTATGCTTGTTGGACACGGTTAATCAGCATAAAAATGAGTTCCACGAGTTCCAAAATATTTTTGGGATCTTTACCTGTAATAGTATAGATCTTATTTAATCTATAGTTCAATGTATTCCTGTGGATCATGAGTCTGCTGGCGGTTTCATTGGCGTTAAGATTGCAGTTGAGATAAACTTGAAGTGTTTTGATTAATTCATCATTATTTTCGAGTAAATGGGTCAGCCGTTCTGCCTTTGGATCATTCTTTTGTAGCTTCGCCATATCGGCTATGAATTCACATTGGGAATACATAATCGTTTTCTCGTTGAAATAGATACCCTTCAGAACACGCATAGCAGATTTGGCTTGTTGAAATCCATCAGAAATAGTGTCGTTCATTTTACTAATTGAAATGAGAGCATTCGGATGCTGATTTCTCATGATTTGGTGCAGAGATTCACACTTATCTGCTTCCTGAATGAGTAAGCAAAGCGTATGTTTAGACATTTTAAAGGAGGATAAGCTTATATTGATATCTTCATTAACCTCATTAGGTGACTCTATATATAGAATTTGGGTAGGTTTTGTTAACTGTAGGCCATAGATTAATGCTTGGTTCATTATTTCTTTGGTGTAAGTGGTGTCTGAGTTAATAATCAAACTGAAAAATTCCTGCTTTAGGTTATTCTTTAAGTTCTCCTTTTCTAATGTGATGCTTTGATTGATCAATAAAATGACAGCAGATTTTAAGAGGTTTCCGAAGGGTCGCGTTTCTTGTACTTCACCACTAATTCCTACCACTCCGACAATATGGCCATTCAATTCAATCGGTAAGTTAATACCCTTCTTTACAAATTGCTCATCTGTATGAATCTCCACAATGGTTCTCTGGTTTATAGCTTCCAATGCACCATGATGCAGTGTACCAATTCTTTCTTTATTTCCGCTTCCAATGATCATGCCCGTATGATCCATAATATTAATGTTATAGGGAATATCCTTCATCATTCTATCAACAATGATCTGGGCCTGATGATGCTCCAACTCATACATAGCTGCATCTCCTTCCTAAAGTATAAGTACGAAACAACCATTCTCGTGTAACCATTAGTGTGCAAGGTCAAGTTTCTTATGAAATTATACCAATGATTAATGGTCTTATATAGAAGTATGGCTATAAGATAGGGCTTTGAATAATATTATTTTAAAGTGTATTATATGAAGGTGAAAATATCAGATTGTAAGGGGTGAATCATGTTGGCTAAAAAATCATCTCAATTCTGGGCCTTGCTTTTATTCTCAATTGGCGTATTTATGGCGCAGCTGGATAACGGAATCATTAGTTCAGCGCTCACAACCATTAATCGTTCTTTTGATGTGACGGATAACTGGGGCGCATGGGGGATAACCATTTATACATTAGGTTTAGCGATTAGCTTACCGATTGTAGGTAAACTCTCCGACAGGTACGGAAGGAAGAAGTTATTTATTATTGAAATTATTTTATTTGGAATTGGTTCATCATTAGTAGCCCTTAGCCCATCATTTGGATTTTATTTAGCTGCGCGCTTCATTCAAGCACTGGGTGGCGGGGGTATTTTCATTATCGGGAACTCCCATATTTTAAGTACTGTTGAGCCAAGCAAGCAGGCCAAATATTTAGGACTTTTAGGTGCAATGAACGGGGTAGCGGCAGTATTAGGACCAAACGTTGGTTCATTCTTACTTGATTTAACGGGAAATTGGCATATTTTATTTTTAATTAACGTGCCTATTGCCATTGTGTTGTTTATTCTTGCCTTTATGAAGCTAAAAGAATCGGCAGATCCAAGTCCGGGTCGTTTAGATTTAATGGGAACCATTATTTTATCATTCGCTATTCTTTCGATTATGTACGGATTAACAAACATTGATATTGATTTCTTGGCAAGCTTTACGAAGCTTAACGTGTCAGGATTTATTGGAGCAGGAATTGTGTTATTTATCCTGTTAGTAATTTATGAATCTAGATTAGAACGAAAAGAAAAGGGTGACCCTATTCTACCTATACACTTAATTAAGCAGCCTCGTTTCTTAATGGTGCTTCTAATTGGTGCTTTATCAGGTGGGATTTTAGCGGGTATGATTTTCATCCCAGCCTTCACAGAAAATGTACTGGGGATTACGGCTGAGAAATCAGGTTATTGGATGACACCACTTGCATTAGCAGCAGGGGTTGGTGCTGGATTAGGTGGTGTACTTGTTAGTAAGCGTGGCCCAGTATTTACAGTGATTATGTCTGGGTTGATTGCAGCCATCGGATTTGCCTTATTCCCGTTATGGATTGAATCGGAATGGCAATTTGTTGTCTCAAGTATGATTGCAGGTGTCGGCATTGGTGTTATTTTAGGTGCACCGTTAAATATTCTTGCCACAGAAGGGTTGAAATCTGATAAGGGTACTGCTCTTGCTTCTTTATCCTTACTCCGCCAAATTGGGATGACCATCGCTCCAACCATTTATGCAGGCTTTATTGCACGTGGCTATAACAATATGGGTAATCTTTTTAAGAATGATTTCCAGGATGTATTACAGAACAACATTGCACAGGCCTCTTTATCACCGGATGCACTAGGTGAATTAGCACAGATTGGTCAGCAGATGGCTTCCGGCTCGGGTTCGTTCGATTCAAATCAAATGAATGAAATCGTCGGTTCAATCCAAGATCCAGCATTAAAAGAAGTGATCCTAAACAGTGTTTCTGAAATCACCAAAATGGCAGCACAGAATGGGTACGGTGGGTTATACTGGTCAGCAGCTATTTTAGGTGTACTCATCATTGTGGCTTCTTTAATATTAATACCATTACGTGAGAAAGGTACTGTGTCTCGCGGGGAGTAGGAGATAAAAGTATGAAAAGTCAGTTCCTTGGGAACTGACTTTTTGTGTATCTCATGATCTTCTAACCTCTATAAAGTCGCTTTAACTTTGAGTAATAATTTCATGAAGATCTCACTCTCTTCTTCAGACAGACCATGAGTAATACTCTGTTCTACTTCCATAAATATTTTGTTGAATTCTTCAACGAGATTGCTCCCTTTTTCCAATAAGTATATTTTTTTTTGTCGCTCGTTATCTTCAGGGATGACCCGCTTGATATAGCCCTTTTTCTCCAGTCCTTGAAGCATGCTGGTAATGGTGGCTCCTTTACGGTTAAAATGGACTGCTAAATCTTTCTGGATGACACCTTTGTCCTGATTCTCAAAGATATATCCCATCATCTGCCCTTGCTGAGCGTTCAGATCCAATTCTGACAATCGGATATTAGCCATGCTTCTAATTTTCATTCCGATCGTTACAATCACATCTGAATAGGGGGTATGAAAGGTTTGTTCTGTCATTCTACAGCCGACTCCCTTCGTATAGTTAGATTTCTAATTATACGTAATATTAATAGTTAGGGGAGTGACTGTCAAATGTAATAGCGACAACCTACTTAATTAGACTGTTGACAGTTAGAAATCTAACTGTTATATTTCAATCTATAAAAAGTATATTCATTACAGGAGGAAAATACAATGATTACTGCAATTACGAATGCGCGTATTTTTGATGGGGAGAAAGTGATCCAAGCCAATACAGTTCTGATTGAAGGAGACAAAGTTATATCGGTTGGAGGGGAAATACCAGAGTATGCGACCATTATAGATGCGGATGGTGGGACGCTGCTTCCAGGTCTAATCGATGCTCATGTTCACACATCTGTAGATGGTCTACGAGACGCACTGAAATTTGGAGTTACAACGGAACTGGAAATGATGGGCGGGTTCACGAAAAAAGGCCGTGCGACACAATTGAAAGGGATAGAAGATATTGCTGATGTACGATCTGCCGGAATGGGCGTTACACCTCCTGGGGGACATCCTGATGAACTAATGCCAGGAGATGGGGAAATCCCAGACTTTGTTCTAAAAGAATTAGAGAAAATGAGCGAGGAAGATCGTAACGCCATGCTGGCCGCTTACGCACATGATCATGGAGAAGCTCCTACGGTATCAACCCGAGAAGAAGCAATAGCATTCGTGAAAGAACAAGTTAGAGACGGAGCTGACTATATCAAGATTATGATCGAAGAAGGGACAGTATTAGCAGCGCCCGGATTACCTGTCTTGAGCCAAGATATTCTAAGCGCGGCTGTAGAAGAAGCACATCGTCATCACAAGATTGCGATTGCTCATGTATTAACTGTAGAATCTTCCCGGCAAGCCATAGAAGTTGGAGTAGAAGGACTCGCGCACTTATTCATTGACCGTCCTGAAACGACTCCGGATTTAGTGAAAATGATCGCGGAGGCTGGAGCTTTTGTTACACCATGTCTCGTCTTGAACTCTTCAATTATCGGTAAACCAGCATCGGAAATGGCGATTGATCCACGTGTGAGGTCCAAGCTCAGTCCAGAATGGATTGATACGTTGAATTCCAGCTTTAATACCTATCCGCAAGGAAGTATGGAAGATAATTATCGGAATGTAATGGATCTACACCGTGCAGGTGTTGATATCTTGGTGGGTACGGATGTTTCTGTACCGGTTCCAACGTTGGGCGGACTTGCCCATGGAGTTAGCGTACACCACGAAATGGAGTTGTTGGTGGAAGCGGGATTCACAGCTGTAGAAGCCCTTCAGTCCGCTACTTCAAAAACGGCCCGTCGGTTCAGCTTGGATGACCGCGGACGTATTGTAGAAGGGGCAAGAGCGGACTTAGTATTGGTTGATGGTGACCCAACAATTAATATCTCGGATACGTTATCGATCCGTGAAGTATGGTTACGTGGTTCTCGGCAAATAGGAGAGTAATATCATGAGCTATATTACCGCAAGTCTCTTTAAATAAAATCAACTGAAAACTAAGAGCGCGTACCTAATAGGTAGCGCTCTTAGTTTTATTTCTGGTAAGAGATTTAAGGGAATTCTTGAAAGTACACACGATGTACACAGGATTACTTTATACTGAGTCTTGTAAGAACAAATGGGGATATCGTATACATGTGATTCACATATGGGTATAAGTATTAATAAGATTCCCCTAAGCTTACGTTATGTAACAAAAATGCGGATAGATGTGGAGTGTACAGTAATGAAACGAAGTATATTGTTAGTTGAAGATGATATGCTTATGCGAGAATTTATAACGGATTATTTCGAAAAGGAACACTGGAAAGTGTATGAAGCGGAGAACGGAAGAATCGCACTTGAGATTTTCGAACAGACTTCTGTGGATCTGATTGTTCTAGATATTATGATGCCAGAAATGGATGGATGGTCCGTATGTAGAAGCATTCGCAAGAAGTCAGACGTACCGATTATTATTATTACCGCAAGGTCAGAAGACGATGATCAAATGTTAGGATTCGAGCTGGGTGCTGATGAATATGTGACGAAGCCCTTAAGTCCAAGGGTATTGGTAGCCCGCGCTACGGCACTAATGAAAAGAGCAGAAGGGACTATCGGAAATGAAGGCGATATCTTTAGCTATGGTGACTTAGTCGTGAATAGAATGGCACATACGGTATCGGTAACGGGAATGACAGTTAATTTATCACCCAAAGAGTATGACTTACTTCTCTTTCTCACCAAGCACTATGATAAGGTCTTGTCACGAGAATATATTCTCGACACAGTTTGGGGCTACGATTATGTGGGAGATTTACGTACAGTAGACACCCATATCAAAAAACTAAGAGCCAAGCTCGGAGATGAAGGTCGATATATATGCACTGTCATTCGTGCAGGGTATAAGTTTGAGTTAGAAGTATGAGAAGACACGGTGTAGTTCTAAAACTTTTCATTGTAACGTCGGTTATGATTTTGGTTGTTTTTTCGTTAGTGCTACTTGCAGAGGGATTGTTCTTTGAGCGATTTTATCGTACGTCTAAGATCCAAACATTAGAGCAAAATATCAATCAATTCGTGGATCAATTCAACCAATCTGAGTCCAAAGAACGATCAATTTCCCCGCTGCTCGGTACATTTATGAATCACAATGATGTGAGTACTGCCATCTTGAATAATCAGTGGGAACGAACAACCCTAAATCCTTATTTCTTGGAGATTCAAGATGACACTAAGTCCATTACTATTCTTATTCCAACAAATGGACTGACAATGGATACTATTCCGCAAGGAATTGAAATTGGCGATAATCTGGTGGTAGATGGGATCTTCATGGATGAGAAGGATACCATTATGCATCCTGTGGTCGTACAGCAGATAGATTCGGATCTTGAAGAGGGCTTGCAACGAGTGGAAGGGAAGATAACGAATTTGATGTTGCCTGATCGGCGATCGTACAATCCTCTTTATCAGGATACCCTTATAGATGATGCTTTGCTGGATCTAAAGTCAGAAGCAGAACAATCTCTTTCTACCTTAAAGAACGGTTCTCTTGTTCAGATGAATTGGAGTGATAAATGGAGTGGTGTCCAATACATTGTTCTAATCCGATCATTATCTGAAGGTAAGAATGGGAATGGTTATTTAATGGTCATGACCTCTCTGCAGCCGGTCGGGGAAGCTGTCGGGATACTCAAGCAATATTTTGTTTATATGGCACCTATTATTCTTATACTCGTGATTATTCTATCCTTTATTTATTCTAAAATTGTCTCACGTCCGTTAGTGATGTTAAGCCGCTCAGCTGTGCGACTAGCTAATCTAGACTTTACGGTACAGCCACAAATCGATTCAAAGGATGAATTTGGGGAGTTATCGCGTAATATGATTGCATTATCGCACAATTTAGATGCAGCCTTGAAGGATCTCACCGATGCCAATATAAAGTTACAGGAGGATATGGAAGAAAAACAGCGATCCGAACAGCTTCGTAAAGAACTGATCGCGAACATCTCCCATGAGTTGAAAACTCCTTTAGGCATTGTTAAAGGCTTCGCTGAAGGGCTACAGGATGGTGTTGCGACCGATAAAAGAGACCGGTACCTTGCCATGATTGTGAATGAAACGGATCGTATGAATGCATTAATTATGGATATGTTAGAGCTCTCCAAATTTGAAGTTAAAGCTGTTCGGTTGCATCCTAGAAGTATATCTATGACAAACCTTATTCAGAATATGGTCGATTCCTTCTCTCAACAGTTGGAGAGTAAGCACCTTCAGATTAAGGTAAACCTCGAAGAGGAAGAACTATTCGTTGAGGCCGATCCTAGAAGGCTCGAACAGGTTGTTCTGAATTTATTAAGTAATGCTATACGGTATGCAGTGGAGAATAGCGTCATTACAATCTGCATCAGAAGGACCATTGCTGGAAAAGTAAACACAGTGATTGAGAACATCGGACCGCACATTGCCAAGGAGGACCTGAGTCGAATATGGGATCAGTTCTATCGCGTTGAACGTTCACGGGATCGTAGATCGGGGGGAACAGGTCTAGGGCTCACGATCGTTAAGCATATTCTGGAACTTCATGAGAGTGAGTTCGGTGTGGAAAATACGGATTCAGGCGTCGAATTTTCTTTTAAATTAAATGAAAGCAGGAGAGAAATCAATGAACAATAAAAAAATGATGTATGTTATATGTGCGCTATGTGCGCTACTTCTGACCAGTGCTTGTAGCACAGAATCCGACAAAGGATCTAACAATGGATCAACAACGGGGACCGTAACGACGCAGCCTTCCGAACCATCGGACAACATAGAAACTAAACCATCTGAACAAAATGAACCAACAAAACAAACCGAGCCAACTGAACCAATTAAACAATCGGAACCAGTCAAACCAACTGAAAGTAAACAAGAGAATACCAAGCCTCAAAAGGACAATTCGGTAGAATCCGATAAAGAAATATTAGTTATTATCGATCAGACTCCCAAGCCAATTGAGGGAAATAGTTTTGATTTTGGTGTGAAACAGATTCCGGAAGGATATGCTCTAGCTGAATTACAGTGGATTTCTAAGGATAATACGATTATAAATTCTATCCAAGAAGCGATTGAAAATGGAGCGAACGGTGGAGATGGATTCTACATTAGTGGTAACGGACAATATACTGGGTTCTTCTATCCAGATTCGATGAAAGGTGAGGAAGGTCAAATCATTTTTCTATTCAAGAATGATCAAGGCAAGGAATTAACTTGGAAAAAGAAACTAACATTGATTTAATAGGGATGGAATGTGACTGGATTATTTGATCATAATTGGTAAGATAAGGTTACGGAGTATAATTAGATAATGGCCAATCAGGATTAGTTCATAGGTAGCAACTCTGGTATACAAGAAGTCTCTCGGAAAGGGGTGCAGTGCATGAACAAAATGGATCGTTTGTTAGCCATAGTGCTTGAGCTGCAGCGTAATGAAGTGTTACGAGCCGAGGATTTGGCCGCTATATTTGAAACAAGCGTGAGAACAATCTATAGGGATATTCAGGCTTTAAGTGAAGCCGGTGTATCCGTGATAGGGGCGCCAGGGCAGGGATACTCCTTACTGGAGGGGTATTTCCTACCGCCCGTTAGTTTCACAGTGGATGAAGCTGTGACGTTACTCATTGGGATAGATTTTATCGAGCAGTCATTTGATGCCCATTATGTCAGTAAGTCTCGAAATTCGAGAGCGAAGATCGAAGCCATCTTGCCGGAACCGATCCGCAAAGAGGCATCCCGGATTCGTAAGGGCTTTCGTTTGTTTTCATCCCCTGAAGATGTATCTCGAATACAAGCAAAGGCATACTTGGAAGCGATCCGCGGAGCGATGCTGGAGGAAAAAAAAATAAGATTCCACTATTCTAAAAGTACTGCTGAGGCTGACGGGAACCGTCAAAGTGTTCGTACAGTTGCACCATATGGTATTGTGCTTCATCTAGGGGCATGGGTACTTATCGCATGGTGCGAATTGCGTGAAGGCATTCGGCATTTCCGGTTGTCTCGAATGACGGATCTTCGTGTATTGGAAGCTGGATTTAAGTTGCCATCAGATTTTGATTTGAATGTATACCGGCCAACAGATGATCGCAACATTCGTGTTCGCATCCATGTCCAACCTGACATTGCCGATAAGGTAAAGGAATCGAACAACTTCTATACAGAAGCCATAGAGGAACATAAGGATGGGCTGTTGATGACCCTTCGTGTTCGACAGCCTGAGGAATTACTGCATTGGGTGTTCAGTTGGGGAAGTGGCGTGGAGGTGCTGGAGCCGGAATCCTTCCGACATCGAGTTAGAAATGAACTGGAGAACATGTTGAAACGCTACTGACATAAAGGTGTCAGTAGCGTTTTTGTATACTTAGATAAAAAGATGACTAAGGAGACAAAGCATTATGATTACAACAAAGGATGCATTACAACGTTTTGAGGATACGGTGACACATTATATTCATGAGCTGGATCCAATTAATCTGGAGCAACTGAAGCAAAGGCCAAGTGACAATGAGTGGTCCATCGGGCAGATGGTACAACATCTTATTAACTCAGCACTGTATATGCAACTTCGTAACCTAGAGCAATGTTTAGTACCAAGTCAAGATCAACCCGTGCCTCAAGCGGGAAAAACGGAGAGAGGTGTGGCTGTATTTGCTCAAGGAAGTTTCCCACCCATTCGTATTCAGGTTCCGCCTTCTGCGCAGTATACACCTGAACAGCCTGAGAACAAAGAGCAACTAATTCAAGGGTTATACACGGTCCTCCAGAGAATGAAAGAGATTGAACCAACCCTTGTACAAGTGTCCAAAGAACATACAATACCCCATCCGTCATTTGGTGGACTGTGTGCGGAGGAATGGTTTCTGCTTGTTGAAATGCATTACCGTCATCATCTTCTGCAGCTGGACCGTTTAAAACAAATGCTCAGCGTGAGTTAGACCACATAAAGTTCATGCACAACAAAAGACGAAGCCAACGTAATCGATGGCTTCGTCTTTTAATTTATATACCTTAAAATTGATTCATTTTCTTGTACTGCTTATGCTTTTTCTTCAACCGTTTTCTTCGCTTTCAAGGGCATAAACAATGTGATGATAAACGCGACGATGGCTAGAATCGTCATGAAGTAATAGGCATCACTTGCCCCTAAAATGGATGAAAGGGATTTAAGTAGCTCAGTAGCAGTTGAAGGGTTATCCTGCATCACTGTTGCTGCATGGCTTGTTGACTGCACTGTGTAAATGGTGATTACGACAGCCGTACCAATCGCTCCAGCAATTTGGCGAACGGTATTATTCACTGCTGTACCGTGCGTACCAAGTTGTTTGGGTAATGCGTTGAGTCCCGCCGTATTGAGTGGCATAGTGATGAAGCTTAACCCAATCCGAAGACCGATCGTACGAATCATTAAATACATATACGTTGTCGATTCAGATAAATCTGTTACGGCCCACATCGATGGGATAATAAAGATTAACCCAATAATAAAGAGTGGTTTCGCACCAAAGCGATCGTATAGTTTACCAGTGACAGGTGACATAAACGCATTCACAAGTGCACCTGGTAGTAATAAAAGTCCTGCATCAAAAGCTGTGAATCCGCGACCTTGTTGTAGATAAATAGGTAATAAGATCATATCTGCGTACATCATCATGGTGACTAATACATTTATAAGAGATGTCATCGTAAAGATTTTATTTTTAAATACAGATAGGTTTAACAGTGGATCATTGGACTTAATTTGTCGAATACAGAAGATACCCGTTACAATGATCCCAATCACTAATGACAGTATCACAATGATATTGTCCCAACCTTTACTACCCGCACTACTGAATCCGTATAGAATGAGGCCAAATCCGATAGTTGATAAAAGAACACTAAACACATCAAGCTTCGCTTTCGACGTTTCGGATACATTCACTAAATATTTCATTGCCAGCAAAATGATAATGATGACAAATGGTATTATGCCGATAAATAACCAGCGCCAAGAGTGATATTCGATGACAAATCCCGCAAGGGTTGGTCCAATAGCAGGAGCAAATATCATCGCCAGACCAAGGAGTCCCATGGCACTACCACGTTTTTCAACTGGGAAAATCGCAAGAACTACACTCATCATGAGTGGCATGATAATCCCTGCACCCGCAGCTTGAATCATACGTCCAGCTAGTAGCATACTAAAGTTGGGTGCCGCTGCACAAACAATAGAACCCACTAATAGAAATAGCATGGAGCTTATGAATAATTGACGCGTTGTAAAACGTTTCATTAAATAGGCTGTAGTAGGAATCATTATTCCGTTGACAAGCATAAAGCCCGTTGAAATCCATTGTACGGTTGTTGCCGATACTTGAAATACGTCCATTAAATTACTTAATGCGACATTTAATAGCGTTTGATTCAAAGTGGATAAGAAGCAACCAATGATAAAAATGGTTATTAATATCTTTTTATTTATTTTTTTATCGTCTTCTTGCATAGATGTGAAAACCTCTCTTCATTGCTTTTTCGACATAGTGTCAATAAAATAGATCATATCAGTATTTAAGAAAATTGCCTATTTACAATTTATTTAAAAGTGTTGACTAATCGACAGAATCAATTGATTTGTCAATGAAGTAAACAATAATCGATAATAGAGGGATGAAATGTCTACCCATAAAAAAGAAGATCCACGTACCATTCGTTCAAAAAAGATGCTAAAAAATGCGGTTTTTTCCTTATTAGCGGATAATATTGAAATCTCTCAGTTGACCGTTCAGAAGATTGCGAACTGTGCAGAACTAAATCGTGCCACGTTTTATTTGCATTACGAGGATATTAATGACTTATTACGCCAGATTGTACATGAAATCTTTGATGATCTATCTATGAAAATGGAACCATTATTACAAGTGAAGAGTAGCACCCAACAGGACCAGTTAGTAACCTTTTTGGATTGTATTTATGAATATCGAAAAGTGTTTGGGGTATTGATTGAGAACAAAGGATTCAAAAACAACTTGTTTAATTTAATAAAAAGCACGATAGAAAGGCGTAGAAAAATGAGAAATATTAAACTTACGAAGGAAGAGGTTTCGGTTGATATTATAGCATCTTCACTCTTGGGTATTATTATGTGGTGGATTAAGGATGGTACTCAATTTAGCTCAGAATACATCGCAGGTCAGATTACCTTGATGTACAACAAGAGGCATATGTAAGGAACTTATTGTCTTTAAATAAGATGTATATGATGAAATCTGAAAAGCTAAAAACCATGTCGGGTGTATTTACCCAACATGGTTTTTGTCGATCGCGGTATCATATCGGAGATAGATAACATCTCTTTTTGAAAGTTATATAAGCGATTCTGCTTTTATTTGGATGGTGGATGTATGTACTTGGCTAGCTTCAAGTAATTGGATACCTTGTCCAATGTTCAACCCATTTACTGGAGCCATCCAAGGTTCAATACATACAAAGGATTTTCCTTGCAATGCCCATAACACCATATACTGATATACATCCTCAGAGGTGATTGTCACTTTCAGCTGTCTGGCATGATCAATCATCTCACATTGATTCGATTGTAGTTGATCATAAATGACATTAGACTCGGGTTGATTAAAGTTAAACTTACCCTGCGCCATACTATGGGGTATCATTTCATTGCAATGAGATGAAGGAATGTTTAATTCGAGACGATCTTTATCTGCTACATAGAAATAAGGGTGGTAACCTAAATAGAAGGGCATCACTTTATGATCCAGATTATGAATGGTAGCTTGTATGTCTAGTCCATCCTTAGTAAGTGTATATTGCATGACCAGTCTGAAATGGAAAGGGTATCTCTCATAGGTTTCTTCATTACCTACGATTTCTAGAGTGACTGAAGCACTGTGTTCATCAGTAGACGTATGGATGACCTTAGCTGGTAGATTACGCGCGAATCCGTGTTGTTTTAGATGATAGGCGGTGTCATTGTACGTGTAAGTCTCATCCTCTAAGTAGCTACTAATAGGAAACAAAATAGGATTACCACCGCGTATATTCTTTGAGGTATCCTCTAATGTTTCTTGTTCCAGATAAAAAATGGGTTCATTATTATGTACATATTTACTAATAATAGCTCCCCGTTCAGGGACCACTTCAACATAAATGTTACGCTCCTCATTGGATAGAACATAGGTCTCAAAATGGTCTTGCTTCGTGTAATAAGTAAACATAATCTTCCTCCTCAACGGTAATTATATTAAGAGCAATGACGACCTAATAGGTTCATAAATCATAAACATATTATACATTAAATTACCACACCTCACATTTGATTAATGGTAGAATAGGAGTAGAACAGGAACTGAAAAGGAGTACGATATGGCGGAATTCGTCTATAAGCAAATTATTGATGACCTCAAGACAAAAATCTTTGCCGGACAATTTGCCAACATGAGATTGCCCGATGAGCGCAGCCTTAGTGAAGCTTACCAGGTTAGCCGTAGTTCCGTGAAGCGTGCGCTGACTAAGATGGAGCATGATGGAATTATTTTTAAAAAGCAAGGGTCGGGAACATTCATTAACCCTTTATATATAAAGAATGAATCGATCTTCAATTACGAAGGGTCAAATTTAGGCGTCACCGACAATTTCCATATGCACGGGATCAAACCTACAACCAAGGTACTCAATTTCGAGGTTATTCCACCAACGGAGGAGTTACAGCGTGATTTGTTCCTAGAGCCCCATGATTTTGTTTATAAGATCATTCGCTTGCGGTTGTTTGATGAAGAACCCTTTATGATTGAAACAGGCTACATTCCGATCAAAATTGTTCAAAATCTGAACCAGACCATTATCGAAGGGTCCATATTCAATTACTTGGAGGAAGCCCATAATCTGGCTGTCACCAAGTCGTTTTTATCTATATTTGCAGAGCCTTCCACCGCTACGGATCAAGAACTTCTGCGTCTGAAAGAAAATGAACCCGTCGGGATCATGGAGGGGATTTTTTTCTTGGATAATGGTACTCCATTCGAGTTTTCCCATATGCGATTCCACTACAAATATATGAAATTCAATACGTTTGTCTCGGTGAAAGACTGAAGAATGCTTCGGTCTTCTTTTTTTGGCATAATTTACTGTGATTTATTCATAAAAGAACCTTAAATTAGTAGAAATATGAATTGTTTTTATCCATTATTCATACTATGTTCAATATTTCACATAATTGGACCGTATCAATTTCCTGAAAAAACGTTATGATATAAATATAACAACGTGAAATGTTTCACAATTGAACGTATATAAAAATAGATGGAGAGTGGAAGAAATGGGACTAACAACACAATTGGATTACTCATCTAAAACATATTTAGCTAAGGTCGATGCTTATTGGCGCGCAACCAACTACCTCTCAGTAGGTCAGTTATATTTGAAGGACAATCCGTTGTTACAAGCACCATTACAAGAGTCGGATGTTAAGATTAAGCCTATTGGACACTGGGGGACAATTCCGGGTCAGAACTTTATATATGCGCATCTAAATCGCGTGATTAACAAATATGATTTGAACATGCTCTATATTGAAGGACCTGGACATGGGGGTCAAGTTATGGTTTCAAATTCGTATCTTGATGGAAGCTATACTGAAATATACCCGCAAATCACACAAGATATTCCGGGCATGAAGAAGTTGTTCAAACAGTTCTCTTTCCCTGGCGGTATTGCTTCCCATGCTGCTCCTGAAACACCGGGATCCATTCATGAAGGCGGCGAGTTAGGATATTCGCTCTCCCACGGTGCAGGGGCGATATTGGATCATCCAGATCTAATCTCTGCGGTTGTTGTAGGAGATGGCGAAGCAGAAACGGGGCCATTAGCAGCTTCATGGTTCTCCAACAGATTCATTAACCCAGTGACAGATGGTGCTGTGTTGCCGATCCTCCATCTTAATGGATTCAAGATCAGTAACCCAACGATTCTATCCCGTCAGTCGAACGAAGAAATAACTTCTTACTTCAAGGGAATGGGCTGGGAACCGTTCTTTGTGGAAGGATCAGATCCGGATTTAATGCATCCAGAAATGGCGAAGGTTCTTGATACCATCGTCGAGAAAATCGCAGCCATTCAAAACAATGCACGTGAAAATAATGACCTTACCCGCCCTGTATGGCCAATGCTCGTCTTCCGTTCTCCTAAAGGTTGGACAGGTCCAAAAGAGTGGGATCAAGTACCAAATGAAGGTTCATTCCGCGCCCATCAGGTTCCTATTCCAGTTGACCAAAAAAATATGAAGCATGCACCTGCCTTAATAGAATGGTTGAAAAGCTATAAGCCAGAAGAATGTTTCGATGACAATGGTCGTCTAAAACCTGAAATTGCTGAAATCATGCCTAAGGGTGACAGACGCATGGGAATGAATCCCGTGTCTAACGCGGGTAACCTTATTAAAGATTTGCGGTTACCGGATTTCCGGGATTATGTCCTTGATAACTCCACTCCAGGCAAAGTGATTGCGCAAGATATGGCTGTCTTAGGAAAATACGTTAGAGATGTAGTCAGTCTAAATGAAGATAACCGTAATTTCAGAATCTTCGGACCAGATGAAACGATGTCTAACCGTTTGGCACCTGTATTTGAAGTTACAAAACGTCAATGGATGGACCAAATTATCGAACCTAACGATGAGTTCCTTGCTCCTTATGGCCGCATAATTGATTCGCAATTATCCGAACATCAGGCAGAAGGTTTACTCGAAGGTTACGTGTTAACGGGACGTCATGGTTTCTTTGCAAGTTATGAAGCCTTCTTGCGGGTAGTTGACTCGATGATTACACAACACTTTAAGTGGTTGCGTAAGGCAACGGACCAAGAATGGCGTACGGATATCCCATCGTTAAATATCGTAGCAACTTCTACGGTGTTCCAACAGGATCATAACGGATATACTCACCAAGATCCGGGGTTACTCGGCCATTTGGCAGACAAGAAGCCAGAATTTATCCGTGAATATTTACCGTCGGATGCGAACTCCTTGCTAGCTGTATTTGATACGATCTTGAACGACCGCCAGAAGATTAACCTTATCGTATCTTCCAAACATCCACGTCCACAATGGTTTAGTGCAGATGAAGCGAAGATATTGGTGGATAAAGGCTTGAAGATCATTGACTGGGCAAGTACGGATCATGATGGAGAGCCTGATGTAGTATTTGCTTCCGCAGGAACCGAGCCAACGATGGAGAGCTTGGCTGCCATCTCCATTCTGCATGAGAAATTACCACAACTGAAGATTCGTTATATTAACGTGGTTGACTTGTTGAAGCTGAGAAGTCAGAAGCTTGACCCACGTGGTCTATCTGACAAGGAGTTCGATCACTATTTCACACAAGATAAACCTGTGATCTTCGCTTTCCACGGTTATGAAGGACTCATTAAGGACCTGTTCTTTGATCGTCACAACCATAATCTTCATGTCCATGGATACCGCGAGAATGGCGATATCACGACCCCATTTGATATGCGGGTATTGAATCAAATGGACCGTTTTGACTTAGTGAAGGAAGCAGTGTTGAGCTTGTCAGATGCAGACCAATATACAGCAATTGCGAATGAAATGGATGCTACGATTAAGAAACATCATGAATACATCCGTGAAGAAGGTACTGATTTGCCGGAAGTAGAAAACTGGGTATGGAAAGAATTGAAATAATATTTCTTTATCTAATTCATGTAATTTGAGAGCATGTAGAAGGATCCGCTGAGGGGCGGGTCCTTCTTTTGTATTTATTATGAACATGTTCATGACGATATCCGAGTATAATGAGATTATTGGTTTATTTCAGGAAAATATTACAGAATATTATGCAGAAACCTATTTCGGACAAACACCGTCATTAGTATGCAATAACATGATCTTGGAGGGTGCATGGTGGAAAAAAGAGAAAGATTTACTTATCTTGAACTATTAAGGGGTATCACAATGCTGGCGGTATTGGCGATCCATTCGACGTCATATGCAATCATGGAGCTATCGAAGGATTCATTCCTTTATCCCTTTTATCACATTATTAACACTGCTTCTCATTTTGCCGTGCCCGCTTTTCTTTTCTTGAGCGCACTTCTGCTTTTCTATCACTACGACGACGGTACAAAGCAAAATTGGCTCGTTTTTTACCGGAAGCGCCTGAAGACAATCATCGTTCCCTACTTACTCTGGTCCTTTTTTTATTTAGTTATTGTTATGCATATTCAGCAAATGTCTGTGGGAGAGGGTCTATGGCGTTATGTAAAAGGACTGCTAATCGGTGACAACTACGCCCATCTGTACTTCATCGTTATCATTGCCCAATTTTACTTACTGTTTCCGCTCTTTCATATATTACTTCGGAATAGGTTCGTCAAGAGTCATCCGCTGTTATGCGGCGCCATATTCCAAATTGCCTTTTATATATTGAACCATTACATTTTCCATATGAGCAAGGTTGGTACATTTATCGGATCGTACCTGCTCTATTTATTCTTGGGTGCTTATGCGGCCGGGAAATTCAAAGCAGGGGGTAAACTCTGGCGGCAACGTTCCCTTTATTTCGGATTCGTTATCTCCGGCATTGTCTATGTAGGCCAAATGTGGCTACTGAGAACGAATCCGCACTGGATCCCGCAACCTTATCTTTCTTATCTTAACTTTGTGTCCGACTACACCTATGTTGCAATTTGCTGCTTAGTGCTGATGCAGGTCGCGTTACTACTTGAGGGGGGACATCTTCATTTTTTACGCAAAGCCCTATTCTCCATTGGAACGTGCTCGTTCGGTATTTACTTCATCCATCCGTTCTTCTTGCTTTTATGGCGGCAAAAAGTGATGACTCATGGAGTGATATCCTATCATCTGTTAACAATAGCAGGTGGATTAGTCGCATTGACGCTTTCATGGCTCATTACCATGGTTATTCAGAAAACAAGCCTTGGAATATACATTGTTGGCAAATCTGACGTTCGCAGACGATCACCGGCGATCCAAACGGACACGACCAAAAGCACCTGATGACACGCATCAGGTGCTTTTTTCTCCAAAAAAAAAAAGATAAATATTGAGATTATTGTTAAAAATAATGGGGTAGGGTTAGACATAAGGAACAGGCTTGTCTATATGCCACACAATTATTACAATGCATAGGAGTACAATAGTTATGGATCTGAAAAATAACGAAGAGAAGGTTATGGCGATGACAAAGATAGATGAAAGATTAGAAGCAAGTTGGAATTTTGAAAATAGTTATACTCGTCTGCCACAATTATTTGCTAGCCACACTAACCCAACGCCAGTGAAATCGCCACAGTTAGTTATTCTCAATGAGAAGTTGGCAACATCCTTAGGGTTAAGCATCAAGGCATTACAAAGTGAAGAAGGCGTAGCGGTGCTTGCTGGAAACAGCATACCGGAAGGTGCGGAGCCCATTGCTCAAGCTTACGCAGGGCATCAATTTGGGAACTTCACGATGTTAGGCGATGGACGGGCTGTTCTACTTGGTGAGCAGATAACGCCAGAAGGAGATCGCTTGGACATCCAACTAAAGGGAGCAGGGCGAACACCATACTCCCGCGGAGGGGATGGTCGAGCTTCACTTGGACCGATGCTACGCGAGTACATCATTAGTGAAGCCATGCATGGGCTAGGTATTCCTACAACTCGGAGCTTAGCGGTAGTGGCGACGGGTGAATCCGTCATCCGTGAACAAGATTTGCCGAGTGCCATTCTTACTCGCATCGCTGCTAGTCATTTGCGCGTAGGTACTTTTGAATATGTATCCCAATGGGGGGATGTTGAAGATATTAGAGTTCTTGCCGATTATACATTACAAAGGCATTTTTCATCTATAAAAGAGGACAACAATCGCTATCTCCATTTACTTCAAGAAGTCATCAAACGTCAGGCGAAGTTGATTGCCAAGTGGCAGTTGGTAGGCTTTATTCATGGGGTAATGAATACAGATAATATGGCGATTAGTGGAGAAACGATTGATTATGGTCCGTGTGCATTTATGGATACCTTTGATCCTGCCACTGTGTTTAGCTCCATTGATAGACAAGGTCGTTACGCCTTTGGCAACCAGCCGAATATTGGGGGTTGGAATCTTACAAGATTTGCAGAAGCCCTTGTACCCTTACTTCATGATGATCAATCTGAAGCTATCGAATTGGCTGAGAATGCGTTAGCAGAATATGCAACGTTGTATTATGATACCTGGCTTGCTGGAATGGGATCCAAGCTTGGCATATTTAAAGTCGAAGAACAGGATGAGAATTTTATTAAAGATCTCCTCGATATGATGAAAAAATATCAAGCGGACTATACGAATACTTTTCTTGCTTTAACCTTTGATACGGCGAAGGAAACAGTTCTGTCTGGCACGCCAGAGTTTACTCAGTGGTATACGTTGTGGCAGGAGAGACTTGAGCGGCAACAGGAATTGAAGGATGAAGCACATGAGTTGATGAGAAACAGCAACCCAGCGATTATTCCTCGCAATCATCGCGTAGAAGAGGCATTAGAAGCTGCAGTGAATTGTGGAGATTACAGTGTCATGGAACAATTATTAGAGGCACTTGATAATCCCTATGCACACACACCAGAACAGGCTGTTTACGCTACGTTACCGGTGGAGTCTAATCGTCCTTATAGAACTTATTGTGGAACATGATAAGTTACTGGATTTATATAACTTCTAACAATCGGATACAATTGTATGATGGGCTGCCTGTCATTATGAAGGCGGACTTTTTTCTGAAATGCTAAATTCTCGGTATATTCCCAGCGCGGGGAGCATTTGATCATTAGCCTAAAAAATAACAGTAGAGAAGGTATTTAAATGTTAAAAAAACTCGCAAATAGAGTGTACTATATGCCCCATTATTCAGAAACTGACCGTCCCACATTGGGGTTAATTTGTGGGGATACCTTCAGCTTGATCGTTGATTCAGGGAATTCACCTGCACATGCAATGGATTTCCTCAATGAAGTCAAAAAAATGGATATCGCACCTGTAAATTTTCTAGTCATTACACATTGGCATTGGGACCATATATTTGGTATTCATACGATGGGATTATTAACAATTAGTTATGAAGAAACGAAGAAAAAGATAAATAATTTGAAAACTCTAAAATGGGATGACACTTCACTAGACTCGCGCGTTGGAACGGGTGAAGAAATTGAGTTTTGTAGAGATATGATAAAACGTGAAATGCCTACACGAGATGATTTGAAATTGAAGGCGCCAGATTTATCCTTTAATAATAAAATCGAGGTTGATTTGGGTGGCGTGTCCTGTGTAGTTGAGCATGTTGGTGGGGTTCACGCAGAGGATTCATGCATTATTTATATTCCTGAAGAGAAAGTTATGTTTCTAGGTGATTGTATATATCAGGACTTTTACAGCGGAGCATGGAGCTACAACAAAGATGAACTTTACATCCTATTAGATAAAATAAAAAAGTACGAAGTAAATTATTATGTGACAGGGCATCAAGATCCAAAGACGTACGTAGAAATGTGGACGTTTTTGGATGAGTTAACTAGGATCGGAGAAATTGCGGGTAAAGAAATAGACCTTGAGAAAGCTGTTACTAGATTTAACGAAGTACGAAAGACAGCACCCAATAAAGAACAACTCGAGTATATTGAAAACTTTGTAAGTGGTAATCGCAAACTAGTTTAAATTACTCCACACCGTCATTTGAGGATCAAATACTAACTAATCGTGATATGGGAGGTGCATGGACATGCTCATTTCTAACCACCTAGAACAATATAAATCGACAATACTCTCGCTACCGAAGGATTCCTCGTTAACTAGGGAGGATCTGCAGGTGGATAAGCTTCTAATGAAGCGTAGCGGTGAAATTGAGATGTACTATGCACCACATAATGAGTACATGAATCCTTTTGCAAAGGTAATCATTTTAGGGTTAACCCCTGGTTTTACACAAATGAGGATTGCTATACAAGAAGCGATTATAGGCCTCAAAGTGGGTCTTTCAGATGAAGAGGTCTGCAAAAAAGCTAAAGAAGTGGCGAGATTCGCGGGTTCCATGCGGAATACGTTAATTCATATGCTAGATACACTAAAACTCCATCAATATTTGAATCTGTCCTCAAGTGCTGAATTGTTTCAGGAGGAGCAAGCTATACTGCATACCACCTCTTTATTACGGTTTCCCGTATTTGTAGGTAAGAAAAATTATAGCGGAGCTCATCCCAATTTACTCTCCAACTCGTTACTTAGAGAATATGGGCTAACGTCTTTAGAGGAGGAGCTAGGGTTCCTGAGCCAAGCTTTAATTATTCCTCTAGGAAAAACAGTGGAAGGAATGCTTCAGCTTTTGGTGTCTGAGGGCAGGCTAGATCCACGGCGCTGTTTATGGGGATTTCCTCATCCATCTGGAGCAAACGGACACCGATTTAAGCAGTTTTCCAGCCATCAAGACGACTTGACAAAGACGCTGCAAGATCATTTATGGAACAACTGAGCTCATTCATATGAAATCAAAGAAATAATGGATGACATAAAAAAATATCGGGATGAACGTAAAATGTGGTAGATACACCGACTGTACTTTTGGCGTAAAGCAAAGATATAAGATCGATCGCCCTACTTATGATACGTTGAACCGTATTATTAGGTAGGTTTTTTTACATACACTTGGAGGTCTATTTCTACTGATAGATTTTCTATGGTTAATCTATCCATTTACATCAATTAGTAGAATCATAGACTAAGATACAAGCGTTATTGCTTCTTCAGCAATATATATATGTTGTATGTAAATATTGTTGGAGGTTGATCACATGAGAAAGAGAATTTCATCAATGAAAAGAATTAAACGTAATCCTAGCAAAATAACGAAAAAGGTAAGAAAGCCAAAAAGAATTCGTATCAGACAAGCAAATGCGTACGAATTACAAGTATTTAGATTGGTAAATGAAGAACGAACAAGTCGGGGTATTGCTGCACTAACTCTTAATTCAACGCTAACAGATCTAGCGATTTTGAAATCAAGAGATATGAGAGACAACAATTATTTCGGTCATACTTCTCCAACCTATGGAACTCCGGGGGAAATGTTAGATCGTTTTGGGGTCAATAATCGCGCTTATGGAGAAAATATTGCAGCAGGTCAAGCAACACCTGAAGATGTGATGAGAGTATGGATGAATAGTACAGGTCATAGAGCCAATATTCTGGATCCTCGCTTTACGGATATTGGAGTTGGGTACGTAGCAGGAACTGAAACAAGTCGATATCGAACGTATTGGACACAATTGTTTATTCAGAAACCGTAATCCAAAAAAATAAAAAAGGCATACTGAATAGTTGTATTCAGTATGCCTTTTGAGTGTCTGAGCTTGCCTCGAAGGATGTATCACCACTGTTCATTAAGATACATTCCATAGATATTACTTATTGAAATCCATCTGAAGCAGTCGAACTGGCTCAGGATGCGCTATCAGAATATACTACGCTATATGTTTCGCCCTTCTCCTGCTCCTTATGCTGATTCCATACTTGTTTGATCTCTTCGGTTAATTGGCGCCAAGGCGTTTCTTCTGAGGATATACAATTCCCATAGTGCCAGCGTCTTTAACGTATCGTCATCAAATAAATCAAAGGTGCTAAATAATCATTCCACATAAATGTAAATGTAAAAATAGCAAAGGTAGATAAGCCTGCTGCGGATAATGGCATAACGATTCTCCAGAAGATAGTCCACTCGCTATTACCATCTACTCGAGCAGCTTCATTCAGTTCATGAGGCCTACATATTCCACAAATTCTTGCGCAGCGAAAAGGAAAGTGATGATTGGGATCGGATTCTTAGAAACCTTCGTGATCCGCAGATGACTTTTTGAACAAGCTCTAAAAGTAGGCTTCGAAGTAGTCATAATATAAGATGTTTGTGAGTATTATGGAGAATACGGTTGCCTGGTATTTAAATTCTGAATAGGGTAGATAAATAGGCGATTATTTAACAAATAACGAAAAGAGTTGAGTATGATGGGATTAAACTGGCATGAAGATTTTATTTTTAATCTGGCAAGTCTTGTCCGTCCAAAGGTATATGTGGAACTAGGAATACAGCAATGTAGGCTTTTTAATCGAATAATTCCTCTGGCTGAACGCTTGATAGGAGTGGATGTTACCCCAGATTCAGGTAATTATATGGGAAAGTCAAACAATGTTCAATTTTTTAATGGTGCCACACAGGAATTTGCTAAGGAATTAGAGGTTAACCCTTTGCAAATTGATATGGTATTCATCGATGCAGATCATTCAAAAGAAGCAGTGTTACAAGACTTCAGGGCCTTCTTCCCATTTGTTGTACCACATGGATTAATCTTATTGCATGATACGCATCCTGAAAATGAGTATATGATGCACCCATCTTTGTGTGAGACTGCCTATCAAGCAGTTGAAGAATTATCTAAGGAAACAGAATTGTATGAAATGATGACGATCCCGATTTCGCCAGGATTAACGATTTGTAGAAAACGTCAGATGCAATTATCGTGGAAGGAAAAGTAAATGAGGATCTAAATGGTTGGAATGGATCTACGTGGAGGGGCTTTCCTATAACAAGGGAAAGCCCCTCCAGCCATTTGTTCGGCTGAGGAGCTACGATGAATTAGAAATAATGTGGATATAAGTTTTGGTGTGTCCAGATCCACTCTTTCATCTCTAATACCATTTGTTCATAATTAGGTACTTCGAATGAAAAGTCCCTTCGGGTATTTATTAATGTTTTGTTAGCATTAACTGAATTACAGGGCACAATACGTAGTTTATTAGCCTTAAAGTTTGTATTAAATAGTTGTAATAAATCGAATTTATTGATACTTATGTTATTAACAAGATGATATATTCCCGTTACTTCTTCAATGGCTGCTCTTTCCATAGCTTTGGCTAAAGTTAAAGTAGTCACACCAGTCCAAATAGCTCCTGTAAATCCGTTAATGGCTCCTTCTTGTTGCATAAACCAATTAAGTAGGCCAATGCCATCTTTTTTCATATCTGGACCAATAATAGAATTTCTGAAGGTTAAATTCTTATGATCATTCACTTCGCCCAAAGCTTTTGTTCGATCATACAAAGTTTCACCATCATAATTACTATTTTCAAAGTATGGTGCTGACTTTCCAGAGAAAACACAATCTGTACTCATATGGATGAGTCTAGTATTGGTGTCTTTCAATATATCAATAATGGCGTGTGGTAAGTAACTGTTTAGATAGATAGCTTGTGATGGATCTAAATCACAAGCTTGGTTTAAAACCCCTATGCCATTTATGATCACATCATAATCCTCTTTAAGTAGGACCGAATGCAATGAGAAATGTTCTGTAATTTCACCATTGATATTCTCGCAATAAGGGAAGGATGTTCGCGAAAAGGTAGTGACTTCGTGACCCTGTTCATATAAATATAATGAGATGGTGTGACCAGCCATTCCAGCTGCCCCGAGGATTAGGAATTTCATTGTAATCCTCCATTCCATTTGAGGAGTTCATCTTTAACAAATGTAAGCTGTAACAACCTCTCTTTTATTTCCTCTACCGAAAGTATTGTTGTATTATTCGAGTTATATTCAGCCGTTAAAGTAATTTTAGGGGAGCCTTCTTCAAGGTATTTTCCATAATTTAGATCTCGGTTATCTGCTGGGATTTTATAAAAGTCTCCCATATCCATTGCCTTTGCTGCTTCTTCTCTAGTAAGAAGTACCTCGTAAATTTTTTCACCGTGACGAGTACCAATAATTTCAATTTCATTATCCGCGTCAAATAATTCTATCAGTGCTTGTGCTAAATCTGATAAGTAAGAAGCTGGAGATTTCTGAACCATGATATCACCATTATCTGCATTGTTAAACGCATATAGAACTAACTCTACCGCTTCTTCAAGGCTCATAATAAAGCGGGTCATTTGGGGATCAGTAACCGTCAATGGTCTCCCAGTCTTAATTTGTTCTATGAACAATGGTATGACCGATCCACGGGATGCCATAACGTTTCCGTATCTAGTTCCACAAATTAATGTTTTGTCAGGAGTGACTAATCTAGACTTGGCAATGAATACCTTCTCCATCATAGCTTTTGAGATCCCCATGGCATTTACAGGGTATGCTGCTTTATCTGTAGATAGACAAATAACCTTCTTTACACCTGCGTTTATCGCTGCAGTTAATACATTCTCTGTTCCAAGTATATTTGTCTTTACGGCTTCTACAGGAAAAAACTCGCAAGATGGGACTTGTTTTAGGGCCGCAGCATGAAAAATAAAGTCCACACCATACATAGCATTATTTAAACTACTAATATCACGTACATCCCCAATAAAAAATTTAATCTTATTATTGTTATATAAAATTCGCATATCATCTTGTTTTTTTTCATCTCTTGAAAATATTCTGATTTCCTTGATATCCGTATTTAAAAAGCGTTCTAATACCACATTTCCAAATGAACCAGTACCACCAGTGATGAGTAATGTTTGATTTTTAAACATAGAATGATATCTTCATCCTCCCTTCTATGAGGGTCGTTCCAGAAATATGACAACGCATATTGTATTATTTGAGTCCTTTTAAATGCAAGTTGGATTCAGAATCTTCTCTATAAAAGTTGTACCAATAGGCTAATATCCCAGTGTATTTAGATTTGGGATTCATATCAACTAACGCTCTATTAAAATCCCAATCACCCGCAATATCCCTTCTATTTGTGAATCTTGCCTCACCTATAAAACTTCTTCTAATAATTTTAAATTGCCCACACCACTGATAACCATCAGTTGGGGATTTAAATAACATGTTTCCATCCTTAGTTATCATATTGTAATAATACATGTCATAATCTCCGTCAACTTGTGCTAATACTTCTCTAATAGCAGGTAAGTAATGATCATCACTATCAATGATTGCTACATAATCACCCGTTGCCTCAGCGATACATCTATTGTATGAATTACTGGCACCGATATTTTTTTCATTCACTAATATTTTTAATTGTGGACAGCCCTTTTTATAATCTTCTAATATTTCTAATGTATTATCAGTTGAACCATCATCACATACTAAAATTTCATAAGCATATTCTTTGGGAATACTATCTAACATGGTCTCAATCCATCTTGCACTATTATAAGCCGGAGTTAAAAAACTAATGTTCATAAAATACCTCAATTCTCTAATTGTTTGTAATGCCAGGGTATTGCATATTCACTTTACAAATGCTTAGGGTTGTAACCCACGGGAAAAGTTAAATACGACACATCGTCTATGTAAGCATCGTGAATAAATCAGTTGCCTCATCCAGAACCATTCTTGTATGAGTAATTAGGATTAAAACTAGGCCTTTTCCTTAATACTATATGCCAGTTATCGTCTAATATTTCCGAATAAATTGGATGACTATTCTTATTTGCCGTTTGAGTGATACGGTGAACCGCACCATGAGAAAGTTAAGTGAATCTTAAGGATTAGAACATAACAGATCCTTTTCAACAGGGAAGAGACGGAATTAAGGGCACGATGGCCTGCCCCCTACCTACGATTAAAGAATAATAATGATTAATGAAAGGACACCGAATAAGGTGCCCTTTCACTACATGAAATCGAAAAAATAACGGATCACGTGGAAAAAGACTGGTGAGGTGTAGGTCAAGCTATCGACCCGACTTAAGTAGCTTTTTTTCAAAGCATCGAACTTATCGCCATCGCCGATTAACAAATCTCGCTTCAGAACGGAAACCGTTAAGCTGCCGAAGAAACCGCTCATGCTAATTAGCATGCCGGATAAGAGCCCGAAAGTCGGATTAAGCGGTGTCAGGTAAGGGTAGATCAGATACGAGACCCCTGTCGTTACGATAAAGGCGAATGCGAAGCCTTCCCAAGTCAAATTGGGATTGGCCGTTGGGACTATCTTTCGCTTGCCGAAATAGAGCGATGCCAGATGGTGTATTACATCATTAAGCTGCGTTAATACGACTAGAAACAGTACTAGCGATGCCCCATACTGCGGTGTAGCAAATTGGAAATAGGCCAAGTGACTAAGTCCGAAGACCATCAGCATAAGTCCCCATTGGGTCGAGCTGACGCCGTGCAGAAAGCCTAACGTTCCTTTGTTTATCAATCGCGGGAGCGGTAGGAGCAAGAATACATAGACAGGGATAAAGACAATAAACATTCCGTACCACTCAATATAAATCCAATAGAACTGTAGGGGAATGGATAAGTACGCCCACAGAAAGAGTCGGCGGTCGGCTTTTCTCGACTTGATCATGGAGAAATACTCTTTCAGAGCTAAAAAGGTGAGTACCATTAGGGTTAGCAGTGAAACGACCGGGTTGAAAAGGGTTGCCAAGCAAAAGATGAAGAGCATGCCCCACCAGGTCTTAATTCGAGAGCCAATGGGCGTATAGTCTTTATTCGGTAGTATTCTGCCTATCAGAAAATAAATCAATTGGATGACCGATAAGGCTGCAAAAATAAGCACTAACGTTAATAGCGAACTGTCCATTGAGGATCACCAACTTATGACATGATAGGATTCCAATAAAGGGATCATATGTTATTATGAAGGAAATGCTTGCAATTGATAAGGGGAAATTTTCTAAATGGAAGCTGATCGCTCGGTCTTTATTTTACTTACAAATACCGGAACCATTTTTACGAGAGTCATTAAGACCTATACAAAGGCACCTTATAATCATGCCTCGATCTCCTTTGATCGTGAACTTTCGGAGTTGTATAGCTTTGGGAGAAAGCATCCAAATAACCCTCTGAATGGTGGTTTCGTGAAGGAAGATATTAAGACGGGCACGTACAGTAAGTATCCGAATACCACATGCGTGATCTATGAGCTTCAAGTATCCGAACGTGAAATTGAGAAGATGAGGCGAGTCCTACAGGTCTTTATCCAAAAACACCAAAAGTATCTCTATAATTTTCTAGGTGTTATTGGCATTGCACTGAAAGAACCCATTGAATTCAGCAACTCCTACTTTTGCTCACAATTCGTCGCAGAAATTCTGGAACGTTCCGGAATAAAGATATGGAGTAAGTTACCTGCGCTTGTAACCCCAGATGATTTCCGGAAAAGCAATCGGCTACATTTGATCTATGAAGGGAAGTTAAGCGAGTACGAGCAATTAAAACAGCCCCCGTGTTGAACACCGAGGACTGCGATATTAGCTATGCAGGTTTATTTCAGGAATAAAATCGCTTGATGAGTGTGCTCCAGCTTAGTAAGTGTCTCTTCATATTGCATAGAAGCATAAGCAAAAAATAAGATATCAATAACAACCAACTGTGCCAAACGAGAACTGGTTGCCCCACTTCGTAGCGTAGCTTCTGGTGCTACCGGTGTATATAGCATCATATCTGCCAATTCGGATATCTTGTGGTTACCAAACCGGGACAGACCAATGGAACGGACGCCATATTGCTTTGCAACCTGAAAGAGTTGAACTACCTCTCTGGTATTGCCGCTGTAAGAGATACCCATAAATAAGGCCTGAGGTGGAGCACTTGCCAGCGCGGCGGCGATGAGATGCTCGTCCTGTAGAGCGAAGGCTGGCTTACCGAGGCGAAGCCACTTCTGTGCAGCATCGGCTGCCACGATTGCAGAAGCTCCGACACCATACATATAAATCACGGACGCTTCACCAAAGCTTCTTACTACTTGATCAATCATCTCAGGATGTACATGCAACATGGTATCCTGAATCGCTTGAATGCTATTGGATACGGTTTTGCGAATGACATTATGTACCGATTCATTATTTTCGATATCGTAATAACCTGGCTTTTGAGGCTTAGCATTATCGACGGATAGGCGGACCTTTAAATCCGGAAAGCCCCTTAAACCGAGCGAACGGCACAGCCGGGTAATGGCAGCAGCACTTGTCCTCGCTTTCTCTGCAAGCATATGAATGCTTAGCTTAGAGATTTCCTCAGGATGGTCCAACATATATCTGGCCGCCTTACGCTCTGATTCCGGTAGTTGCTCGAGCATAGTCTCCATTTGCAACACAATGCTTCCCGACACTTTAAATCCCCTCTCCACAAGCATAAACGGCCTCGCCGTCATTTAGCGGTGAAGAAACGTTTAGCGTTGAAATATAAGCCTATTTGTAAGCAGAAATATTTATAATTCTTATAATTTGAAAAAACCGGCGGTTCAGTCATACCCCGCCGGTTCTACTAATAAGATTTGGAGGCGTATCTAACCGCCTAATCATTAGCAGTTTCTAATCTTTATTATGCTCTACAAGCATCTGTTTTGTAAAACCAAAGAAGTAAGTTAACAAGAATCCAGCGACATAAGAAATGATTAACCCCAATAAGTACACTAACACGGTAGCACCAAATCCCATTTGACCCTTAAGAAGAGGAATCAAGACTAGACCCGATGGTCCTATCGCCACAGTACCGACAAAACGATCCGTCATAGCGAACAGTCCTAGTAAAGCTCCACCGAATCCACCACCCAGACATGCAGTGATAAACGGTCGTCCGAGGGGAAGACTTACGCCATATATTAGAGGTTCACCGATTCCAAGGAAACCAACCGGTAGTGCTCCTTTAATCAAATTACGTAATCTTGAGTTTTTATTTAGCTTAATATAGATGGCAATAGCCGATCCGACCTGACCTGCTCCAGCCATAGCTAGAATAGGAAGTAGCGCCGTATATCCAACTTGAGTAATTAATTCCGCATGAATTGGAATGAGCGCCTGATGCAGACCGAACATAACCAGTGGTAGGAATAGAGTAGCTAGCAAGAATCCTGCAAAAGGTCCACCATGTGCTAGCAACCAGATCGTAATGTCACCGATACCTTGAGATATAATACCGCTTACAGGCATTAAGAAGAATACCGTCACTAGACCCACGATAAGAAGTGAAAGTGTTGGTGTAACAATAATGTCGATAGCAGTCGGTACCCGTTTACGAAGGAATTTCTCTAGGACTGAAATAAGTCCCGCAGCCAAGATCGCACCGATTATCCCGCCTTGCCCTGCGTTTAGCTTGATCTCACCGAATAAGGGATATACATAAGAAATATTAGCAACAGCAGGGGCTACAATGATAGCAGCGACTGCCCCACCGAGCGCCGGTGTTCCTCCAAATTCCTTGGCAGCATTTATACCCGCAAAGATCGTCAGATAACCAAAGAAGGCAGAACCGATAACCCCTAGAATTGGTTGCAGAGTCAATAACCATGAAGCGTCATTCCCTGAAGTAATCAGATTGTTTAGTAGACCTGCGATCCCATTAATGATACCTGCACCTACAAGGGCCGGAATAAGTGGAATAAAGATATTACCGATTTTACGTAAAAAGTTTTTAAAAGGTGTGTTGTTCTTCTTCTTTAGGTTAGCCTTGATATCAGTACTCTCCTGAACCTTCGTCCCTTCACTAGAACCGCTCGTAGACGCCGATTGGATCAACTTTCCGAACTCCTCTGTTACCTTGTTTACAACACCCGGTCCGAGAATGATCTGATAATCCTCATCATCTACAACACCGAGTACACCATCTACCTTCTTCAACTCAGCTTCATTGATCTGACTGTGGTCTTTAATCGAAATACGCAATCTGGTCATACAATTCGTGAAATCGCCAACGTTACCGCTTCCACCAATCGTATTCAAGATCCCTTTTGCCGTTTCTCCATACTTGCTCATCTGCTTAGCCTCCTATGCTCATGTGTTACAAATTTATTTAAAGTTCACTTACCGCAGGTGCGATAAAACCCTGGGATCGTTCTAACTTTTCGCAAGCTTCTACATACGTACAGCCTGTCAGAATCATCAAAATGGCTAGTTTTGGCTTGCGCTCTGCCAATTCAAGTGTTTTCTCTGCTGTTGGAAGATCACAAGAAGTTGCTTCCATAATAATGCGTTTAGCACGTTCTACCAATTTCTCGTTAGAGAGTTGGACATCAACCATTAGATTTCCGTAGACCTTACCTAGTCCGATCATAGAGGCCGTAGATAGCATGTTACACACTAATTTTTGCGATGTACCAGCCTTCAAACGGGTTGATCCAGTCAGAACTTCAGGGCCATTCTCTACTTCAATGGTAATGTCAGCATATTGGCTAATGGCTGCATCTTTATTACAGCTAACGCTGATTGTCACAGCTCCCACGCTTCTCGCATACTCCAGACCACCAATTACATAAGGTGTTCTTCCGCTAGCAGCGATTCCGACTACAGCATCTTCTGCTGTAAGATTTAAGCTCTGTAAATCTGCAACTCCGAATTCTTCCCGATCCTCTGCACCTTCTACAGCTTTAATGAAGGCATTGCTACCGCCGGCAATAAGACCCACAACCATTTCTGGAGATGTTCCAAAGGTAGGGGGACATTCAACAGCATCTAGAAGACCAATGCGACCACTAGTTCCAGCTCCCATATAAATAAGGCGTCCTCCACGACGTAGCGACTCCGTAATCGCCGTAACTGCCTGTGCAATATTAGGAATTTGTTCTTTAACTGCATTTGCTACTTTAGCATCTTCCTCATTCATAACCGTTAGCAGCTCAGTAACACTCATTTGATCCAAATGCATCGTGCGTTGATTTCTTGTCTCAGTTGTCAGGTTTTCTAACATATCTAAAAACTCCCTTGTTGTATAAAATCAATTCTTGATACGTTTTATTGTAGCGCTTCCAACACGAAATTTCAATATAAAATTTCAATATATATTTAAAATATTTAAAATAATATATCATTTATGGTGTCAGTATTCGACCTAATCGGTATGGGAATCCTTTTACCCTCGTGTTATTCCAACTTCTCTGCCGTGGCTCTGGAGGAAGGAAATAAGGTATATTTTCTTGGTTTTTAGCTCTAATATATGTATTAACAGAAAACGCTTAAATAACCTCTTTGGCGATCCAAGGAGGTTATTTATGTTTCCTCATGATGACAGACAAGGGAACTGGTCTCTCCTAACGAATGGTCGTTGGAGCTAACCAATCAAACGTCGGGATATTTCTTAATAGTCCAAATGCTAGAGTTAAGATTAACATAACACCCATAATGATATGGGTAAGAATTCGCATGTTCTTCTTGTGTACAATGAAGTACATCAGGGATAACGGAAGTAAAATGAACACCAAGGGGTTATATCTAAAGGCTTGAACAGAATCAAATCTGAACAAGGAAAGGATAAGCCTTGTGATGCCACATCCAGGGCAATAAAGTCCAGTAAATTCATGAAACACACAAGGAACAGTGATATTTGTCAAAGGCAACCATACTTTTAAATATATAATCCCAATAACGCCAAGTGAGACACCCCGGAATAATAGCGGGTGTCTCTTTCTAAGAATAGTTAAGTTATGCAAGTTTATTGACATCTGCTTGAACCAAAGCATGCGTTACGATACTCATACCGAAGAGATTGAGAATAAGATAAATAACAGAATTATCTGTTTCAGACATACCGCGTTGTCTTTGTGCTTCTGCAACATGCTGGCCTATCTGATAGGACCAAATGAAGCTCCATACACCACATGTAATTAATGTTAGAAGGAGATGCTTACCTCCTGTAAATGATGGATCTCTACTTAGCCTGCCGACATCGTTAGTTAGAACAATAAACCAATAGATGCCATAAATTCCACAAGTAATCAAAGACAAAATAATTGCGCCTACTACACCCCTTTGGGTAACCATTGTACACCATCCTTATGAAATATGTATTTGTAGAACAAGATGGCCTGGAATCGAACTCACGAGTAGATTAACAGGTCACAGGTCGAAGTTATTCGGATATAATTCAGTGTCAGTATCTTACATAAAAAGAAAAAAATCGACAACAGTATTATAATAAAATATGGATATATATACAAGATAAAAATATTGAATAGGACTATCGACTCTATACATATGTTATTTTAGTGAATAAGTAGGTTCACCATTCTAGTTAGTAGTTGAATACAATTTTGAACATATTCTTGTTCTTCTCTTCCCAATCTTCTCTGTCCAACCGTAAATCATCAAGATGCTGTTCTATATTTTTTGAAGTCATATATACACCAAAGTAAGAAGGGACTTTGGTAATCTCTTTATGTAGCATTCGGTAGAGCATGAGATTGCCGGTACTTTTTGAAAAGTGTGAAAGATCATTATAATATTCTTCACGATTCAATGAACTCATCGATATATCATGATAGCCTGAAAAATCCCAAACTGGTGTAATTGCTACTAATTTCCTCTTCCATTCCTCAAAATTGTTCCATAAGTTGTTTTGCCAGAATGTCTCCAATAATATTGCATGAATAGGGCTAATATATATATATAATTCAAGATTATTATGTTCACATAGATCTTTAATCTTTTTAATGTATAACATACTATCTAATGATAACTGAGATGTAGTGGGATACGATTGTAATGTATTTTCATTGATATTAGGAGGGTAGACTAGAGTTTCATCAAAGCTACCATCGCCTAAATATCTATTTTCTGTATATGTAGTCGTTTTATTGAGGTTATCAATAATAACCTTTCGGCTATCGTTTAGAGTTTTTTTCGACAGTAAAGTTGCAAATATATCTTGTGTGTAAAAAGAGGAATTCAATCTTTTTTCATCAAAACTTGCATGGTTGAGGTAATTTTTGTCGAAAACTTCAAAATCTAATCCCAGGAAAACAGTGTGTAAGTTCTTATTAACTTTTATCATGTATTCTAAATATTTTAGATCAATATAAGGAGTAGCCGCTGGAAGTCCTAAGTTATAGGCATTTTCGCCAGTTAAAGATTTAATTTCCGGAGGATTTAGCCTCATAGCTCTTGAAGTTCCCAGCACAATGGTTTCAGGATGGTACTTCTTACTTTGGTAAGCCTTAAATTGATAGGGATCACTCGTTGTACTTTTTTGATAATTATAGCGTTTACCTGAAAAGTGATAAAATCCGTAGGGATCAATAACGTAATTCACGGCTGCAATTATAAATAAAACAAAGACTGTTAAAGATAGGGTAAATAGCGTCCACTTTTTATATGTTGTCATGATCTCACCTTAGAATTTGAAATATAAGAATTCAGATACTTTAGTTAAACTTAATACGGAGTAGATAACGATTATGATGGTGATAATAGCATTAATAAATGTAGGTCTAAACGATTTCATTTTTTCAGAGGTATTTTTAAATAATAATACTATGAGGAGCCCCAGTAAGATTAATCCAACAGCCTGATACTTATCCATTAGAGGTGTACTAGCAAAGACGACCCCAACTATTGTAAGAGGACGTAAAGCTTGAGACAACTGTTCAGGTAAAATAAATCCGTTAAATCCAAGCATCGCCTTAATTAGTAAGGTAGCTTTATTGAGTTCACTTAGTTTGAAGAAGACGAGAGTTATGTTTAGATAGCCGAATGTAAGTATCCAAGATAAGATTATAGGAAGCTTTATGTTCAATTTACTCCACATCCGACAGATAATGATACCAACTCCAGCGAGGAATCCCCAGATAATAAAATTCCAACCTGCACCATGCCAGATTCCACTCAAAGTAAATAGTAGAAGTAGAGTAACATTGGTTTTAGCATTTGTACTAGGTTTAAAGGGTAAGAAAGAAAATACTTTCTTTGATAGGAAGCGATTCATTGGAAAGTATACATATTCATATAGAAAACGGGTTAATGTCATGTGCCACCGTGAAGTCATTTCCTGAAAATTGGTGGATTTATATGGCGAGTTAAAATTAATAGGTAGTTTTATGTTAAATAACAATGCTAATCCAATAGCCATATCTGAATAACCGGAGAAGTCAAAGTATAATTGAAAAGTATATGAAAGTATGACAATCCATGCATCGAAGAAAGTAATAGTATCCAAATATTGAGTACCATCTAATACGGTGGTTGAAAAATGATCAGCAAGTATGACCTTTTTAAATAAACCAATAGAAAACGCGAAGATCCCTAATGCGATATTCTCAAAATTTATTTTTAGATTCTTAGAACTTTGAAATTGAGGCATCATGACTCTGTGATGCACAATAGGCCCAGCAATTAGATGGGGAAAAAAGGTAATAAATAAAGTGTAATTAATTATGTTGTAGTTTTCTACTTTACCTTTATAGCAATCTACTATGTAAGTTATTTGTTGGAATGTAAAGAAACTGATGGCTAATGGTAAGGTGAGATTCAACAAAGAGATATGTGTTGCTAACAGTGCATTGAGATTAGTTAGGAAAAAGTCAAAATATTTGAAGTATCCTAAAAAGCCTAAATTGAATACAATTCCAACGATAAGGACCCATTTTTTCTTGTGAAAAATGAGAGATTTACCGATGATAAAATTAATAGTTATAGAAAGAAAAATGAGTAACAAATACTGCGGATTCCACCAACCATAAAAGAATAGAGAACTTAAGGCTAACCATGCTCTTGCAATATAAAGAGGAGCAATAGAGTTAAGATAAAAGTAAATCACAAACACAATAGGTAAAAAGAAAAAGATGAACTGCGGAGAATTGAAAAGCATAAGTACACTTCCTATTATGTAAGTTATATATGGAGCAACTTGTGGTTACTGTTCGGACAACAGATATTTCAAGGTAACTAAAATATTATAATTGGAGAATCACTTAAGGGATAGTGACTGCTGTCATTATTTTGTCATATGACAAAATCTATATTCTAGTAATGAACTATCTACCCAGTTTATGGTACATTTTAAATAGTGTCATACGGAAGGTTAGTGAATAAGGGGGCAAGGGAACAATTATGATCAAGAGAGCTTTAAAATGGTTAGGTTGGATTGTGCTTATTCTAGTGACTATTATTGTAATATTTCTTATCTATGTTACAGTAGATGATTACAAGCCTGCCGCAGAAATTCAGCTACACACGGATCATAATCAGGGTGAAGAGCTAAAACAAGGTGAACCATTCACCGTGACTACATTTAATATTGGTTATGCTGGACTCGATCAGGAACAGGACTTCTTCATGGATGGTGGAACCAGGTCACGCTCGAGTAGCAAGAAGCAGACAGAAGTCAATTTATCATCGATAGCAGAGTTTTTAAAAGATACCCGCTCAGATTTATATCTATTGCAGGAAGTCGATGTAAATTCCTCGCGCAGTTATCACATCAATGAACGCTCAGAATTAAGTAGTCTTCTTCCAGAATACAGTAGCACGTTTGCCATCAATTATAAGGTGCCGTGGGTTCCCATTCCTTTAATGCATCCAATGGGGTCGGTGCATAGTGGGTTACTAACGTTGTCCAATGTACATAGTACATCTCATACGCGTTTTGATCTGCCTGGCAAAGAAAGCTGGCCAGTGCAGCAGATGGAGTTAGATCGTGCACTTATGGCAAGCCGATTCCCAGTAGATAACGGGAAGGAACTTGTACTGATTAATCTGCATTTATCAGCTTTTGATAAGGGTGGTGTAATACGCAAGCAACAAATCGAATTCCTAGAGAGTTACATCAGACAGGAGACGGGGAAGGGGAACTATCTGATCTTGGGTGGTGACTGGAACCATTCCCTGCCGGGAACAGATCCGAAGAATTTCGCTACACAGCAAGAGTGGCCGGAATGGCTACAATCTTTTCCCGAGACGTTCCGTGCAGAGGGCTACCAATGGGCCAATGATCCAACTACACCAAGCGTACGGACACTCGACATACCTTATATAAAAGGTACCAATTTCACTGCTGTCATTGATGGATTCCTTATCTCACCTAATATCGAGATTGTAAAGGTGAGCGGGCACGATCTACGCTTTAATCATAGTGATCATAATCCGGTCACAGGAAACTTTATTCTAAAATAGAACTAAAGAGGTAAAAGGGTTGTATATCAGTATAATAAATCATAGGTAACAACAACGAATGGAGAGCATTTAAATCATGTCTAATTTACCAAATTGCCCGAAATGTCATTCAGAATACACTTACGAAGATGGAATTCTTCTTATATGCCCGGAATGTGCTCATGAGTGGACTTTAGAAGTAGAGAACAGAAGTAATGAAGAACAGAAGGTCGTTAAAGATGCGAATGGAAACGTCTTACAGGATGGTGATTCTGTCACCATTCTTAAAGATCTTAAAGTAAAAGGCAGTTCATCCGTATTGAAAATAGGAACAAAAGTAAAAAGTATACGGTTGGTTGATGGTTATCATGATATTGATTGCAAAATCGATGGTTTCGGAGCCATGAAATTAAAGTCCGAATTTGTTAAAAAGATCTAATGTTAGAATAAAAAAAACGTCCAGTGCTTGTTCAGCATCGGACGTTTTTTTATATACAGAATGGATAGGGTACTCTTTATTTAAACAATTTGGTGATTCGTTCTAATGCCTCTTCTAGAATGGATCTTGGACAAGCGAAGTTAATACGCATATAACCCTCGCCACCTATACCGAACCAAGAGCCTCCATCTAACAGCACCTTCGCTTCTTCGTGTAGTTTTTTCTCGAGGTCCTCCTCATGTATACCCGTTTCTTTGAAATCAAGCCATGCTAAGTAAGTGCCTTGAGGTTTAATCAATGTAACATTAGGCATCCGTGTCTTTACGAAATTGTCCATGAAATCTACATTGGCATCTAAGTATGCTAACAATTGATCGAGCCATTCAGCACCTTCCTCCGTATATGCAGCAGTAGTTGCTACAATTCCGAATAGATTGAGGCTACCAATGGATGACTTTTTCAATTCTAAATCAATTTTTTCCTTTATATGAGGGTTAGGGATAATAATATTTGAAGTTTGCAGTCCCGCTAGATTGAAGGTTTTGCTAGGGGCTGTGCAGATGACAGCATTCGAAGCAAACTCCTCGCCTAATAGAGCATAAGTCACATGTTTATTCCCCGGTAGAATCAAATCGTTATGGATTTCATCTGCGATGACAATGACATTGTGCTTGTTGCATATTTCTCCTAATTGCCGAAGTTCTTCGTGGCTCCATACAAGTCCCAATGGGTTATGAGGACTACACAGGATGATCATCTTCGCTTGAGGATCCTTAGCCAATTCCTCTAAATGCTCGTAATCCATCTTATATTTCCCGTTCTCTAGCTTCAGCGGGTTATTGGCTACAATTCTATCATTAGCCTCAATCGTATTTCTAAAAGGATAATACACAGGCTCCTGGATAATGATCTTATCCCCTTCGGCAGACAAGGCTCTAATGAAGAAGTTTAAGGCAGGAACAATTCCTGGAGTTGTTGTAACCCACTCCTTTTTAATATCCCAATCATGTCTTGATTTCTGCCACCAAGTGAGTGCCTTGAAGTACTCGTCTAAAGGTGAGCTGTAACCAAAAACGCCATGTTCAACTCGTTTGGATAGGGCATCAATGACAACTTCCGGTACACGGAAATCCATATCTGCAACCCATAGGGGAAGAACGCCTTCACTTTCAAAGCCTATAATTTCATTAAAAATAGCAGGATCCCATTTGATAGAGTTGGTGTTCTCTCTCGCAATCACTTTGTCAAAATCGTAATTCATGTTATGAGTCATCCTCCCAATTAGATTATACTTGCACTTTCGACTATAAATATGTATCAGTATAAACTTAATATTAGAATGAATCAAAGAAACTAGGGATTCTTTGATAACCCATTAGATATACAAAAAAGGAGATAACCTAATTGGTATAGGTCACTCCTTTAGTTAATGTTTTGTAAATTATTTTTTTATTGTTAGTCTTTTAGGTAATGCTGTGCGGTTAATGACAATGGGTCTTCCCGCTTTCAATTTTTTTGATATTGCCTTAGGGGTTTTAGGCAGTAGAGTTTCTCCACCTTTTAATCTTGTAGGTAATAGATTAAGGGTATTACCCGATTCAGATTGCCCTTGGCTAGTACTTGATATGAGATTGACTGTGTAGTTCGCATAGATGAAGCTGATATCGATTCTCCTAAATCCTACTCTTCTGCAGGTGGTACAACCCGTATCCCAGCACCATTGGAATGCCGAATTAGGGACTTGGGTATAGTAGGAACCCGACCACACGTTATTGTATGCATCCTCAGCATAGAAATAGAACGTACGTCCCCCGACGTATCCGAACCACACTGCTCTCGTCTGTCCAGGGTCCACGCGGTACCAGCCAATCTTTGTATAGGTGACAGGTCTACAATTGGGGTCTTGGTATGCGTAGGCAATATATACAGGTGAACTCGTGTTGTTGCGAAAATTAAGACTCATTGCACTCACTCCTTTTTAATAATCTTACGATGTATAATATGAAGATTTATCAAAAAGGAAATGGACAATCGTTGACTCTCAAATAATATTATATATTTCTAATAGGATTGCCTCGGATACATATTGCGGTACACAGCTGGCGTTAGCGTTTCGAACTTTTTGAATGTTTTAATGAAGTATCCAGCATCGCAGAATCCTAATTCATCACTAATTTGATTAATGGATTGATCTGTTGTCTCTAGGAGTTGCTTAGCCCACTCAATTTTTAAACGGGGAGTAAAGACGGAGAATTTCTCTCCAGTTTCTTTCATAAATATGCGGCTAAAATAACTTGGGCTGATGTGGCATAGTTTAGCTAGTTCACTTAATGTCACATTTTCATTTTTATGTTGATAGATATAATCAAATGCAGGCTGAAGTAGTAGATTCAAAGAGTGAATTTCATTCGATGTAAACTTTTTGATTTTATTCTCAATAAGTGTACTGGATAGTTCATTCTGAATAGCTTGAATATTTCGATAATTACGCTCAGATGAGTTAAGTGTATCTATAGAGTCGTTAGATTGATCCATAGATAAAGCCTTCTTATACATATCTATTGTGGATGTCTTCGTGATGGCTTCTTCCACGATGTAGTTACTCAGGTGATATAACATATCAGCGATAGTCGATACTTCTTCGTAAGATAAGGTCGGTAATGCAAGATAATCTTCTTCTAGATTCTTGAACTTGGTAGTTGTCTCTTCGTTAATCGGTCGAGATACAATTTGTTCGAGTGGTTGATCTATGTCTTTAAGTTTAACTTGTCCAGCCATGATAGCCCCAATATATTGATTATTAATAATGATTGGAATGGCAATATCAATAATATTGAAATGGCACATATAGATGTAGGGTTTATTCAATCGTACAGCTTCGAGTCCGCCCCGTGCATCACATTTCTGACAATAAGGAGATAGTACGGAATCCTTCCGTACACCCTGGCAGAAAGGTTGACAGTAACTATGTTTCGTAACGGGAATACCTTTGTAATCCACTGTAATGATCGCCATTTTGGTGACTAGCGCAAGAGAATCCTGCAACGTATGCCATTTCTCTAGATCAATGATTTTATCTAAATTAAACAACGAATGATTCATCAGTGCATGCTCCTAATACAGAATTGAATACATCCTAATTATACTATATTACGTTGATAACAAGACAAGATTATACCATTTAGTAGATAATGACATAGAAATACAATTCGAAGTGCATAGTCCGTATCATCTATAAAAAAGGAAGCTAGAGTTAATCCATCAAAGTTTGGTAACTTATGCATCAGTTGGATTTGTGTAATTATGCTCTTGAATAGAAGTGGAAACTTAGGAATAGAATATGGGAAATGAACATAATTATTCGATTAGATTGATAGATGACAAGAAAACACTATCTGAAAGCGCTTAAAGTGGCGGTTTTAGTTCAATGTTTACGATTTGTAGTAAGACTATAATAGAAACATAATGAGGTAAAGGGGAGGAATTATGATGAGAAAAGCTTTTATTAGCCCAACGAAATATGTTCAGGGGGAAGACGAACTACTTAATTTGGGGTATTTTGTACAAACATTCGGTGATTCAGCGTTACTAATTGCTCATCCAGATGATGTGAATCGGGTAAAAGAGAAACTAGAATCCACTAAAAATAAATATAATATCACATTAGTTGAGAGCCATTTCCAAGGGGAGTGCACTCGTGAAGAAGTAAAGAGATTACAGGAATTAGCTCAAAAACATGCTTGCTCTTGTACCATCGGATTAGGTGGCGGAAAGGCTATAGATACGGCTAAATGTGTAGCAGAAGGGGAAGCCTTGATTATAGTTCCAACGATCGCAGCGACCGATGCACCAACAAGTCATTCGGCTGTTCTATATACATCAGACGGTCAATTCGATGACTACGCGTATTTTAAACAAAGCCCTAGTGTGGTTATGATTGATACGACAGTTATTGCAAATGCGCCTACAAGATTTCTTGTGTCTGGTATGGGGGATGCGCTCTCTACTTACTTTGAAGCTAGAGCAACCTCTCAGTCATACTCTAACGTCAATGCAGGCTTACCTTGTGGAGTTCGTGAAGGGACGTGTGGCCCTGCTAAGGGCACCAATACAGCATTAGTACTGGCTAAATTTTGTTATGAAACTTTATTAAAAGATGGTATTCAGGCAAAAGTAGCTTCTGATTGCAATTTAGTTACTCCTGCATTGGAGAATATTATAGAAGCCAACATTCTTTTATCAGGGCTTGGTTTTGAAAGTGGAGGTTTAGCTGCTGCTCATGCCATTCATAATGGCTTAACTTCACTGGAGGGCACACATCATTATTTCCATGGTGAAAAAGTAGCCTTCAGTACAATAGCTCAATTAGTTCTGGAGAATGCAGATAAAGATGAATTGAATGAAGTGATGGCTTTTTGTACAGCGGTGGGTCTTCCCATCTGTCTAGCAGACATTGGCGTAAATAGCATTTCATATGAAGAAGCGTTGGCAGTAGCCCGCAAAGCTTGTCTTCCAGAAGAATCTATTCATTCCATGCCATTCCCTATCACGGAGGAAGCTGTCGCATCAGCCATTATCGTAGCAGATCAACTTGGTCGGAAATACAAATTAAGTAAGGATGAATAACATGAAGAAAATAATGAATCAACCAGAAACACTAGTAAGAGAGATGTGTAATGGCTTAGTTATGGCACATCCCGATTTAGAGTTTATTAATAAATATAAGATTATTAAGAAAAAGGAAATCAATAAAGATAAAGTAACACTGATCAGTGGTGGAGGCAGTGGGCACGAACCCGCGCATGCTGGATTTATTGGAAAGGGAATGTTAGATGTTGCTGTGTGTGGTGATGTATTTGCTTCTCCTTCCCAGATTCAAGTGTACCAAGGCATCCGATCTGCTGTATCTGACAAGGGAACGTTGTTAATTATAAAAAATTACAGCGGAGATATTATGAATTTCAAGAATGCGGCTCATCTTGCCAGTGAAGACGGCATTGAAGTGGATTTCGTTAAAGTGGATGATGACATCGCAGTGGAGGATAGTCTCTATACGGTTGGGAAGAGGGGCGTTGCGGGCACTGTTTTTGTTCATAAAATAGCCGGTGCAGCAGCAGAACAAGGATTGTCCTTAAGCGAAGTAAAGGAAGCCGCTCAAAAGGCGATAGATCATACAAGAAGTATCGGATTTGCCTTTACTTCTTGTACGGTTCCTGCCAAAGGATCGCCAACCTTCACACTTAAGGATAATGAAATGGAGTATGGTGTTGGGATCCATGGAGAACCTGGAATTCGTAGAGAAGAATTAGTGTCTGCCGATGAATTAGCCAACAGAATGGTGAGCGCATTGTTGGAGAATCTGAAGATTGATCAGAGTGACGAGCAGGAAGTTGCCGTGTTGATTAATGGATTCGGTGGAACACCGTTACAAGAATTATATCTATTGAATAATTCCGTGATGCGCGAATTGGCATCTAGAAATAAGAAAGTCTATAAAGTATTTGTTGGAAATTATATGACGAGCATTGATATGGCTGGGGCTTCAGTTTCAATCATGGCGCTGGACGATTCGTTGAAGCAACTGTTAAGTGCAGCATGTGAGACACCTGCGCTTGTAGTTCATGAACCTTTTGAAGAAGTGAACTATACTGAGGTTGTTTTAGCGGAAGCTGAGAATACGTCTGTATCCTACAGGTGTGAGACAGATCCAGACTTCGTAAAAGTTGATCATAACTCATTCTCTTTAAACAATGTTATATACCTCATCGATAAGATGAGTGAAATTATCATTGAGAAAGAAGTACCTTTCTGTGAACTAGATGCTCATGCGGGTGACGGTGACTTCGGTATGAGTGTGGCTAAGGGATTTAAGCAACTAAAGACAGAGTGGCATGACATTGTTACGAATCATGCAACGGATGTGGGAAGTTTCTTAGGTGCTTGTTCTCTTATAATTATGGAGTATTGTGGTGGAGCTTCCGGTCCGATCTGGGGATCCGCATTTCGAGCAGCTAGCAAAAATGTTGGAAATAAACAAGAGTTATCAATGGATGAGTTCGCTCAGATGATGGCTGCTGTTGTTAAAGGGATACAAGATACAGGAGAAAGAGCATTTGGCCGCGGTGCTGTCGTTGGGGACAAAACATTGATTGATGCGCTTGTTCCTTATGCTGAATCTTGGGCAAGTAGTGTGATTAGTGGTGACGACATTAAGGTAGCTTCTAAAAAGGCAGCAGATGCTGCAGTAGAAGGAGCGAAACATACCGAAACGATTGTGGCCCGTATGGGCAGAGCCGGTACTGTAGGTGAGCGAAGTATTGGTTATCCGGATGCGGGAGCTTACGCATTAGGGGTTATCTTTACGGAGCTTTCACAGGTGATTAAGTAAAAGGTAGGTAACCATGTTTCTAAATAAAACACGGAGATTGCTGTATTCAGGACGATTAAAGCCATTATTGGCTTTAGTCGTCCTTTTTTAAAATATAAGAATTTATAAGTATTTCTGCTTATAAATAGGATTATATTTCAACGCTAAACGATTCATCGCCGCTAAAGGACGGCGAAGCCATTTATGCTTATCTGCAACTTCTCCAGTTAATATACGTCAGAGAGTGTAAAGAAAAAAAAGGAGAGAGATCATGTATAGAATAAGAAATATAGGATGGATGGTTGCGGGAGCGGTCATGTTGTTGCTTGCTGCCTGCAGCGGGACACCGAATGTGGTATCGGATCCTCAGGAGCAAGTACAAGAGAATCCACCAGAGACACCACAGGAACAACCACAAGAACAACCACAAGAACAACCAACGGAGCAGGCAGAGCTGCAGGAGGGGCTTCCACCGACGGCAATGGAAGCAGCCACAACGGTTATGAATGCAATAAAGAACAGTGATATGAGTACACTTGCAGCTTGGGTGCACCCAGAGAAAGGGCTGCGGTTCTCACCATACGCTTACGTTGATACGAAGAAAGATGTCGTAATTACAAGAGGCGAGCTAGAGCGGGGGATGGAAGATATCACAGAACGTGAGTGGCGGACGTTCCCTGGCTCAGGTGAGCAGAACAAGATGACATTTGCAGAATACTATAAGCGATTTGTCTACGATGCGGACTTTATTAAGGATGCAAAGGTCGCAGTGAACGAGGGACTAGGAGAAGGCGCGAATGTTAACAATTTAAACGAAGTATATCCTAAAGAAAGCTATGACTTCGTTGAATACCACATAGACGGCATCGATCCATCTGTTGAAGGGAAGGATTGGCGTAGCCTGCGTCTTGTCTTCGAGAAGATCGGGGAAGACCATGCACTTGTGGGCATCATCCACGATCAATGGACACCATAAGAAAGAATGAAGACGGCAGCGACACCTAATGGTGATTGCTGCCGTAATTTTTTTTGAAATCGTATGAGGCAAATACCTTACATGTGAGCTCAAAGGAATACCTTGCTATGAGGTTGATCGAACGTACATACAATTCTTAATATGAGAATGCTAATATAGAGGGGGAAACCTATTGGATTCATATAAGCAGGGTATGGAAGGGAATTGAGCTTATGCCGACTATATTAGTCGTAGAAGATGACATAGCGTTAAATAATGGTATCGTTCTTTCTTTAAGAGATGATTCACGGGTCTTTCTACAAGCCTTTACGATCAAACAGGCCAGACTATTGCTAAACAGTCATGAGGTTGATTTAATTATTTTGGATATTAACCTTCCTGATGGTAATGGGTTTGAATGGTGCCAAGAGATTCGTAAGAATTCATCTGTACCTATCTTAATGTTAACTGCGAACGATATGGAGATTGATGTGGTGACGGGGCTTGAGTTGGGTGCTGATGATTATATGACGAAGCCATTTAGTCTCATGATTCTGCGAGCACGGGTGGCTGCACAGTTGCGAAGAACAACTTCGGACAAGCATGCTTCGTCCGTTATACAATTGGATGATTTTATTTTTGACTTCGATAAAATGGAGTTCAAGCGCAAGGGACAGCCAGTGATTCTAAGTAAGACGGAGCAGAGGCTGTTGCGTATTCTCATTTTGAATAAAGGGATAACTATTCCTCGCGCTACACTCATTGATAAGATCTGGGCGGACGGTAGTGAGTATGTCGATGAGAACGCTTTGTCCGTTACGATTAGTCGATTACGGAATAAATTAGAGGAGGCTCCTGCTCGACCAGATTATATTCAAACGGTTTATGGAATCGGATATAGGTGGGCGGTGAAATAACATGGGGAATGTGTATTTGTATGTACTGGCTGCTGTAGTAGGTGCCATGATCACGGGTGGATTGTTAATGGTTATCTATCATCGTAAAAGTAAGGTGATGTTAGACCGATTAAACATGATGCTTGATGCGGCCATGAATACATCCTTTAAGGAAACCTACTATGATGAGACGCGGCTATCACAAATTGAGACGAAGTTGTATCGATTCGTGAACGCCTCCACTATTGGCGAACGTGATATGAGCAGGGAGAAGGATCGGATTAATATGCTGATCTCCGATATTTCCCATCAGACGAAGACTCCCATTGCCAATATTCTGCTGTATGCTCAGCTCTTGCAGGAGCAAGAGCAAGAGCAAGAGCAAGAGGGTGGGCCTACGATAGGGCTGACAGATCAGATTGCACAACAATCGGAGAAGCTGAATTTCCTGATTCAATCATTAATTAAAACATCGCGAATGGAAGCAGGAATGATTGATGTTCATCCTCAGGCCAATCGATTGAAGGATGTTATACATCGTGCAGTTGCGCAAGTGGAAGAACAAGCTCAGTTGAAATCTATTGATCTTCATCATTGTATTGAAGATGACACGATGGCTTTATGTGATCCCAAGTGGACGGAGGAGGCCCTTTTTAACATTCTGGATAACAGCATTAAATACACACCTGAGCATGGAATCGTTACGATCTCTACCACAACGTATGAACTATTCACTCGGATTGACATCAAGGATACGGGTATTGGTATTGATGAGCATGAGATCAATCAAATTTTTAAAAGGTTCTATCGCTCTCCTCAAGTCGGTCTGGTGGAAGGTGTGGGCATAGGTCTATACTTGGCAAGAGAAATTATTTCGATGCAAAAGGGGTATATTAAAGTAAACTCAGCGCCTCAAGAGGGCAGCACGTTTTCTATCTTTCTTCCAAAATGAATTGGCCGGACTGAAACATTTCAATACTGAAAGATTTCAGACAGAAGCCTGAAAGAATTGGATGTTATAGTCTATATCGTAGGATGCGGAAAGGCATTTACAGTATAGATTTTTTGATATGGAGGCTCACGATCGAATGAATATATTAGAGACCAATAACTTAAAGAAATATTACGGTGGGGAAGCGAATAAGGTACGTGCTTTGGATGGGGTTAATCTAACGGTTGAACATGGTGAGTTTGTGGCCATCGTTGGAACTTCAGGCAGTGGGAAATCCACATTGCTGCATATGTTGGGAGGGCTTGATCGTCCAACAAGCGGTAAGGTATTGATCGATGGCAAGGATATATTTGCGTTGAAGGATGACACGCTAACTATTTTTCGTCGTCGAAAGATTGGATTTATTTTTCAGAACTATAATTTAGTACCCATATTGAATGTCTATGAGAATATTACCTTGCCAATAGAATTGGATGGTAACAAGGTGGATCAAGCCTTTGTTGCGGAAATTGCAGCAACGTTGGGATTGGCGAGCAAACTGTATAGCCTGCCCAACAATCTTTCCGGTGGACAACAGCAACGTGTAGCCATTGCGAGAGCCCTTGCGACTAAGCCGGCTATCATTCTTGCTGATGAACCTACGGGTAATTTAGACAGTAAGACGAGCATGGATGTCCTGGGATTGCTGAAGGTGACCAGTAAGCAGTTCAATCAGACGATTGTCATGATTACTCATAACGAAGAGATTGCGCAATTGGCGGATCGTGTAATTCGTATCGAGGACGGCACAATTGTAGGTGGTGAGTAACATGATAAAAGTTTCGAATCGAAAAATAGTATCTCGGCTCGCTTTTGCCAATTTTAAAGCCAATAAGACACGCAATCTGATCGCTATTATCGCTATTGCACTAACTACAATCCTATTCACCACGCTGTTCACGATCGGTATGGGGACAATGGAGAGCTTTCAGAACCAAACGATGCGTCTATCGGGGGGCAGTGCACATGCGGTAGCCAAATATATTACCGATGAACAGTTCAATACCATGAAGGACCATCCGTTGATTAAAGAGATTGGCTACAACCAAATGATTAGCACGGCCGATAATCCGGAGTTTCTGAAACGCCATGTAGAGATGTGGTATGAGGATACAATAGGGGCAAAGCTCCGATTCAATACACCAACAACAGGTGATATGCCACAGCAGGAAGATGAGATCATTACGGATACGATGACCCTGGATCTACTCGGAATCCCTCATGAAATACGTCAAAAAGTGCCTTTGTCCTATACTCTGAAAGGGAAGTCTTATACCAAGGAGTTTACGTTGAGTGGTTATTGGAATAGTGATGCAGCCATTAATGTAGGTATCGTGTTGGTCTCAAAGGCCTTCGTGGATACAGATATGGCTAATATGCCATTCACTTATAAGACCGACAATGATATGACAGGTGCAATTAATGCGGATATCATGTTCAGCAATAGTAAGAACATGGCACAAAAGTTGGAACAGGTTATCACGGACAGTGGTTATACCTATCGCGGGGATGACAGCAAGGGTGACCCGCGCTCAACGGATATTGAAGGTAATGTGAACTGGGCGTATTTGTCTTCAAACTTCAGCGCTGACCCGACTACCCTTCTATCCGTTACGGCGGCATTAATACTTATTATTTTCACAGGTTATTTGATTATCTTTAATATATTTCAAATTTCTGTGATTCGGGATATTAAATTCTATGGGCTATTGAAAACGATCGGGACAACCTCCAAGCAGATCAAAAAAATGCTTACCAAGCAAGCACTTCTACTATCGGTGATTGGTATTCCATTTGGATTAGTGATTGGGTTCATTATAGGTAAGGCATGCTTGCCACTCATTATGGGAATCACTGATTCTAGTGGTGTCGATGCTGTAGTATCCTTGAATCCAATTATATTTATTGGGGCAGCATTATTTGCACTAATCACGGTATTTATCAGTTCACGTAAACCTGGCAAGATGGCAGGTAGCGTGTCTCCCATAGAGGCAATCCGTTATAGCGGTGTTTCTGATGATATCAAACGTAAGAATAAAAAGAGTACCGATGGTGGTAAGTTGCACAAAATGGCACGATCTAATCTAGGCCGTAATAAAAAACGAACGTTGTTAGTCGTAGTGTCACTTTCCTTGAGTCTAGTGTTGCTGAATTCAGTCTTTACGCTATCTAAGGGAATGGACATGGACAAATATCTCTCTGCATTCATGGATACAGACTTCTTAATTGGACACGCGAATTATTTCAACCATAATTACTTCCGTTTTGAAGAAGATGAGTTATCTGAAAGCTTTATTCAAACAGTCGAGGGACAGCCAGGATTTGAGGAAGGCGGCAGGTTATATTACAACGTCTTCTTGGGTCAGAGTAAAATCCACTATACAGGCCACAATAGAGTAGCCTATACGGGTAAGAATGTGAACTTGCCAGAGGGTGATGATCAGCTCCTTGACTTATATGGTCTAGAGCATCTGCCATTATCAAGATTGGATATTGTCGAAGGTGAGCTGGATATAGACAAGCTCGCAACAGGTAAATATATCATTGAAGGTCTGCCTGCAGATGATCATGGGAAGGTCCAGTGGGATGTTGATCGATATAAGATTGGAGACAAGATACAGATTACTGTAGATGGTCAGATGCATGAATATGAAGTGTTGGCAAAAGCAAAAACAGATTGCTATACGAATACCAGTCGATTGATGGGCAGCTTTATGATGTACCTACCTGCTGAAGAGTATCTAAAGGTAGTTACACGACCTGTGGTCATGAGTTATGCCTTTAACGTTGAGAATAGCTATGAGCAATCTATGGATGCCTTTTTGAATAGCTATACGAAGGAAATCGAACCGGTCATGAACTATGATTCGAAGATGACGATGATGGATACCTTTAAGGGAATGAAAAATATGCTTATGAATGTCGGTGGGATGTTATGCTTGATCATCGGGCTAATTGGTATCTTGAACTTCGTCAATTCGATGCTGACCAGTCTCGTATCCCGCCGGCAAGAGTTCGCCATTATGCAGAGCATTGGTATGACCGATAAACAATTGCGTCGGATGATTATTTTTGAAGGGTTGTATTATGCTATCGCGACGATCATTGCTTCATTGGCACTCGGTATAATCTTTTCCTATGTGGTTATTGGAGGTGTAGTTGGAAACTTATGGTTCTTCAGCTATAAGTTCACTATTACTCCATTAGTGGCGGCGTATCCTGCACTACTTGTATTGTCTATTATTATTCCGTATGTTGCCTTCCGTAGCCTTAGTAAGCAAAGTGTTGTGGAGAGATTAAGAGATACGGTATAGATACAAATATAGACTAGAAAATAAAGAATTAAGACATACAAAAGCCCCTATTCATAAATACGAATTAGGGGCTTTTGTATATCTGTTTTTCTTAAGTATCAATTGGAATCTTGTAATTGACCGTCTAGATCATCATCGAACCGCTATGACTTTTTCGTCAAGCTTTCTAAAGTTCCTGCCAATTGATTCAAATGGCCAATGTTGGTTACTGTCTCGGATACAAGTTGTTGCTGGACTTCGACGCTTGCCAAGACCTGCTCAATGGATGCTGAATTTTCTTCAGTAATTGCCGCGACAGAATGTAGTTCACCTAATACAACATTAGAGGAATGATGGATGTGTCCATTCATGGTCTTCAGGCTTTCAGCCTGCTCTAGAACGCCTTGTGTATTATCACGAATGCCACCGAACAAGCGAGAAATCCCATCTACGGATGTTCTCCCTGATTCAACAGCGAGCAGACCGTTACTTACCATGTCGGTTGCCTGCTCGATATTCTTCTGAACAGTTCCAAGAATTCCTGCAATGTCTGCTGATGCTTCGTGAGAGTTCTGTGCTAATTTACGAATTTCATGAGAAACAACTGCGAATCCCTTGCCGTGTTCACCTGCTCTCGCGGCTTCAATGGAAGCATTTAATGACAAGAGATTAGTCTGCTGGGCAATCCCAACGATAGTGGCAACTATCGTCTCTATTTTTTGGTTTTGCTCATTCATGTGTTTCATAATGTCAGATGTTCTCGTTACGATATATGTCACTTCTGACATATTGTCAGTTAGGCGAATAATCTTTTCTTGGCCTTCTTGTGTGAACTGGTCGGTGTCACGACTCTTGCCACTCATCGTGATGGATGCTTCATTTGCCTGCATCACCGTTTCGTTCAATTGTTGCATTGCATGGGAAATGTCAGTAACACTAGATGCTTGTGATTCGACACCTATAGCAATTTCTTTGAAGGCACTCACGACCTCCTTGGAAACACGGTATGTTGTTAGCGCATTATCCTGGATAAGGTTGCTAGAACGACTCAGAACACCCACAGATTCAGTAACACTCGTAATTACCTCCTCCATCTCCGACTTAGCACGTTCTGATTCACTGTTACTCTTTGACATATTTCCTATCATTCTCGAACCGATTCGACTCTGGAACACGAGTACTAAGACCATGAGAATGAGGAAAGCATTAACTCCGATGGGAACTACTGAAGCATAGGATTCCTTCGTCATCAAGAAGTAGTTGATCATAATGGCAGATATGACACCATTAACAACTAAAGGACGATAGTTATGGTATAGCGATACGATTCCTAGCCCTAAATATATAATGAGCATGTTGATAATGTTGCTCGTTGTATGAATGAAGAAGAATGCAATGACATTGAAGCCAAGGGAAGTTACGTACATCATATAGGCTGGTGCCAATCGTCTCCACACAAGTACTGTGCACAACAAGGCAAGGGGGAGACCCGCTGAGAGAAGGGTAATGATGGTGTTAGGATAATTGTAATTTGCACCTATACCAAGTAATAAACAGCCCCACAACAACCAAACAATTAATTTATTACGCTGATGCAACTCTGATAATTGATTCGAAACCATAAATTCACTCCATCTTGTAATTTATTCGCGATTTGTTAAGTTTAAGGGATCAATTATATGTTGTCTATCATTAATAGAGTAGCGATATTTATGGTGAATGAACATCATTCCAAAGGCTGAACAAAGGGGCATATTTAATTAGCAAAAGATACAAACGAATAGAATATGTGTGCATCACGAGAAGTATCCGTTATTATAAGGGGGATATGAATGACATATGATAGATTGTAACGAACAAGAGTAAGAATTGGTATTACATGAAGAGGGGGTAACTTATGAATATTCTCATCATTGAAGACGATCCCAGTATCCAAATGTTGCTTAAATTAAGCTTGGAAGTTGAAGGATACCACCCGAAGGCTGTAGGCTCTGTAGCTGCAGGATTAACAGAGCTTGAGTCCGAGCATACAGATATCATTCTACTTGATCTTATGTTGCCTGACCGTTCCGGATTTGAACTTCTTCAGATACTTCAACGTCAGTATAAGACAGTACCCGTCATTGTCCTCACCGCTAAGAATGAAATGAACGATAAAATATTAGGATTTCAGCTTGGAGCAGATGATTATCTGACGAAGCCCTTTGAGACACGTGAACTCATTGAACGTATTAAGGCAGTTATGCGACGGATGAAGGTGATCGTGGCAACTGAAGTCATTCAGATTGGGCCTATTGAGATTGACAAGCGGGAGCATTCCTGTAAGATTGCCGGCCAACTCCTTAAAATGACTAGTAAAGAGTTTGATTTCATGTGGTTGTTATGTACGAATCCGAAGAAGGTGTTCACCCGTGAGGATCTGTTAGATCAGGTCTGGGGTTACGATTATTATGGTCATACACGCTCCGTGGACATGATGGTGAATCGTCTTCGGGAGAAAATGAGACCCAATGAGCACTTGGTTGCGACCGTACATGGCTTGGGCTATAAGCTGGAGGTATAGGTATGGGGTTACGTAATAAAATGTTTATACAGCATGCCGTTACGATTATCATGCTGCTTACAGCGATGTATTTCATCGTTAACTATACGCTTAATAAGAGCATGATCGAACGTGACACCCAGACGTTAAACCAGTATTCTGCTCTGCATCGGATTGAAGCCTTGAAGATCGTAAGCGATAAGAAAATCAACATAGAACAGTTATTCTCGGGTGCATACGCTCCCTTTATCGCCTCACATCTAGCTTCGAATAGCAACTTTCAAGTACAACTATTCGCTCTAGATGAGACCATCGTCGGTAGCAGTAGTGATAAGGAGAATTTGCTCAAACGCGATGACATTAAGATAGCATTATCGGGAAATACAACGACGGTCATTACCGCAGGCGAAGGCACACAATATCTCATCTATTCTGTACCTTTCTGGTATGAAGGAAAGATGGTAGGTGGATTTCGTTATTTATTGGATCTCCACGAGAATAGTGAGACACTTCACCAGATGCGGAGCTGGTTTATAGGAGCGGCGTTAGGTTGCTTAATTTTCTCGTTACTGGGTAGCTATTCCTTTTCATCTTTTCTAATGAAACCCTTGCATGCGCTACAACAGGCACTTAAGTCCGTATCTGTCGGTGACTTCAGCAGAAAGATACAGGTGAGCAGTCAGGACGAAATAGGCGAATTGGCTAAGGATTTCAATCACATGTCGGATGCCCTGCAACATCACATCGAAATGCTACATTATGAACAAGGGAAACAGAAGGCCTTTTATGATAATATCACCCATGAGTTAAAGACACCGCTCACTTCCATTATTGGTTTCTCTGATTTGATTGCAAGAATGAATCGGACGGAAGAAATACAAGAGTGTAATATCTACATCCGTAAAGAGAGCACACGGTTATTAACGATGGTTGATGAACTCCTATATACATCGCTCAAAGGGGATGAAGCCTGGCGCATCATACTTGAACAGGCTGATTTGGGGGTTCTTATTACGGACAGTCTCCGGATCCTCCAGCCGACACTTAAGAAATCAACGATATCTACCACGGTGAAGATCTCACCTTGTAACATATATTTAGATCCAAAACGAACCCAACAGGTACTATTTAACGTGATTGATAATGCTATTAAGCATAGCGAATGTACACAGCTACATATTGAACTGACAGAGCATGAACACCATGGTCTGGTTCGAATTGTGGATAATGGGAAGGGAATATCGCAACAGGATCAACAGATATTGTTTCTACCCTCGGCTGAGAAGCAGGACCGCGTCATTACGAAGGAGACACACGGCTTAGGATTACCGATCTGCAAGCAGTTTATGGAACTGCAGGGAGGAAGTATTGTCATCCACAGCGCAGAGGGGCAAGGGACAGAAGTCCAGCTACAATTTCCGATAAATTGAAAAATGTAAGCGTTGTTACAAAAGTGATACAAATCTAAAATTTTTTTGATACATGTGGAGGTTAAAGTAAATGCCAGAGGACATGAAAGGGCTTTCATGGTTTCGCCTCATCTTGCTACAAGTCATAATAGGTGGTCTATTAATCGCTATTTGTTCTTACGCTTTTCGTACACCTGTCGACGTTGTGCATATCGTACCTCCTCAGCAGGATAGCCTCGATCGTGTTGCAGGTGTTCCTATGCGCGTGGATATTACATATCCAGGGCTAGGGACTATCTCCATTGATGATCCGAAGGAACTGTTGAATTTGAAATCTTCTTTCTCTAGGTTATTATCCTTGGGTACTCAGCGTGAACAGAAGCAGGTACCAAGGCTTCTATTAACAGGGACTATAGCTTATTTGGATCAAGAAGATATTCCATTTCAAGTGGAGACGAATGCGTTTCAATTCGGCGATGGATTGGTCAATTCGCTTAATGTGAGTGCTAACATCCGTAAGTTGCAAAGTACACTCATTGATAAAATCCTAACGACAAGAACGATTGGATCTGCAGTGGAGAACAAGAATAATGACGTGTTCTCACTTCAACAGGGTGTACTTACGGCTCTCTCACAACATGAGAGACAGGAATTAACATTACAGATTAAGGAAGCAGCGCGTATCATCGATTTCAGCCATTTTAATGACTTGCAACAACCACCAGACGCACACTTTGTCATTCAACTCACGAGTGACTATCGAGCGAAAAAGCACTGGATTCATTTGGATCGATATGACAGTGCTTATATCGTGGTGTATGACCTTCTGGATGAGACGAATCAAAGGGCCTATTTCAAGTTAAACGATACCTCATATTGAAATTGAAGGGATGGTTTAATCTATGGCAAGAAATAAAAAGAGTAACAGTTCGGTCATTATATTGTCGGTCATAGTGATTGTATTAGTAGCGGGGTTCTTTATGTTTAAATCTGGCATATTCGGTGGAAAAGAAAAACAGAAGATCACCGTATATTCCATCTTCCAAGAAGAAGAAGCACGTAAATTACTCGATAAATTCAAAGCTGAAACCGGTATTGATTATGACATTCTACGCTTACCAAGTGGTGAAGCCGTATCCCGTGTACAGAACGAGATGGGTAATCCACAAGCTGACTTTCTGATGGGTGGACCAGCAGATTCCCACCAAGTGTTGAAAGAAGCGGGATCACTAGAAGCATATACTTCTCCGAACGCATCTGATATTCCTGACAATATGAAGGACAAAGAGGGGTTCTGGACAGGATTCTATCTTAACCCGATTGCGATAGGTATTAATGAGGAACGTTGGAAGGATAAGTACGGCAGTGACCCATATCCTGAGTCCTTTAAGGACCTACTAGATCCTAAATTTAAAGGCGAAATCGGTATGTCTGATCCAGCAACATCAGGCACAGCTTATACAGCAGTAGCTTCACTAGCCCAAGTATGGGGTGAGGAAGAAATGTTGAATTATATTGAGCAATTGCTACCGAACCTGAAGGAAAGACCGAAATCCGGTATTGAGCCAATTCAGAAAGCTGCTAAAGGCGAATACACCATTGGTGTGACATTCTTAGGTGACCAATTGAAAATTAAACACCAAGGTAATCCAATTGTAAGTGTCGTACCAGAAGCTGCAGGCTATGAAGTTGGGGCATTATCCATTGTTAAGAATGGCCCTAACACAGAAGCTGCAAAGAAATTAATGGATTATATGCTTACGAATGAACCAGGTGAGTTGTATACACAATCAGCTTATGCCGTGTCCGTTAAAGCATCTGTACCGATTCCAGAGGGTGGAATCGATATTAAGACAACAAAATATAATGATGCTTATGATTTGTTGAAAGCAGCTTCCCAACGTAAAGAATTACAAAGTGCACTGAAGAATTTGAAATAAAAGAGAGCCAATGGGGTGTTATACATGGCTGTAATGGTCAGTGTAACGCCCCTTAATGGATAGCAGAAAGGTGGGAGTCGCCCCCTATGAAAGAAAAAAAAGGCGTTGGGGAGTCGGTCAAGAGGCTCTTCAAAGATCCATCGTCACTCGTACTCGTACTGACCAGTTTTGCATTCCTCATTCTATTTGTCGTTTATCCGCTCGTATACGTTGTGTGTACATCGGGCTTTGACAATTGGGCAACATTCTTTAGTAAGCCACGTTATGGTAAAGCGTTATTAAATACCGTGGTCAGCTCATCGCTCTCTGCACTTACAGCAACCATATTCGGATTTATATATGCGTATGCTATTAATTACAGTAACATCCGGGGAAAGAAATTCTTCCGCTTTATTGCCTTTATTCCGTTATTAGCCCCTTCGGTCATGAGTGGATTAGCATTCCTGTTACTTTTCGGGCGTGGCGGTATGATCTCTCAGTGGTTAAATACTAATTTCAATTTTGAACTTGATCTGTATGGACTTCCGGGTCTATGGATTGTTCAGACCATTTCTTATTTCCCGCTGGCCTATATGACTATAACGGGTGTGTTGCGAGCCATATCTCCAAATCTGGAGATTGCAGCACAGAATCTTGGAGCGAGAGGTTTTAAATTATTTCGTACCATCACACTCAAGCTTGCATTTCCAGGTGTCATTAATGCGTTCTTGCTGGTAGCGATTAACTGTTTCGCTGACTTTGGGAACCCGAAGCTAATTGGTGGTAACTATTCACTCCTTGCTGTTGAAATTTACGGGGAAATAATCAATAACGAGGCAGGACTTGCTTCTGTTATGGGGATTATCCTAGTAATTCCTGCACTGATTGTATTCTGGGTTCAAAATAAGGTGTTATCCAAAGGCTCCTACTCTACGATTACAGGTAAGCCAGTATCTGGCTTGAAACGGATCACAACATCTAAGAAAACCGATGCGTTACTCTTTACATTTAACAGCTTGATTTCATTGTTCATTATTTCGATGTTTGCGATTACGATTCTATTTGCCTTTACGAAAAACTTCGGCCGAGATAACACGTTCACACTGGATCACATTATGAAGGTTGTATTTAGCTCATCCAGTCCAGCCGTACTGAACAGTTTAGTATTATCGTTAATTAGTGCTATTCTGGCAGTGGCATTTGCCCTAGTTCTTGCTTATATTGTTGTCCGTAAACCTTTTCCAGGTAAAAGATTACTCGATTTCAGCGCGGTTCTACCGATTGCACTTCCAGGAACATTTGTGGGTCTTGCTCTGATCGTGGCTTTTAGTAATGGGCCGATTGTCTTACAAGGATCTGCGGCGCTAATTGTCATTGCGATGTTACTCAAACAGATGCCTGTTGGGTATCGTGGATTAACAGCATCCTTTAAACAAGTGGATAAATCGATCGAAGAGGCAGCCAACAATCTGGGTGCGAATAGTCGTAAGACGCTGACAACGATTGTATTTCCAATGCTGCAAAAAACCGTCGTAGCGAACTTTGTCTATGCGTTTATGAAAAATATGAATACATTGAGCACAATTATTTTCTTAATCACCCCAAAATGGGTTGTTGCAGCTGTGGCGATCTTTAACTACGCCGAAACAGGAACCTACTATTGGGCAGCCGCTGTAGCCGTTGGGTTGATGGGAACAACACTAGCTACGCTTGGCGTGATTAAGTTGATCTTCCGGTCTAAAGTAAAAATATTTGATTTCTAATGACAGAGAAGGGAGTGGGCACGATGGAATCCAACATACTACTAGATCTAAAAAATGTGAATAAAGTGTTTGGCAATAACCACGTCCTGAAAAATATAAACTTACAGATTGAACGAGGGAAGTTCATCACCTTCCTAGGCCCGAGCGGATGCGGCAAGACGACATTACTGCGATCTATCGCAGGTTTTTACACGGTCGACGAGGGTGAGGTATGGATTGATGGGAAGCTAGTCAATGATTTACCTCCTTACAAACGGGGTACTCCGATGGTATTTCAGGAATACGCACTGTTCCCACATATGACAGTATTTGATAATATTGCCTATGGGTTAGATATTAAGAAGCGGCCTGAAGACGAAGTGCAACAACGCGTTAAGGATGTTATGGCACAGGTGAAATTAACCGGGCTGGAAGAGCGTTATCCTCATGAAATGTCAGGCGGTCAACAACAGCGTGTAGCGATGGCCCGCGCCCTCGTTATGAACTCACCCATTATTCTTCTGGATGAGCCGCTCAGTAATCTCGATGCTAAATTACGTGAAGAGGTACGGGTTGAACTACGGGCCATTCAGCAGGAGCTTGGACTCACCGTCATCTATGTAACACATGATCAATTGGAAGCCTTGTCGATGTCGGATCAGATCGTTGTTTTTAATAAAGGAGCGATAGACCAGTACGGTACACCCCACGAGATATACTATGAACCCCGTACGCAATATGTAGCTGACTTTATTGGAACTACCAATTTTATAGAGGCAACAGTTATACAAAATAGAGAGGGTAAGGCCACGGTTCGCTACGGTCAAGCGGGAGATAGCGTTACGATTGCCACGGATGAGAAGCTGACGGAGGGTGAGGAAGTTCTTCTGAGTATTCGCCCAGAGTCATTACGTCTTAATCAGCCTGAAGTGGGAGAGTTTAACGTCTTCGGAGTCGTTAAATCGTCGATGTTCCTAGGAGAGAAAGAGCGTTACTTCTTAACTGGTCAGTCTGGTAAAGAATGGATTGTGGATGCGTATGATATTGGTCAGAAGACCTTTGAAGGTCAAGTCCAAATGAGCGCAGCGGCTGATAGAATCCATATTATTAAAAAGATTAAATCATAAATTGATATCGTAGCTCAAAAAAGGAGAACAATCGTTTTCCTTTTTTGGCGTATATGTGAGGAAGCTAAAGAGGGCGGATATAGGCAGGCTTACTAAACGGGAGGAGAGATGTAATTGAAAAGTAGAAGCATTATTATAACGATGGTTGTGGCAGCCGTGCTTGTCCTTATATTGTTCTATCCCGGTAAGCAAAGTAAGCAGCCACTCAAGGTATATGTGATTTTTCAGGAGGATGAGGCACGTATTCTGCTGGAAAAGTTCAAGAAGGAGACGGGTCAGTCTTATGAAGTCATTCGGATGTCCAGTGGAGAGGCAAGTTATCATCTGTTACAGATGAACAAGACGGGTATTGATGTTGTCCTTGGGGGACCGGCTGATCTTCATGAACAGCTTAAGAAGAATGGCAAATTAATTCGTTATACGTCACGTATGGTTGATAAGATACCCGAAATATACAAAGATAAGGACGGTTTCTGGACCGGGATGTATATGGGTGCCTTGGCTATTGGCGTGAATGAGCAAGTATGGAAGCAGGATCCACTGCTTGCGGATTTAGCGCTCCCAGAACGATATGAAGATTTACTAAGGCCAGAGCTTAAAGGGAAAATAGAAATTCCTGATCCTGAAACATCTGGAACGGGATATACATTACTGGCTTCGCTTGCACAGGAACGTGGTGAGAAGAAGGCAGTGGAACTTATGAATGCACTGAAGATGCAAAGTTCTTCGACGACATTCTCCGGAATTAGCTCTGCACAGCGACTTGCTGTAGGAGATGTTGCCGCAGTCGTTAGCTTCATGGGGGATCAGCTTCGCTTCACAAACTCAGGATATGCTATTTCTTCCTCTATTCCTCCGCAGGCAGGATGGGAGATTGGGGCGGTATCCATTTTGAAGAGTGGAAATAATAAGACCGCTGCGAAGCAATTCATAGATTTCGTACTATCGAGCGACGCACAGACAGATTACATGAATTCAGCTTTCTCTTTACCTGTACTTCCGGACATTAAGGTCCATCCGTTACTATCTTCTGTTAAGTTAGGAAAGTTGCTGACGACATATCGTTTCGACATTGCTGCGGAGCACCGGGAATCCCTACTCTTAAGATGGCGTGTGGTGGGTGAACATTAGAGTTCAATTGTACATGTAAACACTAGAATGATTGAATATAGAGGCTCGAATGGTAAGTAAGGAGAAATACTGAAAAACCTGACCCGAAATGGATTCACTTGATACGCTATTACGCCGGTCTTCGTCATCGGTTATCTTTTCACATAATTGTCCTTCAGTTAGTTTTCTGAGTTCGCGGCTCGTGTTCGCATGGACTTCTGCATTCATTCGCTGATTTCACTTAGCGTAACTGGCTGACTGACAGCAATGTATTCAAGAATTGCATTCCGATCCAGATTTAGCTCTATACAGGGATCAGCTGATGTGGGCAGTTTGATATATCCGATTTGGTGGGGACGTCCTCCAGCTATGTTATGGGCTATATCGACCAGATATTTGCATCGGGATGCGCGTATAAGGATACAGGTAAAGTTTTGCCGGAGGGACTGTTAAAAGGGAAGTCAGTGATTTGTATCTCCAGCATGAAAAAGATAAGAGTCAACTTTTTAAGATTTTACTGTCTTGACCGCAAGATCGACTTGATTATTGTTGATGGTCAAGGTTGCATCATAGTAACCCCGACCACAACTAGCGGAATTACATTTACATTTGTAAGCACCTGAGCATCCGCATACATAAAATTTGGTCTTCGTAAAACCAGGATAAATATTGTTTAGATTTTCATAAAACGTATGGGAATGATGAGTGAAAATACCGAGGATCTTGTTCCTCACATTGGAAGGGATCGCTCTAAAGAAATGATCCGTTTCTTGCTGACTTAGGACGTGGGAGGGGTCTACTGTAATTCCACTAACCCGCAGTGGCCAATGGCAATCGATAATGTAGTAATAATTAGGGCTCAACGTTTTGAGCAGACTTATACTATCATAGCTAAATTTCCCTGGTGCATTATCAAGATAGAATGAACTAAAGTTTGCGGTTCGCCTTTAGTTCAATCTATCTAACCAAACATATTTCACCTTACCCTTTGTACCTGGGAAGTTCATTTGTCCATAAACAGCCCCCAAATATTTGTTGAATAAGACTCTAGTGTTATCTTCCCAATTCCCTATAGATGCTTTATAGGGGATGTTTTTGGGTCCCAAATTTCTTGTGACGGTATCTTTGAATGCTTTATAATCGGCTTCCGCTACAGTCCCCACAAATCCGTGCTTATTATCCCCTCCGAAGATAACAAACTTCTTGTTACCCGATGCGACGGCTTTAGGTAGAAGGCCTCTAAATATGTTCAGACTATTCAAGTAACCAACATGACTATCACCCATAACTGCAAAGTTGACCCTCTGCGTAGCCGACTTGCGTATCGTTGTGGTTATCTTCTTCTTTAACTTCAATTTCAATAGAGGTCACCCTTTCCATCCTCATTAACTGATATACCTATATGTATATTCAGAATGGAGTGGAGTCTCTTGGGTGGAAAGAAATGAACGAACTCCAGACCTTATAGTCTGGAGTTCGTTTTTCTTACTATTATTCCTTAATAAATAATAATAGACTAATATAAAAAATGATTTAAAGTGATAGTAATCATATTTTAAACCCTACTAAATGAAATATTATAGGTATTAGGAAAAAATGTTTATTATGTTTATATTTAATAAAAAAGTAATAAAATATACTAGTGTTAAATGTTTCTTCTTATGTAAAATACTATACTATTTGCTCAATAGTATTCTGACAACTCGATTTCACTTCTATAATGGTTTAGTAAATTTTAAGAATTGATGAGGAGGATATATATGAATTTGATAAATGGAAAAAGTTTAATTTACATAATCGAGTCAGGCATTTCGAAATAGAAGGGTTAGATATGATTGGGAATTTAAGCAATGGCTCTATTATTGGATTAGATGATAAGGGACGAAACTTTGTTGAACGATTAAGAGACACCGAACTTATACGTACTTTTTTATGTGTGAGTTATGCTAAGAGCTGGTAGTTAGGAGTGGGTAGCATTGTGAGAGTATTTCAACGCTACCCTTTTAAATTTGTATTAGGAGAAATCACATGAAACTAGAAGTAAGAAATATTACGAAGTATTATGGAAACCACTTGGCACTAAGTGACTTTTCAATGACGATAAATTCAGGCGAGGTGATCGGTTTAATTGGGAAGAATGGCTCGGGTAAAACGACACTGTTAAACTGCATTGTTAATCATATTCATATCTCTTCCGGAGAGATTTTTATAAATGATGAGAACCTTCTCCAAAATAAGCATTTAATTTCCGATTTTGGTGTTTTGATTGAAAGTAGTTTTTTAGACTATTTAAATGCGTATGATAATTTGAAATTACTTATGATGGCTGACGGTGTTACAAATATTAGTTCAATTCATAAGGAGTTACTTGAAGTATTAGAATTAGTGGGACTGCACGAGAGAAAAAAAGAATATGTAAAGACTTATTCTTTTGGGATGAAACAAAGACTCGGTTTAGCTCAAGCTCTTTTGAATAACAAAGAATTACTTATCTTAGATGAACCTTTAGTGGGTCTAGATGTGATGGGAAGGGAATTTGTAAAGAAAATTATTGTAGACAAAGCTAAAAAAGAAGGAAAGGCTATTATTTTTTCTGATCATAACTTAACTGAGGTTAAGGATGTATGCGATCGAATTATATATATCGAAGATGGAGTTAAAATGTATGACGGAGTTTTTGATGATGCTAGAAAATATGTTATCACTGTAGATAGAATAAGTGAGAATTTCAAATCCATCATATTCGCTGCATGTAACAACGATTTGGTCATCCATAATAATGTCATTACTATGCAGAAACTAAATGATTTGAATAAGATTCTAAAAGTACTCGTCTATCAGGAAATTGCTATTACGGATTTTGAAATTATGGAAGGGTCACTTATTAGGTTGTTTAAAGGAGATATTAACAATGTTGAGCAACAAGGCAATATGGAACATCGAATTCAGGAAACTCTTACATCGTAAGGATATGTGGATTATGCTCACAATGTTTGGAATCCCAGCACTTTATAGTATTGGAGTATTTCTTAATTCCTCTGCTATCGTCTTCAACGGAGAAGGTAAAGAATATGCTATGGGTTTCTTTTTAAACATGTTTTTTTTCGTTGACTCCATTTTCATCTACTTTTTCATACTATCTTTAATTGCATCTAGATCACTGGGTGGGGAAATTGAGAATAAAAGCATCTTATTATATACGCAAAGAATCAATAATCGGCGGAAGATATATCAAGCAAAGGTCTGGTCTTTAATCGCTATGGTTAGTTTGATATGCATTATATTTTTCTTAGTAACAATGGTAATGTTTTATATTTTTGCAGTTCAACGTGAAGATATTATTTCAAGCCAATTTATCAAGAAGGAAGAAATTGTTGGTATGATTTTATTTTTCATATCTATTGTATTGGTATATATATTTACGATTAATTTGAGTGTTATGCTTAGTACCTTTTTCAAGACAAATACTTCTGTGATTATTTTTAGTATCTTGTTTATTGTATTTATTTTTATCTCCAAATTCCCTGGAATCAAGTATATTTCGCTCCAGTATTACACGGAACAACTTAGTACTATAGATTTATCTGATACATCTAAAATATTTACAATTTTCTCTATTAATGTAGGAGTTTCTTTAATATACTTCATTCTTTGTAATTTTGTTGGAATTAAAAGATTTGAAAGGAGAGATCTGTAGTATTGAAACCTAGTTACAACGTAATGAATTTATGAGGGGGTTATTATTTTGAAGAGTAAAGGGATATTTCTTACTTCCTGTATAGTACATATAGTAGCGTTAATTCTAATAATTCTTCTAGAAGATCGTGTTGACGTTTTTTGGGTTTTTGGGTTTATTCTTATTCCTTCACTTGTTAGTTTAGTTATTTGTTTGTGGGGACAGCAAATAGACAAGAAGAAGGATCCTACTCATGTTAAAAATAGGGGTCTGATATATAGCATTCCAAATATAGTTTACCTGTCGATTTCCTCTTATTTGATCAGTGAAAACATAGATGGAATTTTTGCTTCGAGTCAAAGATATCAATCTGACCAATTGAATGTTTCAGTAAGTAATTCCCCTTGGTTTGGCTTAGTTATACTATTAGTAATGACTATCGTCTCACACTATGTGATTGCAAATGTTGGGTTAAGGAAGAATAAGGTGGCTTAAAATGGTACAGAATGAATCCTTTCTGCATTAATCAGTCTATTATGCAGTAGCCAGCCAGAGTCATAAATAAGTAAGCACAAGCTCCAGTACCTCTGAGTACTGGAGCTTGTGCTCACTTAATCTATCATAGCGCCTCTTTAATGACCTTCTTGTAATAAAATACGGAGAGGATTCCGAAAATTGAATACAATGCTGTATAAAGTAACATGACCATAATCATCGGTGTCCACAGCTCTGTTCCAAATAAGAACCAGCCTGATTGGACTGCAAAATAGCTATGGAGTAAACCTACGATTAAGGGGATTCCGAAATTAAAGAGTTGTTTTCTTTGAATTCCTGTTAACAAATCTCCTTGTGTGAATCCGAGCTTTCTTAGAATGGTATAACTGGCCTTTTCATCTTCACTCTCATCCATTTGTTTGAAATAAAGAATACATCCGGATGTAATCAGAAAAGTTAGACCTAGGAATCCCACGATAAACACGATGAGTCCCATAGTTTGTTTCTGGTTGTTACTCATTCCTAGTTGTGAATCGTATGCAAGTGTATCGCCAAATCCGAGTTCCTTAAAGATGTCATTAGCTTCTTTAAGATGATCGTGATCATTGATAGCAATGCCGATATATACGGAAGACTTTTTCTGGATAGCTGGGTCTATGCCTTTTTTCAAGCGATCAAATACCGTTTCGTCTACGATAGCAACAGGCAGACCACCACTTGTGAAGAATCCTGAAACGGGCGAGTTCATATCTATTCCTTTATATTGTTGCGGAATAACGTCATGGAGACCCTTCAATCACCACCTCTCTTCATCATTGGCAATGCCAATTGTAGAACGAACACTGGAGAAACTACTCGAGCGACTGGACGGTAATATTCATCCAGAGGCGCTTTTGCACTCGGATCAAGGAATGCACTATACTCATCCTAAATTCCGACTTCTCGTACACAAAGCTGGGTTTATCCAGTCCATGTCACGGAAAGGAAACTGCTGGGATAATGCCTCCATGGAGAGTTTTTTTGGCCATATGAAGGATGATTTGGAGTACAAGTCATGTATGAACCTCATTGAGTTGCGAACAAGGGTTGGTGATTATATCGCCTACTATAACTCCGAACGATATCAATGGGCATTAAAAAAAATGACTCCCGATGAATTTAGGAGTCACCTATTAACTGCCTCTTAAAGGTCATCTTTTTCAAACTTTCCACAAATACGGTCACAGTTCACTATATAGGACTAAGGCTTCTTTAATATTATTGAATAACCTAATATATCAAGCTTAATTGACTATTCATGTGAAGGAAGATTCACTTCATTCTCATCATCTAATGTTAAATCCTCAACAGGTAAGGGCTCATTCTCGCCATGTGTTGGCTTCCGTAGATTGAAGAATACTTTAACGATGAAGAATACGAATGCGACAACACCAATTAAGAAGATGGTATCTGGAATGGATCGGAATAATAAGAAATTGTGAACTGTCTCATTATTGAAATATGTTAGTGGATCACGTGATGACCAATAACCATCATCATATGCCATTTTGAATTGGATGAATCCTATAGGTAACAAAGTAATGAATACCATTCCGGCTAATCCTATATTTAACATCCAACATATAAATTTCAGGAGCTTATCACTCCAAGCTTTTGGATTAACGACATTTCTTAAGGCGTATAGAAGTAAAGCAATCGCGAACATTCCATATACACCCATCATGGCAGCATGCGCGTGTGCAGGTGTTAACTGCTGACCATGTTCGAAATAGTTGACCGCAGGCAGGTTGATTAAGAATCCTAATACACCGGCACCCACTAGATTCCAAAGTGCAGTAGAAATAAGGAACCAGAAGGTTGATTTGTATGGGAAGTCAACACCACCATCGCGTAACATTTTATATTGTTGATACGCATCAAGAATCAATAAAGTTAACGGTATAATTTCTAGGGCTGAGAAGACAGCACCGAGAGCAATCCATACTTCTGCAGAACCATTATAGTAATAATGATGTCCAATTCCGAGTACACCCGCACCTAATATAAGGATAATTTGGAAGTACAGCGCTTTAATCGTTGAAGACTTCGTTACAAGTTTCATTTGTACTAATAAGAAACCAATCAAGACAACCGCGAATACTTCGAAAATACCTTCAACCCATAGATGGACAATCCACCAACGCCAGTAATCCGCCATTGTGTAGCTAGAACCGGGATTAATAAAGAAAGCGGCGAAGTAGAATAACGGAACACCAATTGCAGCATAGAATACAAGGTGAATAAGTCCACCCCGATCGGGTTCACGTTTCAACGAACTCTTAATTCCTCTGAAGATAATGAATAACCAAAGTAGCATACCAGCGGCAAGTAAATACTGCCAGAAGCGTCCTAATTCTAGGTATTCCCATCCTTGGTGACCAAGTAGGAACCAGAGGTTTCCTAAATAACCGTTGATACCCAACCATTCACCGATCAGACTTCCGAACACAACGACTACTAATGCCCAGAATAGAATGTCAACTAGACGTCCTTGGTGTTTAGGCTCACGTCCACCAGCGATTGGAGTGATATAGATACCGACACCTAACCAAGCGGTCGCAATCCAGAAGATGGCCAATTGAAGATGGGCACCCTTAGCGAAGCTAAATGGTAATAAATCAACAATCCATTCCATTCCGAAGAAGCTAGTTGGTTCGGTATAATAATGAGCTAAAAATGCTCCGAACATTACTTGAATAAAGAATAGTAGCGCTACGACTACGAAAAACTTCACTGATTTTACCTGCGATGTCGTGACAGGTATAGCATTCAAATTAATCCTCGGGAAATTATCAGCTGTATAAGACTCTTTCATCTCCAAATGATACTTACGAAATAAAAAGAATACTATTGCCATAACCAAAGATAACAATGTAATACTAACACCACTCCAAAGAACAGAGGAGTAAGTCATCACGTTACCAGCATCTTCATAGTAAGGCCAGTTATTCGTGTATGAGAATGTTTCACCCGGACGTTCGGTACTTGATAACCAAGCTGTCCAGAAGAAGAAATCAGATATTTGAGTAATTTGATCGCCTTCAGCTACCCATTTACGATCAGTTTCAGGCATATGATCTTCTTGAATAAGGTTGGCGGGTAGTGCCCAGCCATCACCCTCCGTAAATACGATTCGATAAAAGGCTCTAACTTGTTCGACACCATACACTTGAGCATCGGTTAAGACGAGGGTGTCTTTATCATCATTATAGCGATTCTCTCGCAACTCAGTGGTTACCTTATCACGAATGACTGCTTGTTTGTCTACAGTTAGTTCAGCAAATGAGTTCATTCCTTCTTGCATAGCATAGAATTCTTGCATTCCCTCAGTGTAGACTTTCAAGGCTTCAGCAGTATAGTCTGGGCCCATATACGAGCCGTTCCCTAGTACTGTTCCGTAATCCATTAAGGCATATTTTTGGAAAACGGCTTGCCCCCCTTGAATGGTATCCTTTGTCATAATAACTTTACCAGCAGTATCGGTTACAACAGGTCGCGGTGCTTCTGTTTTAAATATCCAATACCCTCCAACTAATAGAACGGTGAAGACGACTATTATGGTAGCAATACAAATCGATTTAATAAGACTGTAGGCTGTCTTTACTGGCTTATCCACTTGGTTACTACCAGACTTCTTAAATTTCACTTCAAACACTCCCTTCAAATTTTTATATCTCAAACCGGATTATCTCTTTATTTCATCTCCATTATATGGTAATGATTATCAATGAAAATTGATTTAGATCAATTTTTCTGTAATTTAGAGATAAATAAGAAATTTTTCACAAAGTACTCTTAAAAAATACAGCTCCAGAGCATGGGTAGCCTGGAGCTGTCGAATTATCTAATTAAAGAGATTCTTTAATTACTTTCTTATAATGGAACACGGATAGAATGCCGAATACGGAATATAGAGCGGTGTATAATACCATCACAATGACCATTGGTGCCCACAGCTCTGTTCCAAATAAGAACCAACCGGATTGGACTGCAAAATAACTATGGAGTAGACCAACGACTAAAGGGATACCAAAATTAAAGAGTTGCTTCCTTTGAATTCCTTTTAACAAATCTCCTTGTGTGAATCCAAGTTTTCTTAGAATGGTATAACTGGCCTTTTCATCTTCACTCTCATCCATTTGTTTAAAATAAAGAATACATCCGGATGTGATCAGAAAGGTTAGACCTAGGAATCCCACGATAAACATGATGAGTCCCATACTCCGTTTCTGGTTGTTACTCATTTCTAGTTGTGAATCGTATGCAAGTGTATCGCCGAATCCAAGTTCCTTAAAGACGTCATTAGCCTCTTTAAGTTGACCTTGCTCATTGATATCAATGCCGATATAGACAGAAGACTTTTTCTGAATATCTGGGTCTATGTCTTTTTTCAAGCGATTAAATATCGTTTCGTCTACGATAGCAACAGGCAGACCACCACTAGTGAAAAATCCTGAAACGGGTGAGTTCATATCTATTCCTTTATACTGTTGCGGAATAACGTCATGGAGACCCTTCAAATCAATAGGTCCGGTCTTTTTCATCGACATAAATTTCTGTAGTATTCCACTAGATCCGGTAAAAAGGGTCTCGTCTGCGGATAAATGGATATCTTTGATGGCTTGCTCACTAATCACAGGCATAGTCATAAGACTCGTGTCAAAGTCCAATCCTTCTGTATTGGCATCCATGATGTTCTCTACATTCACATTTACCTGAATGACATCCATGGTTCTATCCATATACGATATGTTGTTCGCGGTTAATGCCGCTTTAAATTGCTCTGCATCCTGGATATCCGTAATTGAAAAGTCTTGCGGGACATAGTTCTCGGCAGTCTTTTCCGCGGAGTAGTATGAGATATAACTTAAGGATAATAAACCAATCGCAAGTCCAGATACCGCCGTAATAATGGTTAACAATACGGCATTCGATTTCATTCGAAACATAATGGATGACAGCGACAATACTTCATTAATATTGAGGTAGCCATTTTTCTTTTTTCGAATGATATTAAATATGAAACGGACAGATCCTTTATAAAATAAATATGTCCCGATGATGACAGATGCTAGAATAACGACCATCGCAGTGAAAAGTTCATTTACTGTGGCGAAGTCTCCAGTGAATAATTTGGATGAAATATAGTAGCCAAGAGCGATGAATATCACTCCAATGATCCCAATGATCATTTCAAGGAAGGACACTTTCTTCACTTTGCCTTCGGTCATGGACGTCACTCTAAACAAGGATAGAATACTCTGTCTTTTGATAAACAAATAATTCATCATCATGATCAAGAGATAGATCACGAAGAATACAATCAGTGTCTGGATGAGCGCCTTATAAGAAAAATGTAGCGTTGCTATCGCATCAACACCGATCGTTTTAAATAGAACCATAATAATCAGTTTGGAAACGGCAAATCCGACAAAGATCCCTAGCACTAGTGATCCGAAATAAAGGATTAAGTTCTCAGCTGTAAGGATACGGAATATTCTGTTTTTGGTCATGCCTATGAGTTGAAATAGACCAATTTCTTTACTGCGTCGTTTAATAAAGATGGTATTCGCGTACAACAGAAAAATGGACACAATAGCCACAAGGAGAACGGATGCGGCTTTAATCGCTGCGACCCCTTTGACAGACCCTGATGTCGCATCCAAGGCTGGGTCATATTGTAGCGTGACAAATGCAAAGTAAAGGGCGGCGCTAAAGATTAAGGCAAAGACATAAAGGTAATAATTCTTGAGATTTTTCCGCAAATTGCGAAACATGAGTTGATTAATACTCATTCTGCACCCCGCCTAACACACTTTGGGTTTGCATGATGTCCTTAAAGAAGGTTTGTCTTGTTTCTTCCCCTTTATTTAACTGTGTATAGATTTGCCCATCTTTTATGAAGATCACTCGACTACAATAACTTGCCGCTACGGGATCGTGAGTAACCATAATGATCGTTGCTTTTCGCTTCTGATTAAGTTCACTCAACTTGTTTAGGAGGTCTGACGCCGATTTGGAATCAAGTGCACCAGTGGGCTCATCCGCAAAAATAATACTTGGTTCATGAATGAAAGCTCTAGCTGCAGAGGTACGTTGTTTTTGACCCCCTGAAATTTCATTTGGATACTTATTCTTCAGATCAGCAATCCCTAGTTGCGTTGCAAGTGCTTGGAATCGTTGTTCAGCCTCTTTTTTCGGAGTTTTTGTAATGGATAGCGGTAATAGAATGTTTTCTTTCACAGTCAGCGTATCTAATAGATTGTATTCCTGAAAAATAAACCCTAAATGATTTTTTCGGAATTCAGCTAACTGTTTTTCCTTCATACCTGAAATTTCGGTTCCCTCAATCTTAATGGTGCCGTTGCTGATCTTATCAATAGATGAGAGCACGTTGAGCAACGTCGTCTTTCCTGAACCGGACGCACCCATAATACTTACGAATTCCCCTTGTTCAATGCTAATATCTAGACCACTTAACACGGATTGTTTGTTAAATTTACTACCATAACTCTTATGAATTTTTGTTGCTTCTAATATAACCATATCAACACACTCCCTTTTCTCAATATCTTTAGTATAAAAGGGTTTAACTTTCTTATCCTTCGATTAGCCGAACAAATGAATAAAGCATGTGACATTGTTGTCACACGCTTGTGATCCGTACGAATTCATTTTTTTGTGGAAAAGTTAACGTAACGGTCGTACCGATGCCAATGGCTGATGTCACATGGATTTGGATGAGTAATGACTTCGCTGCTTTTTTGGCTAAATATAACCCCATGCCAGTGGCAGCATTATCCTGATGCATGGTCGTGGATGTGAAACCTTTGTCAAATATGCGAGGGAGATCTCTGGGGTCAATGCCACGCCCACTATCCTTCACCTCAAGAATGGTGTGTTCAGCTGACTGATAACTGCTAATCATGATGTCAGAAGTTTGGCTATATTTCACGGCGTTGGTTAAGAGTTGTCTAAGGATAAAGGCAAGCCATTTGGCATCACTTAAGACCTCGGCCACTTCTAGATTGATGTCAAAGCCAATACCCTTTTGAATACACCAGGACTTTAAGGTTTTGATCTCATCAAAAATAATCGTTTCTATATCCGATTCCTTAATATATAGATCATTCTCAATAAACGGGATACGCCGTTGATGCAGTTGTTGATCGAGTAAGAGATGAATTCGCAGCCATTCATAGGTTAAATGAGTCTTCATAGCTTCATCCTCTATACGGTCGATCATTAAATGCATCGCTGTTAGCGGTGTTTTCACTTCATGAATCCAAGATAGTAAGTCATCTTTCTCTTGCTCCAGGTTTATCAGATTAATCGATGCTGTGTTTTTGAGCCGTTCCGTTTGATTGGTCATACTGTTCTCGATAATCACTTCAAAAGGACTTTCTGAACTGGACATACTCGTTAAATCCAGATTATCGTCCCGTTCTTCTAAGCTTTTGTAGAATCGAGTCTCCTTATTGTAGCGAAAGACCAAGAAGATCGTAAAAAGGATCATCGATAAAAACACAAGATAGAGGATCGATTGGAGTGGGATTGCTGAGTCAATAAAAGCGACAAAGATGATCAGTAGTTGCTGAAGCATAAATAACATGATCCAGCTGCGACGTTCAATGATATATTTTCTAATCATATAGAGCAGTCTCTTCCACAGCCATATAACCTTGTCCGACTTTTGTTTCAATAAAGGTACCCAGACCAATCTCTTCTAGCCTTTTTCGTAGACGATTGACGTTGACTGTGAGGGTATTATCACTAATAAAACGCTTGTCATCCCATAAGCTATTTATCAATTGCTCTCGGGTTACGATCTTATTCTTCTGCTCGATGAGCATTTTTAATATATATATTTCATTCTTGGTCAGTTCAATCGATCCTGCATCATGGGTAACGGTATTTCTCTCATAGTCCACCGTTGCTCCACACCATGTTTTGAGTTCGATAATGTCTGTATTGTAGTTATATACACGTCGAAGAATCGCCTGAACTTTGGCAATCAGCACATCGAAATGAAAGGGCTTCTGAATATAATCATCCGCTCCAAGCTGCATAGCCATGACAATATCCGTTGGGTGATCGCGAGAGGATAGGAATATGATCGGAATGTTAGAGTGGGCTCGAATCATTCTGCACCAATGAAACCCATCGAATTTAGGCAATTGAATGTCAATCACGACTAAGTCAGGTTTGATATCCGTGAATTCCTGAAGCACTTTACTGAAATCGGTAATCCCATACACATCATAGGACCATTGCGACAATCTATCTTTGACCTCATGAAATAACGTTGCGTCATCTTCAATCAATAAGAGTTTAAACAAATGAGCTCACCACACTTTTAAGTTCTTTTACAAATGATTGTATAGGAAAACCTGTGTGGATGCCATAGAGAGGTCATTGTCAGGACTTCCTCTTGCTTATTTACAAATAATCCAATAATTGAAACAAAACTAATCAACCATGATTTCGTACCAATACATGGAACATATCAATCAACGAGAGGACGACATCATGACGATAAAAGGGAATGCTATGCTTCTGTTACTACTTACATCTATGCTCTATTCAGCTCCAGTTCATGCGGCAACGACGCCATCAACTCCGGTTAAGGCTATCTATCTGGACGACAGTGAGCTTCAACTTAAAGTTCAACCAATGCTGGTAAACAATACAGTGCTTATTCCCATGCGTGAGTTATTTGAAGCTCAAGGAGCTAAGATATCCTGGAATAGCGGTACCCGAACAGTGAAGGCAACCAAGGGGGATATGGTACTAACCTATCATATTGGGGATCGCACAGCTTCTAAGAATGGCCAATCGCTCAGCTTGAACGTACCGGGTCAAATTAGTGCTGGGTATACGATGATGCCGCTACGATTCGTCAGTGAAGCACTGGGAAGTAATGTGAAGTGGGATGCTAACACTCGTACGGTCCGGATCTCTTCCGCGATCAATTACGACACAACGGTTCTTTATGGTATTAACTTGCGAAGCTTGCCCGATTCCACAAAGGATTCCGTGATTCGTGAAATGCTACCTACAGGCGAGAAAGTTCATGTCATTCAGGAAGTCGGCGCTTCCTGGCTGGAAGTGCTGACTAAGGACAACAAGAAGGGATACATCTCGGCTAAACCTAAGTATAGTAATTATACCAGTGCGTCTCTCGTTGAACGGCAAGCGGATGAGCTACTTGCATATGGAGAGAAGTATCTAGGCACAACATATGAATTCGGTGCTTCAACGGATCAGACGCTTACGTTTGACTGTTCTTCTTTCGTTGCACATCTCTTTAAGGACAAGCTGTCGATTGATCTCCCACGTGTATCTTACAATCAAGCCAAAGAAGGTAAGGAAGTTGGGATTAATGATCTGCGTAAGGGAGATTTGTTGTTCTTTAGCGCTCGAGGGCTCGATATCGGTCATGTGGCCATCTATGCGGGTAACAATCGAATATTACATACGTATTCGAAGGAACTTGGCGTTCATGTTGAGACTTTAGATGCCAAGTGGATGAAGCGATTTGTAACGGCTCGTAGACTATTTTAAGTTGGCACGATAGTTAACAAATTTTACCTACAACACTGACATTCATTTGAATGAAATGCTATAATGAATAGATCAGTGTGTAGAGATATTGGTCCGCTTATGAACCAAAAATATATGTCTCTTTGATACGTCTGCCATCTGAAATATGATTTACGGAGAGATGACAAACATGCACGGAGAAACAAGACTGCCTAGAAACGCAAAAGAAGGGTTATTATTTTTACTGATTATTTCAATCATTTCAGTAAACACGATCGCACCTATTATAGTAGGATTGGAACGTGGCTTCAGTAAGGAAGTGTACTTAGATACACTAAAGATTATTCCGTTCATGTGGATCATCGTAGTTTTATTGGTGAAATTAGTTGCAGGACCGCTTGTTGGGAAAGTAATGCCGAAATTCGTGGGGAAAACCGATGGATTTAATGCTAGGGTTCTATTGAACACATTATTGAATGTCACAGTATTATCTATTTTATTGTCGATTATCGGTACTTGGGTTGGAACGAAGGAAGTAAGCCTAGAACCATTTAAAAACTACCTCCACATCTGGCCAAGGAACTTTGGTATAGCATTTTGGATTGAATTGTTGGTTGCGCAGCCGATCGCAAGATTTGTAATGAAAACATTACATGCAAGACAGGATCGTAAAACAGAAACTGTGAATGCGTAACTAACCGGAACGCTGTAAAGTAAGAAAATAATTTAAGGGACGTCCATAGCGGGCGTTCCTTTTTTGCACATTCGGAGGATACGTACCCGACTCAAAAAGAAATATAATTGTAAATATTTATTAATATTATATTCACAATAGTGTGTGACGTACAGTATAATAAAAACAGGAGTTGATCAAATGACTGATGTAAATGAAGCAATTAACGGGTTGTTAAGCGAATTGAGGCGCGGAACAATTGTCATCAGTGTGCTCAGTCAATTATCCCAACCCCAGTATGGATACTCTCTTGTTCCGGTATTAGCGGAGAAAGGGATACCTGTTGATCCTAGCACGTTGTATCCATTGCTAAGAAGGTTGGAGAAGCAGGGACTGTTAGAGAGCAAATGGGACACGAATGAGGCACGCCCACGGAAATATTACTTACTTAGCTCTTTTGGAAGAGAAGTTTATGATGGACTATGTCGGGAATGGCGTAAATTAATAATCAGCATGGAAGACATCATTGGTGACAATAAAGGGGGATAAGAAGATGGAGATGATTGATCGTTATATTTATGCGGTAACGCAACGCTTACCTGAACAGCAGAGGGCGGATATTAAACAAGAACTGCTTGGGTTGATCGAAGATATGTTGGAGGAACGGAGTCTGGCTAGTGAAGCGTCGCAAAAGGATGTAGAAAGTGTACTACTTGAACTTGGTCCCCCAAATGCACTAGCTGCAAAGTATCGTGGATATGATCAGTACTTGATCGGTCCGATGTTGTTCTCTCCATATATGACAACGCTCAAGATCTCCCTTATCTCAATAGTTATTTCTATGACAGCCTTGTTTGGGATTGATATGATCATGGAACCTCTAGGAATTGTTGCACACTTCACAAGTTTTCTCGAATCCCTGTTCATGATAGTGGCCCAAGGTTTCTTCTGGGTCACCATTATATTCGCATTGATTAATAGCCGCCACCAGAAGAATGCCGTTGACCCCAACATCAACAGTACAGGGTGGGACACATGGAACCCATCTGATTTACCACAAATACCTGATATTAGGAAACAAATTAAAATGTCAGAACCGATTACAGGCATTATCTTTACTGTATTGTTTACAGTGTTATGTGTAAACTTCAGTGATCTGCTCGGCATATGGAGGTTAAATGACGGAGAGCGAATATCGATTCCATTTTTGAATCCAGACGTATTCCACAACTATTTACCGATGATATGGATTATTGCTGCACTTGGCATCTTAAAAGAAAGTATCAGAATCATCATGCGCGAGAGAACAGGTAACATGCTAACGTTTCACATCATTATATCGGTGGCATCCACCATATTAGTGTGCGCCATCTTTGCCAATACAGCCATATGGAATCCTCATTTCATCACACAGGTGGAATCAGCAGGACTCATAACTGTAGGTGGAGAAGGATATGACACCGTTGTATCGATATGGAATCGATTGTCTTCTGGGTTCATTAGTATCATTGCATTGGTCGCATTAATCGACATCGTATCCGAAGCGTATAAGTGGTATCGTGCAAAAACCTCTGTATGAGCAAGTAAAAAATATAAGAATAAATAGAAGAGTTATTGAAATCTTCGTTGAAGAAAGTCGCCTATACAGCGACTTCTTTTAATTTAAGACGAGATATGATTTTATACTCCTGCCTTTTCATGACGTAATAGCCATGCTTTACGTGATAGACCCCCGCCGTAGCCGCCTAAATCGCCATTCGAATTAATGACGCGGTGACAAGGAATCATTATGGCAAGCTGGTTAGCGCCATTGGCTTGAGCCACCGCACGAAAGGCGGTTGGTTTACCTAATGACACCGCAATGTCGGAATAGAAGCGAGTCTCACCAGGTGGAATTGCCATTAACTGCTCCCATACGCTTTTTTGAAAAGGAGAACCCAGTAAGGATATGGGGGTTGTAAATGTAGTCAGTTTACCCTCGAAATATTCAGTCAATTCGCCTTCAATCGATCGAATCGATTCCGTAACACCAGGGATAATCGCTGATTTCGTCTTTTGTCTAAGCCGTTCTACCTCGCGTCCTAGTCCTCGTCGATCAACAAATTCTAAGAGATAAATCGCATGCTCATCCCCAATGGCAATCATGGGTCCCAGGGGTGTATCAATCCAAGACGATTTCAGCACCTTACTATTGTCTAACAAAGTAGGCGCAGCACCCATGATTCGAGAAAATGCATCTCTGAACCCACTACTGGATTCATACCCAGTCGATAGTTGCGTATCAATGATGGTTCGTCCAGATCTAATATTCTTCATGGCAAGTCCCATACGACGTGCTCGTGCGTATTCAACAAATGTCATACCGAATCGTTTTTTGAATTGGCGGCGTGCTGTTGATTCATCTACTGAGAGATCCTTGAAGTCCTGTTCTTTCCACCGTTTCTCAGGGTTGTTCTCCACGGCCTCCACAAGTACACGAACAATATCTGAGACATGATTCGGATGAGATAAGGGGCGACATCGTTGACATGGACGAAAAGAAGCGAGTAGCGCTTGCTGTGCATTCTCGTAAAATTCGCAATTTTCAAACTTTGGCTTTCGTGCAGGGCAAGTCGGGCGGCAGAATACACCCGTTGTCTTAACACCTACATAAAATACACCTTCATATTCCGTTCTTTTTTCTAATAACGCGGTGTAATATTCTTCGTAACGTTCGGTAGGTATCATTCTCGTGGCCCCTAAAATTGGATTATGATCTTATTATAGGTTCTGTTGCAGGAAGACGTAGCCGAAAATCAGGCATCTATTTTTTTGTTTTATGAGAAAATATCTGAAATACACATTGACTTAACGTGCACGTAAACCGATACGATTGATTTATGAAGTCTTCATTAAATATATAAGAGGGAGGGACAATGATCAAAACTCAGCTGAGTCATATTGGGGATATATCTTCACGGTATGGAATTTCAAGTCGAACACTTAGGTATTATGAAGAAATTGGATTGTTAGCAAGTGTGAGGGAGACGAATTATTCTAAGCGCTATTATAGTCCAGAGATGTTATTAAGGTTGGAGCTGATTTTGTTGTTGAAGAAACATCAGTTCTCTGTTAAGGATATCTCCATTGTATTATCGTCAGATGATCTACGAACTGTCGTAGAAGTCTTCAGTAACAAGCTTAGCGAAATCAATAAAGATATGACTGACATGATGATGGTGAAAAATAGAGTTGAGCATATGTTGTCTTTTCTGCAAACGAGAGGGTATTCGAAGAACAATATCATTCAGCAGTTATTGAATATTTCCGAATTGGATACTCCTATTATATTGGATAAAGGACAGGTGAAGGACCCTATGGAGGATGACTTTAAAGGGAATCAAGAACCCTCAAGGCTTCAGGATCATGAGGTGCGTTTTATTGAGTTAAAACCTATGAAGGTCGCATATTTTCACTCAACGAGCAGTCTTGGTCAACCGGAAGATGATGCTTGGCAGGTGTTATATGCTTGGGTCAAGGCGCAAGGATTAGAACAACGATCCACCACCCGGTATTTCGGCTTCGATTCATTAGGGCAGAACAGAGAGCATGGGTATGAGATGTGGGCCACAGTATCGGATGATGTTGAACCATCGGGCAAAATCGGAATAAAACAAGTAAGTGGAGGTTTATACGCCGTATCAAGTCTATTGGGATATGATATTCCCATCGCTTGGAACAGATTAAATGAATGGATCCACAAGAGTCAATACAACTCGGGTTCGCATCAATGCCTGGAGGAACATTTCCTATTCAATGGAGGGATGTTTGTTAACGAGACATTCCAACTGGACTTATACCATCCCATCTCAAGCTAAGCATTCAAAGGAAAGGTCATCCATAATAGATGACCTTTTTAACTTGGTGTCGGTGAAATCGTGGGCCTATTGATATCTGTAAGTAGAATTAAGTATGAGTTATTGCTGGTTCTAAAGAGAGGTTGGGTTGTATGCGACTCCATCGATCATCATTAGGCAATCTGAATCAATAAATTCAGTTGTTGATGTCATTCTTGCAGGAAATTGATCTGTTTCAAAGTAATCTAGGAATACTTTTTCCATTTCAGGTAAGTGCTCAATATGTTTAAGATATACATTCACTTTAACGACTTTATCCAATGTGGTATTGCATTGTTGAAGTGTCTCTTTTAAATGTGCAAAGGTTTCGTGTATCTGCTGAGTGAAACTTTCTCCATGTCCCCGATGCAAACCGATAAATACATAATCCCCTGCTACAACTGCCGAAGAATAGCTGAATGGGGTTGTAATTCTATGTACCATTTAATCCGCTCCTTGTCATTTAGTTTTACAAGGGTATCCCCTGTAACAAGTAAATTATAGAACATACGTTCTTTATATACAAGTTTTTTCCAACGGAAATAAATATGGAATGCTGGGTGTGGGGAAGACGGCAAGAATTAAGCCCATCTTGTATAAATCCTCCTAGTAATTGTGATATAGTATGCATTATATAAAATACATTAATTTACATATTATAATTCATCTTAATTTAATTAGAAGGTGTGATTTAGTTATGGAAATCTTTATTTTCTTGGCTTCCCTTGGAGTGTCGATATTTAATATATCATCCACTAGAGAAGTCTGATATATAGAAATCAGTAACGGAGAATTAAGATAAATTAATAAATTAATAGATTCATATGATGAGAAAGTTCCCATAACGGCACTCTTTTTGCATCCTATTTCTTGCATGTGACTTCCATTGTGACCTATTATTTTTTGTTATATGATAGGATGATAAAAAGATACTTATATGCCTAAATTAAACCAATGATGGCGATATGGAGGGAATTATGAATCCTAAAGACTTAAACTATAGAATGCCTGCGGAATGGGCGCAACACACACGAACTTTTATCTCCTGGCCTGTTCAGGATTCCATGTGCTACCCAGATCAATATGAAGACGTATGTCGAGGGTATGCTGATATTATTACAGCCATAGCTGAATTCGAACCGATTACGGTTGTCGTCAATCCAGATGACCTGGAGAAAGTAAGTGGTTTATTTATTAATGATCGGATTGAATGTTTACCTATCGAGCATAATGATGCATGGCTTCGAGATAACGGACCGACCTTTGTGGTTAATGATAAAGGGGAGTTAGCGGGTGTGAACTGGGGATTTAACGCTTGGGGTGGCAAGTATTCACCGTGGGATCTAGATAATGAGGTAGCTCCACAAATCCTGAAGCATGTTGGTGTGAAGCAGTTTGACGCACCTCTTGTAATGGAAGGTGGTTCTATTCACACGGACGGTGAGGGTACGTTGCTGACAACGGAAGAATGCCTATTGAACAAGAATCGTAACGCACATATGAGCAAGGATGAGATCGGAGCGCACGTGAAGAACTTCGTCAATGTAGATCAGATTATCTGGTTAAAAAGAGGACTAAGCGGTGACGAGACAGACGGTCATGTAGATAACATTGCCTGCTTCGCGGCTCCTGGTAAGGTGATTATTCAGGTATGCGATGATCCAGAAGATGAGAATTATGCAATTACGCAAGAGAATCTTAAAACATTACATGAAGTGGTGGATGCCCAAGGTCGAAAGCTTGAGATTATTCAGATTCAGCAACCACCACAAGCTTTCTTTGAGGATCAACGGCTAACCTTAAGTTACTTGAACTTTTATTTCGTAAATGGGGGTATTATTTTACCGGTATTTGGTGGCGATGCGGAGGAAACGGACCGTAAGGCACAGCAAGTGCTGAGCGAGACGTTCCCAGAGCGCAGAATTCGCACTGTGAATGGTATGGCAATCATCCGCGAGGGTGGTAATGTCCACTGTACAACGCAACAAATGGCTGTAGGGCAGTCGTAATATAGAGGAGGTTAGACATATGAGAAACGTGAAGGTGGCAGCCACACAGATGAGCTGCTCAAGTAATAAAGAAGAGAATATCCGCAACGCGGAAGTGTTAGTGAGAGAAGCGGCGCAACAAGGAGCACAGATTATCCTGTTACAGGAGCTATTCGAAACGCCGTATTTCTGTCAAAAGGAGAAGGCTGATTATTATAGCTACGCGACGGAGCTTGCGGAGAACGATGCGATCAGACATTTCCAGAAGATTGCTAAGGAGCTAGAGGTCGTACTACCGATCAGTTTCTATGAGAAACGGAACAATGCTCTCTATAATTCGGTTGCCATCATTGATGCGGATGGTGAAGTGCTCGGCAAGTATCGTAAGAGCCATATCCCGGATGGTCCAGGGTACGAAGAGAAATTTTACTTCAATCCAGGAGATACAGGCTTCAAGGTTTGGAAGACGCGTTATGCTAAGATTGGGGTCGGTATATGCTGGGATCAATGGTTCCCTGAAGCAGCACGTTGCATGGCATTGATGGGTGCGGAGATACTGTTCTACCCGACGGCAATTGGTTCAGAGCCGCAGGATGGATCCATTGATTCTAAGGACCATTGGCAGACTTGCATGTTGGGGCATGCGGCCTCGAATCTCGTTCCGGTCATTGCCTCCAATCGGATAGGCTTGGAGTCAGATGACGATTCCAGTATTACATTCTACGGTGCTTCATTCATCGCAGGACCACAAGGCAACAAAATTGTGGAAGCTAACCGAACAGAGGAAGCAGTACTGATAGCCGAATTTGATCTAGATCAGCTGGAAGCTCAACGTCTTGAGTGGGGGATATTCCGCGATCGCCGTCCGGAACTTTACCGAATCATCACGTCCTCTGATGGCGAACTACGTGTAGACTAATGCTAATAGAATGCTGCTTAGGTTCTACTATGAATATGAATATGAATAAGCAAAAAAGGTCACTTCCACGAAGTGACCTTTTTTTGCATTCTTAATGATTTTCACTGGATACTTTTATTCCTTATTTCATTGTTGTAAGACGGGATTTCAAATCATCTTGTGTACTATTTTATAATAATGTTCGAATTCTTTTGTTTCATGAATTTGAGGACACATCTTCAAAGACAACAAAGCACTTTCAATTAAGAACACTCTCGGTTCTTTAGGGTTCATGAATTCCTCTTGGATAAAACACAACAATTTATGATAGGTAGATCGGTTGATATCATCCGTTGCGAATACTTTTTCAATCATTTTTTTTAAACTGAGTGTTGCAAAAGAAAATTCATTATTAAAAAAGTCGATGTTGTCTGAGTTAGGCAATAGAATATGTATTTTGTCAGGTGAGAAAATTTGAATTTTTTTGCTACTTACATCTTCTATCATGATTTGGATGCGGTCCATGCAATAATCAATAAGTTCTTTTAAAGTAACTGTCTCATTCATGGCAGTAGATGTTTGAAGCATATTTTGAAGGAGTCCTGTAAATACGATGGCACAATCAAAAAGATAAGGTCTCTTATCCTCAGAGAATATATTTACGAAACGGTCATGGATCCATTTTAAAAATAAAAATCTAGACTGCTTGATAAATAGGATTAATTCGGTATCGTCTGAGACCAGTGCATCTTCTATGAGCTGTAACATTTTATTCTTTCTGTTTAGCGTCATGCTCAGAAGAATTTGTTGGGAGAATATATGTATATCATCGAGGTCTTCCCCAATGAGCAAGGCATTTCGCTCTTCCTCAAGCTGGCTCTGAATGGACGTGAATACAGCTTTAAATAGCTCCCCCTTAGAGGCGAAATAATTATAAAAGGATCCTTTTGAAATACCACTGTGATTCAAAATATCCTGAATAGATGTAGCATGATATCCCTTTTCAATAAATAGCTCATGTGCCTTATGGACGACATGTTCTTTACGTTTATTCATAGCGATGCCCCTTTAACTGGACTTGTTCTAGAATAGACTAGCTCATTTTAATGCATATTACAATTGAATCAAATGGATTGCTGAGAAAGAAAATGGGGTAGGGTAAATCTGGATATTTGAATGAACGCCAACTTGAAAAAGGAATAATAAAGGAGTAGTATATGATACATTGTAACATAAGTTCAAAATTGGACTGTCGGTATTATTTGATGTTGCTTATACAATCATACAGTTACTTTAAATGAAGAGAAGGAGAGAATTTCGTAATGAAAGCAAAAGAAAATAAGGCGTCATTCGGCATTCTAGCCATTCTTATGATTGGTGCGTTTGTGGCTCTGCTGAGTAATACATTACTTAATATAGCATTACCATCGATTATGAGGGATTTCGATATCACGGCCTCAACGGTACAGTGGCTATCTACGGGGTATATGTTGGTCAATGGGATTATGATTCCATCCACGGCCTTTTTGATTCAAAAGTTTACGGCGAGACGGTTGTTTCTAATCGCTATGGCCTTGTTCTCTATAGGTACATTAATTGGGGGATTCGCACCAAGTTTCAGTGTGTTATTGATAGCTCGAATGGTCCAAGCTTCTGGGGCAGCGATTATCATGCCATTATTAATGAATGTATTATTTACCACATTTCCACCTGAGAAGCGTGGGTCAGCTATGGGCATGTTCGGATTAGTCATGATCTTTGCACCTGCGATTGGACCTACATTGTCTGGTTGGATTATTCAGCATTATGAATGGCCAGTACTATTCTTTATCATTGCACCTATCGCCATCTTGGTGTTCATCCTAGCCTTCATTAAATTACATGATACCAAGGAAAAAATTGATCTTAAGATTAATGTTCCTTCTATTGTTCTATCCGCTATTGGGTTCGGTGGAATATTATACGGTTTTAGTTCTGCTGGAAATAAAGGATGGGATTCTCCGATTGTGGTATCCTCACTCATTATTGGGGTCATTTCTTTAACGACGTTTATTGTACAACAATTGAAGATGAAGCAACCTATGCTTGACTTCAGAGTATATAAGTTCCCCATGTTCGCTTTATCTTCTGCGATTTCAATTACATTAAATATGGCGATGTTCTCTGCTATGATGTTGATGCCAATCTATCTACAGAATATAAGAGGTATTTCACCTCTAGACTCTGGATTACTCATGTTACCTGGAGCTCTAGCCATGGCAGTCATGTCTCCGATCACAGGTAAAATATTTGATAAATTTGGAGCAAAAGTATTAGCCATTATTGGTCTAGCTATCGTGATTGTGACGACGTACTTCTTCAGTCAGTTGACAGATACTACAGAATATAGGACCTTGATGATGATGTACACGATGAGAATGTTCGGTATTGCTATGGTTATGATGCCTGTCATGACCAACGGACTAAACCAGTTACCGGCAAGATATACGCCACATGGTACAGCTATGAATAGTACGATTCAACAAGTATCCGGAGCTATTGGTGGAGCATTACTTGTCACCATCATGTCGACTCGGACAACAACACATGTGAGAGAAATGGTGGGGGCGGCTGTTAGTAAGCTAACTACGCCACCTTCAGAGAGCACCTTATTAGAAATACAACAACAGTTTATTTCGAAGGCTACCATTGAAGGCATAAATGATGCATTCTTAGTGTCCGCAGGAATTGCTGCAATTGCATTAATTCTGGCATTCTTTATTAGAAGAACAAGACCTGCGGAGGATCCCAAAAGAAATGAAGCAGCTATGAAGAAAGAAGCAACTCAATAAAACTTTATTAGAAGGAATGTTCAAAAAGGCACTCCATCCTAAGGATGGAGTGCCTTTTTTATATGCCTTTTTAAATATTATTATTTTACAGAATACTATTCTATGGCTTACTTAAAAGAAGCAAAAGGGTCTGTACCCTTTGGAAGTAATTCCGAATAATTAAACTCGTACGTAGGTATGCCAGCAGCATAAGGAGCAATTTCGTATTGTTGATATAGGATAGCAATTCCACCTTCTTTAACGTAGAATTCAGGCTTAGCATTCAATCCAGGCGACACGTCTGCGAAGGACACCTCCTTTGTTCTTTCCTTCAGCATCTTGTCTAGGTTTTGTTTGTAATCTGGAGCTGCCTTCATGAGGTCACCTAGTTCCAGCTGTTTCCCAGTATTAAGTGAGAAGGTAAGACCTTCACGTATAGTGCTTCCATGGGCTCCACCTAAGTAAGAGCTTTGATCGACAATAATACTGAGCACATCCTCACGATTGAAGGACACTATAAAGTTTTGAATGAATTCATATTTACGTTCGATAGAGCCGTCTCTTATACTTGCCTGTTGTTCACTTGCCGTTACGAAAGCGTCAGTCTTCTGCATGAACACGGTATTGATCGCTTGTTGAGCTTCGTCTGTCAGCCCACTGATTTGTGGATATTGAATTTGAATAGCTGCATTCTTATTACTTTTATCTAATGTCTCAGATGAAATACTGATATCGTTCATCACTCGCTTACTGATATCTAGTGATTTCAAGGAAGGGTTATACTCCCCTTGGAAACCTAAGTAATCACTTAATAACTTGAATGGAACATACAAGTGTCCGTCCACATTTTTCACTTCATATTTATTAGTATAACTGTAAATATAGTATCCGTTGAGGTTCGTATAAACACCATATTCCGAGGTTTCCATATTAAGCTTTTTAGATCCAATATCTACGGTTGAAGTTTTTGTGCTTGGTGTATAGCTTAGCGGAAGCCCAAGAGCATCACGTAGAAATGTTAATGGAATCATGGTATTCCCGTTTATAGATTTCCCCTGTTGTGTTGACACCTCACCATTATATTTAAGTACAACATGGGTCTTCTGTACGCTTTTGTTAATAACCTGATTGTTAGTGCTAGCGGCACTTACAGAAGCCTCTCCCGTCAGCATGGAACCTCCTAGTACTATTCCAGCAGACAATAGGGCTACGCTCCATTTCATACCTTTATTCATATTAAATTTCTCCTCTCGCGGGTGGTCACATATGGATATGATGAGATACTTTACCGAAATAACTCTACTACCTATATTACATGGAGTGGATTGTGGATTTGTTTACAAATGTGGTTACAGTATTGTTGCATAATGGATCATTCGAGATGTGGCTCATCGGAGTGAGTCATCCGGTAATTTGTTATTTTAGCGAAATATGATGTGATATAAGGCTGGAATATTGGAATATCCATTGTAAAAGGGTGCATCAAGTTGTACTATTTGGTGTGAACCTAGTGGCTTGTGTTGCGATGGGTAACTAAATGAAATGTCGCATTTGTAGTAGTCATAATGTACTAAGATCACGTCACAATATAACCAAAGGACTAAATAATAATGTTCAAAAACATATATTCTAAAAAGAAAATCATATCTTTTATTGTTGTTTCTTGCATAGTGCTGAGTATCCTTATGGGAGCTAAACTGTTTATATCTTATTATTCAATTGGTAAATCAGCGGAAGTCACTATAGCGAAGCAGTATATAGAAATAGCTAAAGATATTGCAGCAGGATTAGATAAAGAGGTATATCAACAGTTTCTATCAACCTCAAAGGATGATGAGAATCGTAAACAAATAAAAAATTATCTAGAACAATATTACAGTCGAATAAAAGCGTTATATATATATGTTTTAATGCTGGATGAAACGGATGTATCTAAGGTGATGGTGTCTGCTGTTCCCTCAGGAACAAAAGATTTCGCCATAGGAGAACCTTGCACCGTTCCAGCTCATCAAATAAAGCAAGCAAAAGATGGCCAAAACTACTATACGGATATTATAAAGGATAGACATAACGGATCTTATTTATCTGTTGGGGTCCCCTTTTACGATAATCATGGAGAGATACTTGGTGTTATAGCTATTGATATTGATGCGGATGAACTGACGAAGGTAAGTGACCAAGTTCTTAAAAGTAGTATTTTTATCTTTTTGATTGATATTTTGTTTGCTGTTATATTATTGGTTGTTGCTTTTAGCTTAAACCAGTGGTACAAAAATGGGCTAAAACAAGATTTGAAAGAGTCGGAGGATATGTATATCTCAGAACTTAGAAGAGTCATCGATGCCATTAAGTCGAGCAGACATGACATGCTTAATCATCTTCAGGTTCTCGTCGGTCTAATGGATATGCAGTTGTATGATAAAGCGAACGATTATCTCAAACAGATGAGCGTGGAATCCAAAATAGTAGAAATGTCATTACTGATTAAAAACCCAATTCTTATGATTATATTTCAAAGTAAATGGGAGTTTGCCCAATCTAAAAATATACAGATGTATTTTGATACGGATCGGAATGAGTATTGTAGATTGAATTCGATGGATCTGGCAAGAATTTATTCTAATCTATTGGATAATGCGATAGAAGCAACAGAAGCTTACATGGGTGACCAGACTAAACAGATCAATGTTACATGTAAAACGATTGGCGAGAAGTATATTTTCACCGTGGAGAACACGGCTAGACTTACTGCTAAACAAGAAAAGAGTCTATTTCAAAATGGGTACACAACAAAGGAAAATGGTGATGAACTTAGTGGTAATGGGTTGAAAATTATTAAAAGAACGGTAGAAATATATAAGGGTGATATTTATTTTGAATATGAAAATGATAAAGTCTTTATACAGATTACGATATAGACAGGCGGTTGATCAATTTACAGGCATAGGGCAGGCTGCACTTCAACTTGATACTCAAGCCAAAAAACTAGTAGATATCATGTGAGAATTTTTAGTGTTTAGAGACACCCATCAGGGTAGAAGATGCACTCAGCATGGGGAACCCCATTCCGTTATGGAATGGGGTTTCTTGGTGTTTTTGAATGTGAACGTTGTTTAAATGGACACATCTTACAGATTGGATAGGGTATGGAGCGGCTATAAGATGAAGCAAATGTAACTCAAATGGTATAATGAACGAAATAATTCTGGTAAGACGGATCGAGATCAAGGAGTGAGTAGCGTGAATAACACGAACATCAAAGAGCTTAGTCAAAAGGCGGAGATATTCATTCGTCTGATGTATACAGAACTGGACAAGTCTGAAGCGGAGACGGAGAATCGCCTCCTAACGGTGCGTGAGGAAATAAATACAACGGGTACATACGTTCATACAGAGGAAGAACTGATGCACGGGGCACGAATGGCATGGCGTCACAATAGTCGCTGCATAGGTCGCCTGTTCTGGCACAAGCTTGAAGTTATTGATGCTCGCCAAGCAGAGAATGGGGAGCAGATTGCAAAGGCTCTGTTACAACACATAGAAAGGGCAAATAATGGAGGGCGTATTCGTCCTATAATCACGGTGTTTCGAAGTAGTGTGGACGCTGATCGGCGCATTCGTATATGGAACCATCAATTAATTCGTTATGCTGGTTACCCCGGCAGTGAGGGGCATGATCGTTCTGGTGATCCGGCATCTGATGAGTTCACGCGTGTATGTCAACAGTTAGGTTGGCAGGGATCAGGTGGACATTATGATGTGCTCCCGTTAGTTATTGGTATTGGTGATGCAGAACCACGGTTGTTTCCTATTCCTCAACACCTGATTCAGGAAGTGCGCCTAAGTCATCACGAAATTGAGCAATTTCCTGATCTTCAATTACGCTGGTATTCCGTACCTATTATTTCAGACATGCAGCTTGAGATCGGTGGAATTCTGTACACAGCAGCTCCCTTTAATGGTTGGTATATGGAGACGGAGATTGGTTCACGTAATCTGGGTGATACCGGGCGATACAACCTACTCCCAGCTGTTGCAGACTTGATGGGTCTGGATCGTTCTACTAACACGACGTTGTGGAAAGACCGAGCACTTCTTGAATTAAACCGTGCGGTGCTTCACTCCTTCAAGGAGGCAGGTGTCAGTATTGTTGATCATCATACGGCAGCTGATCAATTTGTTAAATTTCAACAACAAGAGAAGGAACGAGGACGTGAGGTATCCAGTCGTTGGTCGTGGCTTATTCCGCCGATGTCTCCATCGGCCACTCCAATCTGGCATGATCAATCCTTGAAGGAGCTTGACCTTAGTCCGCGTTATTTGTACCAAAAGGCGGCTTATGCTGACTTCCTTGAAGCGCTAGATGGTGCGCCTAACGGAGGGTTCGTGGCCATTCCTCCATTACTAATGATGATAATGACAGCATAATACTCTCTGTAGACCCAGCGGTGGAAATGGCGTGTCCTTTTAACCACAAAAAATCCATAAAATAGGTTAAAATGAGAATATATTTATCTATGATACATATCGATAATACGAATGTTCTTAGGAGGTTGATCATGGAAAGAACGCAAGATAAGGTCTGGCAACCTGTTGAGGGTAGCTTGATGACAAGATGGGCAAGAGAAGTAGATCCACAAAGGGTTCTGCCCGAATATCCTCGACCCCAGATGGTTAGAGATCAATGGATGAATCTTAATGGTCTATGGGAGTACGCGATACGCCCGCTAGAAGCCCTACAGGTTGACGAATATGAGGGTCATATTCTAGTACCATTTGCGATTGAATCGGCATTGTCGGGTGTACAGAAGCCGTTACTCCCTGATGAGAGACTGTGGTATAGAAGGACTTTTACCGTATCAGAGGCATGGAAGGATCAAAGGTTGTTATTGCATTTCGGAGCTGTAGATTGGAAAACAGAGGTATGGATTAATCAGCATAAGGTTGGAGAGCACATCGGGGGATATTGTCCATTTACGTATGATATTTCTGAATACCTGATCGATGGTGATAATGAGATGGTTGTTATCGTTTGGGATCCTACAAATACCTATGGACAAGAGAGAGGTAAACAGACATTAACACCCAAAGGATTATTCTATACGGCTGTATCGGGTATATGGCAGACGGTCTGGATCGAGCCTGTTCCACATTCCTATATTCAATCCTTTAGATTAACACCTGACATTGATGCAAATGACATTACAGTACATATTCAATCTTCTACAGAAGGACATCAGAAGATATCATTTGAGGCGACAGCCTATGAAGAAGGAACAGAAATAGCTTCAGGAATTTGTAAATATGGAGATGTTCTGAAACTGAACATTACCAATCCAAGATTGTGGAGCCCAGACTCACCCTTCCTCTATGAGATCAAGATCCGATTAATAGAAAATGGGGAATCGGTGGATACCGTTGATAGTTATTGTGGCATGAGACAATTTAGTGTTGAGCAAGACAATAAAGGTATGAAGCGGTTATGTCTAAATCATGAGCCATTATTTCAACATGGTGTGCTGGATCAGGGGTACTGGCCCGATGGGTTATACACGGCTCCAACGGATGAAGCCCTTGCATATGATGTGATCATGACGAAGAAGTTAGGATTTAATATGAATCGGAAACACATCAAGGTTGAGCCTGCACGCTGGTACTATCACTGTGATAAGTTAGGTCTGATCGTCTGGCAAGACATGATTAACGGTGGGGGAGGTTGGAACAATTTCCATCATATTATTCTTCCTAATTTTGTAAGCGGATACAAAGTTAATGATAAAAAGTACAAGGCGTTAGGTCGAGAGGATGAATCCAATCGCGAGCAATACAAGAAAGAACTCAAAGAAATGATCGATACGTTATATAACACGCCTTGTATTGGAATGTGGGTACCATTCAATGAGGCATGGGGACAATTCGACGCTGCAGAGACAGCAGCATGGGTGAAGTCTTATGACCCTACTCGTCCTGTGGATCACGCTAGTGGCTGGCACGATCAGGAGGTGGGTGACCTTAAAAGTGTCCATATCTACTTCCGCAAACTGAAAATGCCGAAGAAAATCAACAGTCGAGCCGTCGTGATCTCGGAATACGGTGGGTATGGCCTACTTGAGAAGGGGCATGTATGGCATGAGAATAAACAGTTCGGATATAAGAAGTGTAAGTCGAGAAAAGGATTGGTGGATGCTTACAGTACGTTAATTAATGACCAGTTAAAACCGCTCATTCCCAAGGGGGTGTCGGCGGCAGTATATACCCAGTTAACAGATGTTGAGACAGAGATTAATGGGATGATGACCTATGATAGGGAAATCGTAAAAGTGGATCAGCATGTGTTGAACGAAATACATAAAGACTGGGGAGCTAAAGCCAATCATGAATAATCGAATTTCCAGGAAGAACTGGGTACTCATATGGATTCTCGGAATGGCAGGACAAATCTGTTGGAATATTGAGAACTCCTGGTTTAACACCTTTGTATATGACAAAATTGCGAAGGACCCTTCGATTATTACGTGGATGGTAGCGGTGAGCGCTATCGTATCTACCATGACAACGTTCTTGATTGGAACATGGAGTGATCGCGTAGGTAAGAGAAAACCATTTATCGCTATCGGTTATATCTGTTGGGGGGTATTCACCATTGCTTTTGGAGCAACGGAATTCCTTCCGAAGAATCCCCTTTACGTTGCCATTGTCTTCATTGTAGCGGCAGATGCCATCATGAGTTTCTTCGGTTCTACCGGTTATGATGCCGCGTACAATCCGTGGACAACGGATATCTCGAGCGAACATAATCGTGGGAAACTCGGCGCTGCATTTGCAGCTATGCCCGTGATGGCTACCATTTTCGGTGCGGTTGTCTCTGGTATGATTGTGGATCACCTTGGCTTCTTTCCGTTCTTTATTATTATGGGTAGCGTCGTTACCCTGACCGGTATATTTACATTATTCTCACTTAAGGATTATCCCGGTCTGAAATCCAGAAGGAATCGTGAGGGATATTGGCATCAATTTGCCGAGGTATTCCACGTTAGAACCGTGATGAAGAACAAAGAACTATTCTGGGTGTTTGTCATCAATTGCGTGTATTTCATATCATTTAATGTTTACTTTCCGTATATCACGATTTATTTCAATAACTATTTGAATATGAGTTATACCTTATCGGGTGGCATACAAGCGATTGGACTTGTATCTGCTATTATGTTGACCATACCCGCAGCCAAAATGATTCATAAAGGAAAGATAGCGCGTATTATCTTATTTGCCGTCATTGCTAATTTCCTGGGTCTCATCCTTTTTAGCTTATCTTCGCAAATAGGTATGCTGTTGATCGCCACCTTTTGTGCCGGGATTGGGTATGTTTTGGTCATTCAGACGATCACCGCATGGGTGAAGAATCTATTTCCAGAGGATCAGAGGGGACAGTTCGAGGGCGTTAAGATGGTGTTTGCGGTATGCTTACCGATGGTCATTGGACCTTCGATTTCGAATATTATTATCCAACATTATGGCGTTCATATGGAGATAGATGGGATAGCAGGCATGGTACCAACCGAAGTCCTTTTTCTCGTCTCCGCATTTATAACCCTCTTTACATTGTTGCCACTCATTCCGGCGAGTAAAGAAGCGAAGAAACGTATGCGCAAGGCATAATACAATAAATAATCCAATCATATGGAGGTGTAGTAATGCAGAATCATATTCAATCTAATGGCCCACTACTCGGAAGTGATGGCTCTCTTCTACAGAGGGGATATTCTACGCAAGCCCAGTTAACGTATAACCGGAAACATATTAACGCGCCGCCCTGGCGGATTAAAGAGTGGGACTTCTATCAGGTCTCGAACGACGACTATTGCTTGCAGATGACGATCGGACACGTATCTTACGCGGGTAATATATCAGTTAAGTTGTTTGAATTCGCGACAGGTAAACATTATGAAATTTCAAAGATATTGGCTCTGCCCTTCAATCGTTTACATATGCCTGCATCAGCTGAACAAGGAGATTTGACGTATAAGGATAAAAATATGTTTATGCAGTTTCAGGTGTGGGAGGGCGGACGCAGACTAATATGTAAAGCTTCGGGAAAGAATTCTCCTACCATAGATCTTGATATCCAATTGTCCCAACCGGACTTAACATCACTGGTAATAGCTACACCCTTTGACGAAGATCCTGCTTATTTCTATTACAATCATAAAATAAACTGCATGCCAGCAAGTGGCGTGGCCAGGGTTGGAGATCAGGAATATCGCTTTGAACCGGATAGTTCTTTTGGTCTGATTGATTGGGGCAGGGGAGTATGGCCCTTTTCACAGAATTGGTATTGGGGAAATGGTAGCACTTACGTGGATGGCAAACGATTCGGGTTTAATATTGGTCATGGTTTCGGGAACACCTCATCAGCAACAGAGAACATGTTGTTCTACGAGGGTACGGCTCATAAGATTGGGCATGTGTACTTTGACTTGTCAGCGGGTGGCTATATGTCGAAGAAGACATTTAGTAGCGATGATGGAAGATTTGAAATGGAATTTACTCCGATCTACGATCAGATTACCCAAACCAAAATATTGTTCGTAGATAATAAGTGTCATCAGGTGTTTGGGACGTTTACAGGGCAAGCGATTCTGGATGATGGCAGGGTTATTGAAGTTAAAGATATGGTTGCGTTCACCGAGCATGCCATTAATAATTGGTGACCCGCAACCGCAACCGCAACCGTAACCGTAACCGTAATGCTTAGGACACGACCACCTCTTCAGTTATGACTGTCTCTTTATTCTTATGGTCTGCAAATGATCGAATACTGTAGGCCATAAAGAATTGAGCGGCATAATAGGTTGTCATAATGAGCACACCGGAGTGGGCAACAGGAGACACAAAGAGGTTCCACGATAAAATAGAATCGGAGATCGTAAATAATACACTTCCGATGATCGCCCATGTGTGACCGGTCATAATAGCAGACCATGTCATCAATGAAATCACGCTAATATAGAGAAGAACAGGCACGATTAAGGATTCATTATGGTCTAGTATCAATGCATGAACAATCTCCCAACCCATGATTGAGGCATATATGGCAAGTGGGACAATCGAGATGAATCGAAGCTTCGAGAAGCGCCAATTACTGAGAAAGCCTATCATATAAAACAGGTGTCCGATGAGAAATGCAGATAATCCAATGACAAACCAACGTAGTATACCATCACCGATCATACAAAAGAATAATCCGGTTAACAGTAACCAATGATAACGCCTTCTAGGGGTGGGCATTCGAGCGTATGCATACGCGATAATGAGCCACATCGGAATGAGTTTGAATAGAATTTTGACGATATGAGGATCAGATGGAATCAGAAAAATGTAGAGCAGGCTCATGAGTAAAATAAGTACAGGTAATCGTAATTTCTTCAAGAAATTGCTCCTTTGTCGTTCAAATGAAGGTTAACACTAAATATACCATAATTTATCTAACTTTTTTTAAAGTTAGGTTTTTTTGATTAGGATATGATTTAAGTGGAATTGTACAATCACATGCCATACCCTATCGTCAGACTGTGAGTTGAATCATATGATCATATTTCCAGATATAGTACTGTAAAATGTAATACAAAAATTGAAATATCTCAAGAACCGGTTTACATATCATGAAAGAGGTGTTCATATTGGAGCTTCCGATATTACAATTTGGCCATATTAAATCAAGAGTACCCATTATGCAGGGGGGTATGGGAGTCGGAATCTCCCTAAGTGGTCTGGCGGCTGCTGTAGCTAATGCAGGTGGGATTGGAACCATTTCAGGAACAGGCATATCTATAGAAGAATTAAGATTACATATTCGCAAGGCGCGGGAAGAATCCAAGGAAAGAATGGGATATATCGGAGTTAATGTCTTATTTGCTGTAAAGGATTTCGCGGAAAAAATGCAAGCTGCCTTGGAAGAAAAAGTGGATTTCATCATATCTGGTGCCGGTATTTCAAGAGATATGTATGCATGGGGTAAAGCGCATAATACGCCTGTCATTTCTATCGTTTCATCTGCAAAAGTAGCAAGACTATCTGAGAGATTAGGTGCTTCTGCTGTGGTTGTGGAAGGGCATGAAGCGGGAGGCCATTTGGGTACAGACCGGGCGTTATTTGATATCCTTCCAGAAGTTGTGGAAGCCGTCAAAATTCCGGTTATTGCAGCTGGAGGCATTATGACAGGTGGGGATATCGCTAAGGCTATGCAACTAGGCGCATCTGGTGTTCAGATTGGAACGCGGTTTGTGGCTAGCCATGAATGTGATGCTCCACTAGCTTTCAAACAGATGTATGTGGATGCACAGCAGGGTGATACGATATTGGTTAAGACGACGGTGGGATTACATGGAAGAGCGATAAAGAATCGATTAACAGATCTGATAAGTAATGAGAATACGAAACTACGCATAGAGAAATGCCATAAGTGCCTGAAAGTGTGCTCGTTTCGGTTTTGCACAATGGATAGTCTAAATAAATCCCTTGCAGGAGACGTTCAGAACGGGTTGGTTTTTGCTGGTTCGAGGGTGCATGAGATCAAAGAGATTAGAACCGTTCAACAAATCATTGACAAGCTTATGAATGAATGCAAGGAAGTACAGTAACGAAGTTATTCAAGGATCAATGTGACTCAAGGATCAGTGTGAACCAATCTCGGGAGACCGATGATTGGTTTTTCCTTGTTTGTAGGGTATGGGAAAACCTAGGTAGAACAGAGGACCCTGCCAACTTCCATATCGAGAAAGAATCACTTCGTCTGAATGGTCATGATGTGCTTAAGCTAACCCTTACTTCCAAGTGGAACAAGGACCGCTATTATTATCTTTGGCTGGACAAAGGGATAAGGTATCAGATCAACGAGTACTATACCGGAAATATAAATGATATGGCATTACAAGATGTGATTGCTTCTATGAGGTATCCTAATCAGCGGTTACTAGATCGTTATGTGAATAATGACCATATGATGATTGCGAATATTTACGATACAGGGGATATACAGCACGCGAAGAAGATTATTGGATTTACACCGAAATTTCCACAACTACTCCCAGGATCATTTAAGGCGAGCGGGGCATTTTTGACACTTAAGCTGAATTTTAGCTATCCGAAAGATGACGATGACTATAGACGAAGATTACTAACGATTCAGTATGACCATAATGAACCATCTGCAACAGGTATCGAAGGTATAGAATTTTCACAGATTCAGGATAACGGAATGTATGATGAAATGAAGAATGGGGATCAGGCATCCTTTTATCAAGTATCAAGCCGTTCTACAGGGCGAGGGGCAACAATCGGAAGAGGTTGAAATTGTAACCTACCTCATGAAAGAAGGCCCGGTTACGATTAAAAGTCTACAATAATTTAAGTTATATTTGCCGTTGCAGCGTGCTGCAGCGGTTTTTTTTTTGAGATAACAGTCTCTTAAATAATAATGTAATTGTAAACGGTAAATAAAAAACAACAAACAACATCCCTTTAAGCGAGATTTAAGGCCAATTTATATGCATTAAAGCACTCTAATTTGAAATAATAAGCGAAGAATCGAACGGATATTGTATGGTTGGAGTTTTTTCTTTTGTGGTATTATAATAGATACGTTATATTTTGATATTAAAAAGCTAGGTATTTTACTATTAAATAGTTTAATGTTAAAATAATGATTACAAAAAAAGGAGGTTTTTAAGAATGAATCGATTAGAAGGAAAAATTGCACTTATAACAGGTGGAGCTTCAGGTATAGGTAAAGGAATGGCTATGAGCTTTGTAAAAGAAGGAGCAAAAGTGGTTATTGTCGATCTCAATGAAGAAGTAGGTCAACAGACTGTTAAAGAGCTACAGGAGATTCAACCAGATTCCTTGTTCATTCAAGCAAACCTTGCAGAGCACGATAAACTTCAATCCATTGTGACTAAAGTAATCGAAAAGTTCGGTAAGTTAGATATATTAGTTAACAACGCTCATGCGTCAAACAGAGCACCATTGGAACAACTTACACAAGCAGATTTTGACTTGTCATTTAATACAGGGTTCTATCCAACCCTCTATCTTATGCAAGCAGCGTTACCTTACTTGAAAGAGTCCAAGGGGAAAATTATTAACTTTGCCTCTGGTGCAGGAATAAATGGAGATGCTACTCAGGGTGCTTATGCGGCAGCGAAGGAAGCAATCCGTGGGATTACACGTGTTGCGGCGAATGAATTCGGCCCATTTGGGATTAATGTCAACATCATTTCACCTATTGCGAATTCTCCTGGGGTACAGCAGTGGGCGAAGGCAGAACCTGAATATTACCAAGCTATGTTGTCCAAAATTCCACTAGGACGCCTTGGAGAACTTGAAGATGATATCGGTCGGGTAGCAGTCTTCTTAGCTAGTGAGGATTCAGACTATATCACAGGACAGACAATTATGGTTGATGGCGGTTCCATCAAACTTAGATAGTATAATCTTTCCGTCGATAAAAAGGAGACCATTTTGGAGCAAACCGATATTTTTAAATTGATACACACGGTGGAATTATTCACAAATGAAGTGATTCTTCAATGGATGAATTCCTTTGAACATAATATAGGGATTTCACCTATTCTTGTCTTGACTGAATTGAAATATAAAGGGATTCAAAAACATACCGTGTTAGCAAAGAAACTAGGATATAGCCCTGGTGCAATGACTAATATTGCGAATCGCTTAATTAAGCTAGGTCTTGCGGAGCGTAAATATAGTGAGGATGACCGGCGGAATGTATTCCTTTCAATTACAGACAAGGGTTTAGAGGTTCAGAGGGAAGCCCATAACAAGGGCAAAGAACTTCGAATTGAATTGTTCAAGGTGCTTAGTGAAGAAGAAGTACAACAGTTTATAAGTATTCATGAAAAGCTATTAAAGAACTTTGATAAAACCGACGAATAGGCTTCGGATGGATGAATCTAAATTCTATAAGGGGCTGTCCCATAAGTCATGAAAATGGCTGGGGGCACCCCATTTGTTTTTTTGTAGAAGAAGTTAGGTCTATTGAAGTCTGATTGCACACAAAAAACAGGTCATGGATAAACCATCTTGACCTGTTTTTTGTGTGCATCAGTTTTCTTGACAAGCAACTGGTGATTTTCAGTAGGAAAATCTGGCGCTGAACCACTTGGTCTGGAATTTCCGCATAATAGGGGACACAAGCTCTTTCACTAAACCTTAATGGCTTTCCAGCAAGCTTCAAGAGTCTGCTGAATCTGATATTCGTCTAAAGAATATTTACCTGCCAAATAACCTTTTATGACAGAATTGATCATTCCAGTGAAGAGTTGGCAACATAATATGATGTCCATTTCCCGAATAACGCCCTCTTTTTGTCCCTGTTCAATAATTGAAAAAATTTCAATGGCCGAGGGATCTAGCTTATTCCTCAATTCTTCGGAGATATAGGGTGACTCGCAATAATTCTCAATAAACGAAAGCTCCTTGGGGTAGCTGAGTGCATAGTCCATCGTGCTTTTTAGCATACCTTTTATTCTTTCATAGACAGTCAGACTGGGATCATTCCCCATCATAACTGCTTCTCCCATATGAGTACGAGCATTCATAAAGAGCTCACTAACCAATTCCTCTTTGCTTTTATAATAATTATAAAAGGTGCTAGAACCCACATTTGCCCTCTTAAAAATTTTTGAAAAGGTAACGGACTGCAAGCCCTCTTCGGTAATTAAATCAAGGGTTGCAACCAAAATGTCTTCACGTTTACTCATTTCGCACCTCGTCATGGAATAATTATTCTAATTAATTATACAATTTGATTAATACTGTGTCAATTTAAGGAATAAATATTCCATATTAATAGCGACTTTTTTTTAATAATAGCTATTTAACGTACAAAAAATATAAATTTAGAATATATTTTCTGATTTTATTGACTTTTTTATATTTAATTCCTATAGTGAAGTAGAATAAATATTCTAATGGAGGGGATAAGCAACAGAGAAACTTACCGGTCGTGTTCCATCAATATTATTTCTAGGAGGAAAATTAAATGAGATCCGAAGACATAACTAAAAGAAACCTTGGACGTGAGGGATTAGAAGTTTCAGCACTAGGACTTGGAACTATGTTGATGCCAAATAACGAGGAATCTGTTCGCGTCATTCATGAGGCGCTGGATATCGGCGTCACGATGTTTGATACAGCGGATATTTATGGTGAATTTGCGCAAGCGCGGTTTGGAGAAAACGAGAAGTTGGTAGGGCGAGCGCTTAAGTCTAGACGGGATAAAGCGGTGATTGCCACGAAATTTGGTGTAACGCATACCCAGGGGCCTAAAGGTGATCGGGCGTATATCAAAAAATCCGTAGATGCTAGTCTGTACCATCTCGGATTGGATTACATTGACCTTTATTATCAACACCGTTACGATCCGAATACCCCTATTGAAGAAACCATTGGAACGATGGCCGACTTAGTCAAAGAGGGGAAAATTCGTTTTATCGGTCTATCCGAAGCACCTGCTGATATCATCCGTCGTGCCCACGCCGTTCATCCCATTACGGCAGTGGAAACAGAGTATTCTTTGTGGAGCAGAGAAGTGGAAGATGAAGTACTTCCGGTTCTCAAAGAATTGGGAATTGGTTTTGTACCTTATAGTCCGCTGGGACGGGGATTCCTGACAGGACAAATTAAAAAGTTCGAGGATTTGGCAGAGGATGATTATAGACGAAATTATGAACGGTTCCAAGGCGATAACTTCATTAAAAATGTGGAAGTCGCAGCGCTGATTGAAGAGATGGCTTCAAAAAAAATGTGTACATCTGCTCAACTTGCATTGGCATGGCTGCTCGCCCAAGGAGACTTTATTGTGCCCATCCCTGGTACAACGCGAATAGACCGGGTGAAGGAGAATCTTGGCGCTCTGCAGGTTCAACTTACTCCAGCGGATTTCGAAGAAATTGAACGTATCTCTCCAAAGGGCTTCGCTGCCGGGGGACGGTTCTAAGTTTTACAGTAGCACTCACACATTAACATGGCTTATCAGAAAACTCCTATATAGGAGTTTTTTTGATTATTACCAACACGTTCAGGATGAGTCGCCATATCCTTTTTCATTCGTGAAAACCGTTATAATGGAAATAAAGCCACTACATATATAGCTAGGGGAGAAACTATGAAAATTGATCGCTTGTTAGCGATGACGCTGCTGCTACTCAATCGTGAACGAGTGAGTGCCAAGGAGTTAGCTGATCGTTTTGAGGTTTCAACCAAGACGATTTACAGAGATATGGAGACATTAGGACAATCGGGTATTCCTATTGTGGCATACCAAGGAACCTCAGGGGGATTTGAGATTATGGAGCAATACACGATTGGTCGCCAATTTCTGACGCTTAACGAAATTAATACGATGGTATCCGTAGTCAAAGGGATCAACACAGTAGTGGATGACGGTATGTTCTCCACCCTGCTTGAGAAGGTGAAGGGACTACTTAATAAAGCAGACACCAACCTCGTGGATCAATCTAAGACGGGAATTATCTTTGATTTCAACCCTTGGGGACAGAGTTCTTCCGCACGAGATAAAGTGAATAGATTAAGGCAGGCGATAGCTGAAACACGTAAGGTGAGAATTGAATATATGAACATGAATGGCACAGAAAGTGAACGAGTCATTGAGCCATCATCTTTGATCCTTAAAGGATATGTATGGTATCTTCATGCCTACTGCACGTTACGACAGGATTGGAGGGTGTTTCGGTTATCTCGTGTCATGGAGTTACAGACGTTGATGGAACAGGCTGAACACCGTGAGAAACCATCCTTAGATCGTTACGAATGGGACATCGAGTGGTCTAAGGAGATCAAGCGCGAGATCATTCTAACCTTTCAACGCGAGGTTCGTCATCGAGTCGCAGATTCATTCGATCCTGAGTCGGTTACCGTGTTGGAGGATGGCAACATGCGACTGAAGGCAGATTTCACGGAAGATGAATGGTTATATGGGATGCTCTTAAGTTATGGGCAGCATGTGAAAGTGGAGGAGCCAGTGAGTGTGGCGGAGGAAGTCGTACGACGCGCACAAAAAATTATAGAGCGGTATGTTAACTAAGACAGATAGGTGTCCACTTGTCCCGTGTATACTTAATGTATATCACAGGAAAAGAGGGATTTTCATGAACACCTATACCGTTCAAAAACCAGAAATCACACTGACAGGTGTTAGCGTACGTACGACAAATGCCGAAGAAATGGGTCCAAATGGGCGATTATCGAAGCTTTGGGAAAGCTATTTTCAGCGTGATATGGCGTTAGAGAAAGGGACCAACAAGCAATTTATCTATGCCTTATACACAGATTATGAGACTGACGCATCAGGTGCGTATACGGTTCTGATTGGACATGAAACGGCTAGTGACGCTGTTCTTACCGATTGTAACTATGCTCATGCGGTTGCCCCAGCGAGTAAGTATCTCGTATTTACGACTAAAAAGGGTCGAGTGTATGAAGTTGTCGCACAAGCATGGGGGGACATTTGGACATATTTCCAAGAGTCAGAGGAGGTAAGAACCTTTACTGGGGATTTTGAACTTTATGATGCTGCACATTTCGATCCTACCCATGCTGAGGTGAAAATTTATATTGCGATCCAATAATTCGTAGGCAGATTATAACATCATACTAGAAGAGGGAAACTGTTTAAGAGCAGAAGTGATGCTTAGGACGGTTTCTTTTTTTATGCTAAAATGAATCTGGTAAACCCTACGAGGCAACACTAATGTAAATAAGGTTAATCAGGAGATGATATAGATGAAGGCATTAATGTTACTGGGCAAAAATAAATGGATGGAAATGAAGATAGGGGAAGTGGAGACACCGAAACCGCAAAAGGGTGAGGTTCTCGTTGAGGTCTACGCGGTAGGTCTTAATCCCGTGGATTATAAATCAGCTACCGGGGGCAATCCTAATTGGTCTTATCCTCATATTATGGGGTTAGATGTGGCAGGTGTTGTAGCAGAATTAGGGGAGGGCGTTACAGAGTTGAGCTTGGGAGACCGGGTTGTATATCATGGAGACCTCACTAAGAAGGGCGGTTATGCTGAATATGCTGTAACGACAGCGCATACTGTGTCCCGAATTCCGGATTCTATCTCATTTGAAGATGCCGCAGCCATTCCTACAGCAGGGTATACAGCTTACCAATCGTTGTTTCGGAAGATTCCGCTGGACCAAGTGAATACGATTCTGATTCATGGTGGTGCAGGCGGCGTAGGCGGATTTGGTATTCAACTAGCGAAACAAGCGGGAAAAACAGTGATTACGACAGCTTCTCCGGTTAATCATGAATATGTACGATCTCTTGGTGCTGATTACGTGATTGATTATCGCGAGGAAGACGTGATGGCTAGGGTTATGGAGATTACGAATGGCCGTGGTGTAGATGCAGTTATTGATGCGGTGAGTAGAGCAAGTGCGACGAGTTCTTTGGACATGCTGGCTTTTATGGGACATATCGTGTTTATTGCAGGCGCACCAGACTTTATGAAGGTCCCGCTATTTACGAAGTCCATATCCTATCACGAGATTGCTCTTGGAGCAGCTCATCAATCCGGTGACGTAAAGGCTGAAAGAGATTTAAGTGTGATAGGTGATGCTATGTTAGCATTAATGGAACAGAACCAGATCACCTCTATGCTAAAAGAAATCATCACATTAGAAGAGGTTCCTCAAGCTTTAGTACAGTTATCAGAACGTCATGTTAAAGGGAAGATAGTCGTTAAGTTGAAATAAATAATTTTATAATAAAAAACAGCCCTAGCTTCGAATAACGTAGCTGGGGCTGTATGTGGTTAAATGCTTTAAGTAGATTTACACCGTGGTTTGTTTGCGTTCGACCAGGTAACAAGCTATACCAAGAATTAGACCAAGTCCGACAAGTATTGCGCCAACCCAAGGAAGAGATGTGATGGCTAGATGCGAAATGACCCAACCTCCAATAAAAGCACCAGATGCATTACCTAAATTACCGGCAGAGTGATTGGAGGTAGACGCAAGTGCAGGTGCATCTTGTGCTAGACTCATAATTCGTACTTGTAGTCCTGGCATGACCGCGAAAGAAGCAACACCCCACAGGAAGATCGTTGCTACAGCAGCAATTGGACTATGAATAGTAAAAGTGAGGATCGTAAGGATGATGCATGTAGCGAAATAGAGTCCCAATAAAGAGGGCAGGAGCTTCCAGTCTGCAAGCTTTCCACCAACGATATTACCTATAGTGACACCACAGCCGAATAAGACTAGAATCCATGTTACACTATGCTCAGCGAATCCAGTCACATCTTCCAGTAGAGGTGTAATATACGTGAAGACCGTGAACAAGCTGGCGTTGCCTAGTGCACCAATTAACAAGAATAACAGTAGCTTGCGTTGGGCAAGAGCTTTAACTTGTTTTAGAACACTAGCAGGCTTGTCCTGTCGCAATTTGGGAATAAAGATAAGTATACCGATAAGTGCAATAACACCCATGATCGCAATGGCACCAAATGATGCTCGCCAACCCATGTGTTGTCCGATGAATGTGCCTAGTGGTACGCCAACAATATTGGCGATGGTTAAGCCTGCCATCATAATAGAGACAGCTCCGGCTCGTTTGTTGGGTGCAACCAGATTGGAAGCAATAACTGCACCAACCCCAAAGAACGTTCCATGAGTTAACGCGGTAATCATTCGAGCAATCATCAATACTTCATAGCTTGGTGCAAATACCGAGATGCCATTACCAACAATAAATAGAACCATAAGCAGACATAATAACATCTTTTGTGGGATTCGTTGGGTGAGGATCGTTAATACTGGAGCACCGATAGCTACCCCTAGGGCGTACATTGTAATGAGTTGTCCTGCTGTGGAAATACTGACATCTAAGTCCTCAGCTACATTAGGTAACAGCCCCATAATGACAAATTCAGTCATTCCAATCGCAAAAGCGCCAACGGTAAGGGAGAGGATGGAGATGGGAAGCGGTTCTTTCTTGATTGCTTGTTCCCTAGTGACACCTTGTATAGCATTCATGTTGTAATGTTCAACCTTTCCTCTGTATGTAGTTCTTATTATTTAGTTTTCTGAAAGTTTATTCAAGAATAATTTTTTCGGAAAAGTAATGGAAATTATGATGCGCAGATGATCGGTATGACTCGAACATTGGGGATACTGAGGGGGTTGGCTAGATAATTCATGGTTTTACATGAAGATTTGTGATAGTATTTACACCTATATAGAATGAGGAAGTGAGCTATAATGATAAATATAACGGTTCCAGATCCACATATTTCGATTACTAAACAGGTTAATCCTGAGCTAAGTAACATTTACGGTTTTACTGATTTTCACCTGATTCCTCGAGATATGGGTGGAATCTTTATGTTTTACAACGACAACGATGAATTATTGTTCGTTGGTAAAGCAAGAAAGCTTAGACCAAGAATAAAGAAACATTTCGAAGATACGGTATCCGTCATCAAGATGAATAGAGATGAAGTCACTCGAATTGATGTTTGCCTCATTGGGGACCCTGTTCATAGAGAAATTTATGAAACGTATATTATTAATGAATACAAAGCGAAATACAATGTGGACAAAGTATTATACAAGTAAACGATTGATAATAAATTTGCAATAGGCGTAGTTAACAAGACCACGTTTATTGCTTTTTTAACTGAAAAATCCATTGACGCGATACAGACTATGATTTATAATGTCATAAATGATTTATTCATATGTTGGTGGCGTGTTACCGTAAAGGGCATGAGCCAGGAATTGAACTTACGTTTATTTGAGTTCATTCTTGGCTCTTTCGTTTTTTTATAGGATTTATGTTTCCTAGCCATGAATTTGCACCGCCCGTATATTTTAACCTTTAGAGAACAAAGCTAATAGTAGCAGAGAGGAATGAAGAATATGTTTTCAAAATGGAAATCAAAAAAACAAACTAACCAACCTATGGAGATTATGTCCCCTGTAAGTGGCAAGTCCGTATCGTTAACAGAGGTGCCAGATGAAACTTTTGCAGGAGGGCATATGGGCAAGGGGATTGCTATTGAACCTGTAGATGGAAAACTGATTGCTCCTTTTGATGGGAAGGTGGTTCATGTAGTCAAATCGAATCACGCTGTTATGCTAGAACATGCTTCCGGATTGCAAATGTTATTCCACATTGGTGTCAATACAGTTAAATTAAAAGGTGAAGGATTTACTAGCCATATTGCAATTGGAGACACAGTGAAGGCAGGGCAAACGATGATAGAATTCGATCTAGACATCATTCGCGCAGCGGGCTATAGCACCATCATTCCAGTTATTGTGACGACGGGTGAGGATGAAATCACTTGGAATGTGGACTGTCACTATGGTCAGGTAACTGCAGGTAAGGATAGTGTTCTAACCGTGGCTTTAACAGAATAACATAGAGCTAGGATAAATAATCCTATAAATAAGCTAATCTTGAACGCCAATTTGTACAGTAGGAGAGTGAACTTGACTTTCTTAAAAAAAGCCATTGACGCGTCACAGGCTATGATTTATGATGTTGTCATAAATGATTTATTCATATGTGGCGTGTTACCGTAAAGGGCATGAGCCAAGAATAGAACTCAGAATAGATGAGCTCGTTCTTGGCTCTTTTGTTTTTTTTACAAATATGATGATGACCGGGAGGGAAAAATTTGGCGCGTGAAATCAAGCAATATCAAATACAGCGAGTCATCGGAAGCAATTTTGTGATGGTTCAAGGAGTTACGAATAGAAGAGAGTATGTCATCATCGGCAAGGGCATTGGTTTTGCAGGCAAAGCGTCAGACATAATTGAAGGTGACGATCCGCGAATTGAGAAATTATTTCGTCTGGAGGACCGTGAAGAGTGGCGTCAGTATCAGATTTTGTTGGAGGATATTGATCCCGAGGTTATGAGAATAACCGATGAGATTATCTCAGATATAGAAAGTGAGTTTACTTATAAATTAAATGACAAAATATATCTGGCCCTACCAAGCCACATTCAATTTACGATTTATCGATTACGAAATGGAATGGATATTGTGAATCCTTTTTTAGAAGAAACCAAAATAAGCTTTCCGAAGGAATTTGAAATCGCTTCCAAAGCTGCTGATAAAATTAATGCTGAGTTTAAAGTCCAGATCCCTGAAGACGAGATTGGATTTCTAACCTATCACGTATACTCGGCTGTTAGCAATGTTCCGGTAGGACAGGTGGTGAAAGTCTCTAATATTGTAAATGAACTGCTTGATATGATCCGTAAAGAACGAGATATCATTTTTGAACAAGGCAGTATGAATCACGTTAGATTGACGGTTCACCTGAGGTTTTCACTAGAGAGAATACTGAAAGGATCACTAATAGATAATCCTTTTGTAAAACATATTAAGAAAGAGTATAAATCGGAATATAAATTAGCCCAGAAGCTGGGGAAAGTGATGGAGAACACGCTAGAAATCGACATCCCGGAAGAGGAACTTTGTTTCTTAGCCATGCATCTGCACCGCTTATTTCAAACGTTAGAGAACAAAACAAATAGCACATGAAAGGAATGATAGGTTTACCAAATAAATATCAATCATTCGGAACAACCTATCGTTAGGTAACTACAGGCAAGGGTAGTGTGTTTTTTCTGTGGCTTCAACTCATTGATTATATAGAGTCTTACTAATATGAAACGAAGGAGTGTAATAATTATGTTGGCTTTTCTACAGAAAATCGGTAAGTCGCTAATGCTTCCAGTGGCGACACTACCAGCCGCAGGTATCCTGCAAGGTTTTGCATTAATTAACTATGAAAAAGATTTACATCTTGGCGGTTTTGGAGCCTTTCTAAATCAATATTTTGCTCCGTTCTTGAGTGCAGGAGCGGGTGCCATTCTGGGGAATATCGCGCTTTTATTCGCTATCGGTGTGGCTATTGGGCTAGCAGGTGATGCTGTTGCAGCGTTATCAGCAGCGCTGGCACATGTGATATTGCTTCAAGTTCTCATTCAAATCCCTAAATCCTTCACATTCCTAGGTGAAGGTAAGGCATTAAACATGGGAGTACTCGGCGGTATTATGTGTGGTATGATTGCAGCTTATTGTTATAATAAGTTCCATAAAATTAAACTACCAGATTGGCTTGGCTTCTTCGCCGGGAAACGTTTTGTCCCTATGGCGACAGCACTTATTGTTCTTATTTTGGGTATCGTGTTCGGTATAATTTGGGCGCCTATCCAACAAGGGCTTGACGCTACAGGTGAATGGCTTGTTGGTCTGGGTGGATTAGGAGCTTTCTTGTTCGGTGTCGGTAACCGTTTGTTAGTACCATTCGGTCTACATCATGTACTGAACAACTTCCCTTGGTTCCAAATTGGAGAATATACGAATGCTGCGGGCGATGTAGTCAAAGGTGATGTAGGCCGCTTCTTGGCAGGAGATAAAACAGCAGGCCAGTTTATGTCGGGCTTCTTCCCGATCATGATGTTCGCTCTTCCAGGTGCGGCATTAGCTATCATTCATTCTGCGAAGCCTACTCAACGTAAGATTGTTGCTTCGATCTTTATCAGTTCGGCTGTTGCTTCAATTCTTACTGGTATTACTGAACCATTGGAATTCTCCTTTATGTTTGTTGCTCCATTGCTTTATGGTGTGCATGCGATTCTTACGGGTGTTGCTGGTTGGATTATGTACGCACTTGATATTAAACTCGGATTCAGTTTCTCAGCAGGTTTGATAGACTATCTCCTGAACTGGAAGTTGGAGACAAATCAGCTTTGGTTGATCCCTATTGGTATTGTATTCTTTGTAGTGTACTACATCTTGTTCAGATTCCTAATCAAAGTTTTCAAACTCAAAACACCGGGCCGTGAAGAAGACATCGAGAAAGAAGATACTGTTGTAACTAACACTTCTATCGCTGGTGCTTCCGACAGTAGAGCCGTTAAGATTCTAGCTCAACTAGGTGGACCTAGCAATATTAATTCAGTTGATGCTTGTATTACACGTCTTCGTCTCATCGTTAAAGATGAGAAAGCTGTTAACGATGCTGGTCTGAAGAAACTTGGTGCTTCAGGCGTTATGAGACTCGGAAAAGGCGCTGTCCAAGTCATATTCGGACCACAATCCGACGCGATCAAGGATGAGATCAACAAATTGATGAAATAATCGGCGTACTATTCCTGACGAGTTCATCCATTTTTGAGTAACAAGTGACAAGTGTTATGATGTAACTAGACATGATCTTATCGCTGATTTATTCAATTATGATAAACTTGGAGGAATGAATATATGCAGATATTTCTTATTCGCCATGCCGATCCTGACTATGCTATAGATGACTTGACGGAGTTCGGGCATCAGGAAGCAGCAGCATTGGGAAAACGGATGGCTTCTATAGGACTTGATGAACTATATGCTTCACCACTCGGTAGAGCTCAGACCACAGCAGGTTATGTTGCGAAAGAGACAGGGCTTACGATTCAGACAGAAGCATGGACTCGTGAACTGGATTGGACGGGTACTATGATAGAGGACCAAATGGGTCCAATATGGGACTATGCCGGAGAGCATATTTCTGAGATATCCAGTGGAAAGAGAATTTGGGATGATAAAACGGATCATTGGTTAAAACAAGATGAATATAGAACTAAATTTAACGAGTTGCAGGCATCCTCCGATGAATTTATGCTTCGGCAGCATTATAAACGAGAGAATGGTCTATATCGTATGATGGAGCCTTCAACGAAAAAGATTGGTATGGTATGCCACGGTGGATTCGGTCTCGCATGGTTAGCTCATCTATTACAGATTCCTTTATCGTTGGCTTGGTCTTCCTTCTGGATTGCTCCAAGCTCGGTGACAACCCTTCTAATGGAGGAACGAAGTGAATACTTCGCAGTTCCTAGATGTATTGCACTTGGGGATGTTTCTCATCTATATGCCAATGGCATGAACTATCGCCCGCGTGGATTGCTTGGAAACCATATGTAGCAACGCCCATTTTAAAGCCTTTTCCATATAAACAAGGAAAAGGCTTTTTCTTTGCGAGTGGGTTCAAGAACACTAGCCTATACCCGTGCATACCATATAGCACATTTGGTAGTAGGAGAAAGGGTGTGTGGCTAGTGATAGGCATTGAATTAACAGCGATTCACTATGTATATCTAGCCTTTATTGTGTTCATTATGGGGTTCTTAATCAAGCGGCGGGATACGACGATGATATGCGTAGTAGGAATTTTCGTGCTTGGATTATTGGCCACAGAAAGTCTTAGCGGCTCCATATCAGGTGTGTTCAACTCTTTTATCTATGCCACTAAAGAGTTGATGGGTACAATTATGATTATATCGATTATCGTGGCGATGAGTCGTGTGCTCATTCGTACAGGGATTAATGAAACCATGGTGGCGCCCCTTACCCGTTTTCTGCGAACACCAGGAATAGCCTTTTGGGGAATTGGAATCATTATGATGGTGACTTCATGGTTCTTCTGGCCATCGCCAGCAGTAGCCTTGATCGGAGCGGTGCTCCTACCCGTGGCCATCCGTGTTGGACTGCCTGCTCTTGGTGCGGCCATGGCGATGAACTTATTCGGCCATGGAATTGCCCTATCGGGTGACTATATTATTCAAGGTGCACCGAAATTAACAGCCGATGCTGCAGGCATTCCGGTAAGTAGTGTCATGGAAGCCAGTGTTCCTCTGGTCATTGTCATGGGACTAGTGACGACCATAACAGCCTTCTGGATGATGCGTAGAGATATGAAGAATGGCAATTGGAGAGATGGACTTGTAGCTGGGAAAAGCGGAGTCAATGCGCTATCTACTGATGACAAAGATGATGATGACAAGATCGTGATCCATCCAAGAGTAAAGCAATGGTTAGCTATTATTATTCCACTATTATTCCTAGGGGATGTAGCAGCCATGTTCCTGCTGAATTTGCAGGGAGGAGATGCAACAGCCTTGGTGGGTGGCACCGCAATAGTCATTCTGATTGTAATTACTTTACTCACGCATCGTGATCAAGGTTTAGAGAAGGTGACTTCTTATCTTATTGATGGATTTGTTTTTGGATTCAAAGTATTCGGTCCAGTTATTCCGATCGCAGCCTTCTTCTATCTAGGTGACTCTGCATTCGTGGAGTTGTTCGGTAAAGTGTTACCGGATGCTTCGCATGGTATCGTGAATGATCTGGGTGTTGCTCTTGCGGGTAATGTACCCCTAAATGGCGCAGTGGGTGCCATGACTTCAACCGTCACGGGAGCGATTACAGGTCTGGATGGATCAGGGTTCTCAGGTATCTCTCTGGCGGGATCCATCGCACAGCTATTCGCGGTCGCTACTCAATCAAGCGCAGCTACCTTAACGGCACTTGGGCAGATCTCTGCGATATGGGTCGGCGGGGGTACGTTAATTCCATGGGCTCTAATTCCCGCAGCAGCCATCTGTGGCGTAAGCCCATTTGAGCTTGCTAGACGTAATTTAAAGCCAGTACTGATTGGGCTTGCTGTAACGACTGTTGTGGCAATGTTTCTCGTATAAGCTGAGGCGTCCTTACTATGAAAGAAAATAATACTGGAAATAGGCGACTTAGGTCGTCTATTCTATTTGAATAGGAAACGAATTAAATATCCAAGACGGAAGTGATAACAACATGAGTTCATTCTGCAAGAGAGATACAACTACGTGGTCTATCGATAAGAAGAGAAATCTTCTGACCATGTCGGACGGATTCAAGAAATGGATGGACCGTTCTGAAGAGGAAATATACAACAGACCTGATCTCTTGCAAGAAATGGTTTATAGCGAGGATGTTTACCTCTTTAATGAACACATGGATATCCTATGTTCTGGTCAGACCAGCTCCATTGAATATCGCATTCTTTTAGAATCAAATGAGTTGAGATGGGTGCAAAGTATAGGTATACCTGTTCTAGACCAGGATAATCAAGTCTATAGGATAGATGGAGTTATTCTCGATATTACAGAGAAGAAGGCTACTCAGGAACGGTTAGAAAACACGTTATCTTTATATCAGGAGATATTAGATACCATTGATGTGGCCATTTGGTCATTTGATATTGCCTCAAAGAAAGTATCTTTCATTTCAGATGCCATCGCAAAAATTACCGGGTATTCAATCGAGGAGGCAAGCGGAATTCATTTATGGTCAGATATTGCACATCCAGATGACCGTCACGTTATCGATCACATCATTACATCTGCAAGACAAGGAATTTCTGCTGTATGCGAATATCGGATTATCGATGCTAATGGTGATATGAAATGGGTACAAGTTAGGTTGATACCTAGTCTAAATCGTTGCCAAGCTGTAGTTCGTCTTGATGGTATTGTATCTGATATTACTTCAAGAAAGGTTATGGAAGAAGATCTATACAGAAATGAGCAACGTTACAAGTCTTTATTTGAATATAACTCAGATGTCGTGTGCGAATTAGATCTGCATGGTAATATTTTAGCTATTAATCGGGTTGCCGAGAAGATTACAGGAGAACGTTTAAATGTCACCGAAGACAGTCTTTCCATCATGAATATCTTTGGTTCTGAGTATACTGGGCTCATGAGTGATTATTTAGAGAAGGCCATAGCAGGAGACTCCTCACATTACACAGTAACATCATGTCATAAGGATGGAGGTATTGTTCATTGGGAAATGAAGAATATCCCCATTCAAGTGAATGGCCGAATAGTGGGCGTATTTGCAATTGCCAAAGATGTCACTCTACGAAGAGAAGCCGAGCAAAGATTAGCGAATTGTGAAGCAGAATATCGGTTAATTACCGACAATATGAAAGATTTGATGGTTGTTCTAGATTCCAGCGGCAAATTAATTATGGCTTCACCTTCTTGTGTGAATATCATGGGGATGCCTATAGAACAAATTATTAATGATAATACGATATTGGAACATATTCATCCGGAAGATAGGCAATATTTAATCGATCGAGTCTTAACTATGTTTCATACAAGAGGAAGTGAATTGTTACGGTTCCGTTTTGTTCAAGATAATGGCTATATTATTCATCTTGAAACCATGGGTACACCTGTATTCGGCGAAGATGGAGAAATGAAGAACATTGTGATCGTGTCGAGAGACATCACCCAAAGAATCGGAATCGAGAATGAACTTAGAGAAAGTGAAGAACGTTACCGAAGACTAATAGAGTTGTCACCTCAACCGATGGTTCTCATTCGTGATAGTAAAGTTTCCTACATGAATCCTGCTGGACTAGACATGCTTGGAGCGAACCATGCCGATGATATTCATGGGGATTGGATGTATGATTATATTCATTCCGATTATTGGGTAGAGGGTACGAATAGGATGCTTCAACTCATGGATAAGAAGTATCTAGGATCTACGGAATATAAGATCATTCGTATCGATGGGCAGCTTATTGAAACAGAAGTAATCGGAATATATGACGAGATAACAAAGACAATCATCATTATCATTAAGGATGTTACGGAACGTCTTAAGATGGAGAGAGCCCTTCAAGAGAGTGAAGAACGGTACCGAAGATTGGTGGAATTATCTCCGGTAGCGATTGCTGTATATAAAGACGGTGAGATCAGTTATATTAATCCAGCCGGAGCTAAGATGCTCGGTGTAGAGGTTAAAGGGGACAAGGGTGTAACCTACATGTTGCTAGATTGGATTCATCCAGATTATCGAAAGTATGTACAAGAGACGATGGATCACACGTTATTGAATGGATATTCACTCCCTGCCGAATATCAAGTCGTCCATTCGGATGGTCATGTCATTATTGTATCTATGCTCTCCATATACGACGCTCATTCTTCATCGATCCAGCTTATGTTCGAAGATATTACAGAGAAGAAACAGGTAGAACAGGCTCTATTGGAAAGCGTGGAGTTAAATAGTCTGCTTATTAGAATGTCACCTGAAGCGATAGTTGTTCATAGTGATTATAAGTTTATATATGTAAACCATGCAGGTCTTGAATTGTTTGGAGTATCAAGCGCACAAGAATTGATTGGTAAGTCCATATTGGGCTGGGCCCATCCTGACTATTGGTGGTTGATAAAGGAACGCATGGATGAAATATATAGGCAACAAATGATATGTTCCACTCCTGTTGAACAAAAGGTCATACGATCAGATGGTGAAATAATCGATGTCGAAGTGACAGCTAATTCGATTCCTTATAAAGAGGGATTCGCAGCCATTTCGATCTTTCATAATATAAGTGATCGGAAAAGGGCCGAAGAGGAAAGAAGGCGCACGGAGCAAGTCATTCGTGTAAGTGAAGAACGATATTTCCGCTTACAAACAAGCCTGGATCGGTTCTCACATGATCTGTTCGGCGTCATGAAAATTAGCCAAATGGAACAGCGCTTATTGAAGGAAGTACGTGATTTATTACAAATTTCAAATGTGAGTATCATTCAAGTTGATCAGAATCATGACAAGTTATGCGAAATAATTGAAACGGAGAAAGGATACTTGCTTAAGATCGGTAATGCTAAAGCGAGAAGTTATTTGCTTTGTATTGACGAAAAACCGAGCATCCTCAATATTACATCCATTCGAGTATGGCTTAAGACAATCACTCGATATGTCAGTGTTCTCTTCGATCATTTTTTGTTGATTGAAGACTTAACTAAAGAGCTAGAGCAGGCAACCTTAGGGCAAGTTAGCCCAACCTGGTTTCTTCGGTTTATGTTCCATTTGTCCGAGAATGAGAGAAAACGGCTGTCTCAGGATCTTCATGATTCTGCACTTCAGGAGCAGATTATTTGGTATCGTAAGCTGGATTTACTTTTGGCCGATCCATCAATTACCGGAACACTGCGAGAGCAGCTAGGACAGATTACAGAAGGTTTGCTAGATGTCATTTATCAATTAAGAATAACATGTAATGAACTAAGGCCACCAATGTTAATCAGTGATGGACTAACTTCGTCGCTTGAGGCATTGTTTGATTTCACTCAATTACGTGCCGACTATAGCATTCAATTTGAAGTGGAACATTTAACACATACATTACAAGACGACATACTTATCGGATTATATCGTGTTGTACAGGAGCTTTTGGCTAATGCTTCGAAACATTCATCGGCAACGAAGGTTCGTATTGCCCTTTCGGATGAGGGTGAAGGCGTTCGAATGGAATATCAAGACAATGGGATTGGTATGGATGTAGCATTGACTGAGGATTCGCTTAAGAGTATGGGAATATATAGTATGAAGGAACGGGTTTGTAGCATGGATGGCACCATCCAGTTCCGTTCATCTGAGAATAATGGGTTAGCTGTTTTTATATCTCTACCCGGACATTGATATAGTCATAAGGCGGGAATGGATTATTCATTTGGAGGTGAAGCAATATGATTCGCATACTAATCGTAGACGACCATCCAGCTGTTATGGAGGGAACGAAGATGATTCTGGAGCAAGAGGGAGATATGGTAGTAGATTTAGCAAATTCATCTGAGGAAGTTCTTGGAATGGTAGGCACGCAGACATTTGACGTTATGTTATTCGATCTTCATATTCCCAATGTCAATGGAATTGAGTTGGCTAAGCAAGTGTTACAAATGGATTCGGATGCCATCATATTAATCTATACAGGCTTTGAAATTAATAACCATTTTAACGTCATGATTGAGACAGGTATATTTGGCTTTATTCCCAAAACCACAAGTAGAGAACAGCTTGTCACTTCCGTTCGTTGCGCCCTCAGGGGAGAAGTCATTCTTCCATTCTCCTTAGTTAAGCAATTAAGAAGAACGACACATTCAGGATCGGAGACGAACGATGAAGAGCTGGGCTCTACGATTAGCAACATGGAATATGAGATGTTAAGGGAGATCGCTCAAGGGAAAAGTAACAAGGAAATTGCTGAGACTCTACATATGGGGCAACGATCGTTAGAGTATAGGCTAACCGATTTATTCTATAAGTTAAAAGTTAAGTCGCGAATAGAAGCGGCTCTGAAGGCGAAACAGTTAGGTATATTAATGAATTCGGATATGAATCATTCGTGAGTTGCTAATATCATTTATAAAGGTCCCATCACATTTCGTGATTAGGGATCTTTTTTTTGAATTATAAGAAAGGACCAGGTTCGCTTGGACAGTGCCATCATCGCCGATGCATTTCAATCGATTTGCGCAATGATGTAATTGATTCTTGATTTGGTATTCCTTATCATTTCGTCGAAATAGGGAGGGGGTGGTTGGTATCCCATTTTTACTAATAGAGCGGGTGATTCTGGTTGTTCTACTGTAAAGGAGCGCAATCATTTTGCGGGGTCACGCCAACCTTTTTCGGTTACCAAAATATAACGATAGATTATGATAGTCCTAGTTCTTTAGATTCATTTCGTGCGAAGGGGTAGGGAATAAGGATCAATTTGCTAGCGAGCTTGGTTTTGTATTTTACGTAAGGGGACTAGAAAGCAAGTAACAATAACAATTATAAAGGGGTATACATATGAAGTGGTTATATAACTTGAAAACAGCTGTAAAATTAATATCCGCGTTTGTTTTGGTCAGTTTGATATTGTGTTTTGTCGGCTATTCTGGAATAAACAATTTGAACAAGCTGGATGAGTCTATCGTGGATATGTATGAGGATCGATTAACTCCGATTGTTTATCTTGGTGAAGTGAATGAATTATTTCTCCAAAATAGAGTGAATATTCGAGATATAAATACAATGGCTAAGACGCAGGAGGATAAGGATGAATACAAGGATCTTATCCATGACAATGTCTATGAAATTGAAGAGATCATGAAAAAATATACGAATACTGCTTTGAGACCAGATGAACTGGAGAAGATGGAAAACTATTCTTCAACATGGCAACGTTACAAAGTAAGCGTAGATGATGCTATTAAAGTTAATAACAGTGACCTAAGTACGGAGAAATATACAAATTATCTACTCACAGGGGGGTTACAAACAGCAACAACTGAAATGACAGATCTCGTGCAAGGTCTAATCGATATCAAAATGAAGCAGGCTAACGGGGCCATAGGCTACGCCAATAAGCTATATGTATCTTCTCGGATTATTACAATCATCATTATTATTATTTCACTTCTGATCAGTGTAACGTTGGGTTATGTAATCTCTCAGATTATAGCACGGCCATTACGTCGGGTGATGAACCTGCTTAGTAAAGTAGCCAAAGGGGACTTAAGTGAAACTTCGGACATAGATACCAAAGATGAGATCGGAGTATTAGCTAATTCGGTCAATGAAATGATTCTGAATTTAAGACACACGGTAGGTGAGATTCTGCTCTCAGCAGATAGCGTCTCTGCGGCTGCTCAACAAATTTCTGCAAGTACGGAAGAGGTGGCTAATGGGAGTATGAGCCAAGCTAGCTCCGTTCAAACCGTAAATGAATTATTTCGTCAATTATCTCAAGCAATTAATTCCGTTGCGCAAAGTGCAGAGCAAGCCTCTGAACTATCCGATTCAGCCATGAATATTGCACTAGAAGGGGCTAAGGTGGTCGATAGTTCTATTAAAGGGATGATTAAAGTGAATGAAGAAATGTCTCGATTAGAAGAGGACTCTAATAAAATTAGCGAGATCATTGGAGTGATTGACGATATAGCCAAACAGACGAATCTCTTGGCACTGAACGCGGCAATTGAGGCGGCTCGTGCAGGAGACCAAGGTAGAGGATTTGCCGTTGTAGCGAATGAAGTGAGGAAGTTAGCTGAACGAAGCAGTGAGGCAACAAAGCAAATTACAAATATTATTAATGAGATACAACGTAATACCCAGCAAAGTGTGATTGCTGTAGAAGGAGGGGTCACTTCCTCACAGAAAACAGGTGAAGCCTTGGGGCATATCACCACAATAGTTAGTGACACAGCAAGCAAAGTATCTGAGATTGCGGCTGCAAGTGAGGAGCAGGCTGCTCAATCGACTGAAGTCATGTATTCCATTGAAAGTATATATGCAGCAACCGAAGAGTCAGCTGCAAGTAGCGAAGAAACAGCATCAACTGCACATTCTTTGGCCCAACTCGCAGAAGAACTGAACTTGTCAGTATCTATGTTCAAAATCAATTAATCATCATCAGGAAGAAGCATAGCGGGGGATTATTAATGTGGGACAGAGGAAGAGATGTAGATATTGTGCAAAAAATAAGGGTGCTGGTAATAGATAATTCTGTATTTATGCGGAATTTGATCTCTCTACTCATTGTAGAAGATGCTGAACTCGAAGTTATTGGAATAGCTCGAAGTGGATTGGAGGCTGTTACCATGGTGAAACAGCTGAAGCCGGATGTTGTAACGTTAGATATTGAAATGCCGGAAATAAACGGTATGGATGCTCTGACCAAAATAATGGAACAACGTCCAACGCCCATACTTGTGCTAAGCTCGATGACGCCAGCAGGAGCATTAGCAACGATTACCGCATTACAAACAGGAGCAGTGGATTTCATAACCATACCATCAGGTTCCAATTCATTTGATTTATTCAAGGTGAAGGAAGAGTTGGTATTTAAAATCAAACAAGCTGCACAAATCTCTCTGATCAGCCTTATTCTTAATAATATTTTCATTTCAAAAGTAGAGGAAGGACAGAACAAGATTCCTCAAGCTCGACTGTCAAAACAATTCGATCAGATCATTGCAATGGGGACTTCAACGGGGGGGCCGAAGGCACTGGATACGGTTATTACAGCATTGCCCGCCGATTTCCCCTACCCCATACTAGTAGTACAGCACATACCACCTGAGTTCACAAAGCCATTGGCAGAACGATTGAATTGCTTATCCCGTGTGCAGGTGGTTGAGGCAAAGCATAACCAACCTATATTGGGTGGTACCGTATATATTGCACCTGGAGATTACCATATGACCGCTGTCCAGACGAATGGGGAATTTAGAATCAGTCTTCATCAGGAGTTGGAGGTTCAGGGACACCGACCATCCATTGATGTGTTATTTGATTCTATTTCATTATGTAAGAGCCTGAAGCGGCATTTTATTCTTATGACCGGTATGGGGAGCGATGGTGTAAGAGGGATGATGTCCGCCAAGCAATCAGGAGCACATTCAACGATTGCTGAATCAAATGAGACGTGCATTGTATATGGCATGCCTAGAGCCGCAATTGAAATGGGCTGTGTCGATCATACGGTTCCCCTACATCTAATTACTTCTAAGATGTTAGAAGTTACCGGAGTGTTGAAACGCTAAGTCTATACTCATCATCTTAACTCGTATGAGCGGTAGATTATATTACAGAATTAAGGATAAATGAATGAATTAGATGGAGAATTTACAGCTAATGTGCTGCATATGTCGGTTAATACTCATCCTAACTGGAGAAACTCCTGTTAATATTGGCTAGATAACCGAATAAGAGCTATTTATCCGGAACTAACTGGATAATTTCCAGCTAGTACAACATTAAGGGGCCATATGAAGAAATTAGAAGGATAATTTCATGCTATTAAGTCTGATGTAAGGTAATAGGGGAGGGAGTGAAGCATTTTGAGCAATTCATATCAGTATATTCTGTTCTTGGGTAATCTCTCTTCGTTTACGTGTCTTCATCTATTAATTCTAGAAGTTAGCCGATGAAATCACACCTATGATATTGTTCGCCTCAAATCACCTCAATCACAAAAGACAAAAAGGCCGCCGTTTCATTGTTCGAAACAACAAAACAGCGGTTGGTTAATACTCCTCTGTATAAAAGAGACGACACCCTATAAAGGTAATGTACTATACTGGTTTCACACTATATTCCCTCAATTCTGAGGGGAAACAGGCAGACGGAGTAGAGACAGCAATCGCCAGATCAGGCCGGCAGACAATCTTGACCGTGAATGAATCAGGTGACGCTTCGCACTATAAAGGTACCATCTCCCCAGGAGTATAGTTATTATTTAGAGATTTCCTTCACGGCCGCCACTTCATACGTAATAATCTCATTACTAATGATAGGTGATTCTTGTTTTGGTGCATCTGGACTTGGTTCTGGGCGTTTGTGGGAAGCTCTGAACGCATCGCTATTTCTCCAAGTCGTGAAATCCTCTTGTGTTTCCCAGTACGTATTTACACTTAACTCGTCATAATCGGATAAGTTTTGAGTCAGTAATACTTCTACTTTGATCATACCTTTAGAAGAGTCCAATGAACCTGACGCTGTAAATCTTGGTGCCATGGCAGCACCCATTCCCTTTTTGACTTTCATTCTGTTCGTTACAATGATCATGCGACATTACTCCTTTTATAGTATTTTTGAAACCTATATTTAAATGGAGACTTTCATATTATTCTAATCCTTTAAATATCAAAAGCAAATATTAGCTACTTTTGCGGTCACGATGGATCTGCATTAGATTGAAGTTCCATGCATGAGATAGATCAAAGTGTACACAATAAATGGGATGCTATTCCATCCCAATTTATGCTTAAAAAGGAGAAATTACTTTATGAAGATCCGGAGTTTGAAGTTAGCGATGCTAATCGTGATTCTATTAGCAACGGTGACTCCATTAAAGGCCGAGGCCATGCACAATGATAAGAATAATGAACAAGCCCTTACTACAGCACATAAGGAATGTCTAAGCCCATCAAAAGTGAAACTGAAAGAGGATTTAAGAAAGTTATGGATCGACCACGTGGTATGGACTAGGAACTATATCGTTAGTGCCATTTCTGGGCTAGAGGATCAACAGAAGGTATTGGAGAGATTACTACAGAATCAACAGGATATTGGGAATGCGTTCAAACCGTATTATGGGGAAGAAGCGGGTAATAAGCTAACAGAACTATTACGGGAGCACATCTTAATCGCGGGAAAAGTAGTAGGTGCAGCGAAAAGTGGAGATCAGGCTAATTTCGATAAACTCAATAAAGAATGGTACAGAAATACGGATGACCTCACTAAATTCCTCAGCAGTATTAATCCTCATTGGTCGGAAAAGGTACTAAGGGACATGTATTATGTGCATTTACAACTGATAACAGACGATGTCACAGCAAGACTTAAAAAGGATTGGGATGCTGAGACCATCGCTTTTGATAAAGGTTTGGATCATATGATCGAATTCGCAGATATCCTTACTGACGGAATAGTTAAGCAGTTTCCAGATAAGTTTAAATAAAGAATTTGATAACAAAGAAGCTATAAGTGCTATTCGTGCTTATGGCTTCTTTCGTTACATTAGATCATGATTCGTCCCATCGAGAATGGCTCCAAGAACGTTATAGATTCATAGAAACAATCTCGTATGTTCCAGCTAAGTTATAACGGATAGCAAATCAAGAATTAGCCTTGCAAAGGCGGAATTACGGGGGATTTTTAGACTTTATACCACTTCTGAATGCCCAATCCATCTGTTCTGGTATGCATATCATATAGCAAAACCTTGATAGATGGAGTTGAAATAATGCCAATCCCTCAGAAGAGTCCATTAAGCAGTAAGACAAAGATAGATATCTTGATCCCTGCGATTGAAAAGGATTTAGGGACGCTCCCTTTTGTGATTGATTCCGTAAGGAAATATGTGAAGCACCCCATCGGTCAGATCATGATTGTTGCGCCGAGAAAGAAAAGAATCATGGATTTATGTGTTAGAAAAGGATGTAAGTTCATTAATGAGAATACAGTGCTTCCAATAACTAAAAAAGATATTAACTATCGTTCGAGAACATGGGAACGTTCAGGATGGCTATTTCAACAACTATTGAAACTGAATGGGGATACCCTTGGCTCTTCGAACTTCTTTCTGGCGATTGACGCTGATACGGTGATGATTCGTCCGCATGTCTTTAGAACGGGGAACAAGACGGTATTTTACACGAGGAATTGGAGTAGAAATGAATACTTCACAACGTATCGTAAACTTCTTGGAAGGAAACGCTCCACATCCACATCGTTTGTCACACATTATATGTTATTTGAGAAATCAAGACTCGCAGAGATGAAAAGGGTTATTGAAGCGAAGCATCATAGAAGATGGTATTCCGCCATTATACGGAGTATGGATAAGACGAAACAGTTCGCCTTTTCCGAATTTGAGACATACGCGAATTATGTGTATTCAACGCATCCAGAGGGACTAATTCTTAAGAAATCCTTGAATAAAGGTCTAAATATGAGTGTTACTCAAGCATCAGAGGCACGGGTGAATCGCCTGTCTAAACAATACAGATCTATTTCTTTTCACAAACGCAAAGACTATTCAAGAAAATCGACGGTGAAGAGGAAATGAGCAATTACCAAGTAGTATGGAAGGGACCTGTACACAAAGCCTCTGGTCTTGGCATAGCCAGTAGGGCTTATGTTCAGGCATTGAGACGACAAGGTGTGAACGTCAAGGTTGGAAATACATCAAATACATCACGCACAAACGGTAGTGGTAGGGGTAAGAAAATTCTAATCTATCATCATTCGCCACATACGATTAATTTTAGGAGAGAAAGAGCATATTACGACCATATTATTCTGAATACTGTCTGGGAGACAAGCCGAATACCTAAACGATGGATACCTTATATGAATAGGTTTGATGCTGTTTGTGTGCCCTCGATTCATAATAAAAAAGCTATGCTAAATAGCGGTGTTCGTGTTCCGATATACATCGTTCCTCATGGGGTGAACACTCGCAAATATACACCTAGTAATAGGAAAATATCGTTACAAAATTATAATAGACGATTTGCATTTATCTCTGTGTTTGGATTTCAACATCGTAAGAATCCGGAAGCTTTATTAAGAGCTTACTGGGAGGAGTTCTCTGCTGCAGATCATGTTGTTCTGATGATCAAGACGAACGGATATGCTGCACATGAGAATGAACAATGGATTAAGAACCGAATTCGGAATTATAAACAAAGACTTGGCATTCGCAATCAAACAGCTCCAATTATACTTACAGCCCGACATCTCAATTCACAACAACTGAAGGGAATCTATACGCGTGGTCAAGCCTTCGTGCTACCTACCCGTGGTGAAGGCGTGGGGTTACCTTTTCTTGAATCATTGGCAAGCGGAACCCCTGTGATTACTACGGGGTGGGGTGGGCATATGGATTTCTTGAATAGAAACAACTCATTCTTAGTGCCTTATAAATTAAGAAATCCTGCGATAAGAATGAAGAGTAGACATGCGATCTCTCGTAAATTCGGGGCATTGTTCGCACAAAGGGGACAACTATGGGCAGAAGTGGATGTTCGTAGCTTACGGCACAAAATGAGATTAGCCTATCAGAATCCTCAGTTATGTCAAACCAAGGGACGCCGAGGTAGACACGATGTGCTTAGGTTGTCTTGGGATCGAGCGGGATTCTCTTTGAAGCAAGTCATCGATACAGTCGCGCGGACACAACGCCGAAGGTAGGAGTGGAAAATCTAGTCATCTTTTCGAAAGGGGGAGAGATATCGTGAGAATCGTTCTATTATCTGGAGGTTCGGGAAAGAGACTATGGCCGCTCTCCAATGAGATTAGATCTAAGGTATTTCTTAGATTGTTGAGATCGGATGAAGGCGGTAAGGAATCGATGATTGAAAGAATATGTAGGCAATTGGATTCCGTAGACTTACTTCAATCGACCTCTATTGTTACACATCGCAGCCAAGTTGAGATTACACAGACTTATGTGGGTGATGTGGTTCCCATTCTAGGCGAGCCTTATAAAAAGGGGACGTTCACAGCTATTGCGCTAGCTACAAGCTATTTTCATTCCAAGATGCAGATAGATCCGGACGAAACGATATGTGTTCTTCCCGTAGATTCATTTGCAGAGACAGCATTCTTCCAACTCCTTCACACATTCCCTGATGTTCTTACGAAATCCCAGGCTGATCTAGCGCTTCTTGGAACGGTACCTAAATATCCCTCCAGTCAATTTGGCTATATTGTACCTAATATCGGTCGTATCCAGGAGAGCACGTATTTGCCTGTTACTCATTTCGTTGAGAAGCCTGAAGAACAGGATGCCGTCCGCCTAATCAACAGTGGGGCATTGTGGAACTGTGGTGTTTTTGCATTTTCTCAAAAGTTCATGCTTACCTATATGAAGAACAAGGGTCTACCGATAGATTATGATGAATATCTCCTACAGTATGAGTATCTCCCTGAGCTTAGTTTTGACCAGGAGGTTGTGGAGCAAATAAATCATTCCGTGGTTATTCCTTATGATGGCACATGGAAGGATCTTGGTAGTTGGGATGCATTGACGAGCCATATCGAGAGTAGTGTCATAGGCACAGGACAAATCTCTAGTGATTCTATCAATACACATTTAGTAAATGAACTAGCGTATCCCATTCAAGTCATTGATGTTTCCAATATCATTGTAGCTGCAAGTCCCGATGGGATTCTGGTTGCAAGTAAACGGAATGCTAATCTAATAAAAAAACAGCTTCATGAGGTCAAACAAAAGCCTAGATACGATGAGAAAAGATGGGGGACTTACCTGGTTCTTGATCATACCAAGTTAGTTGATGAGGGCATGGAAGCTGTGACTATTAAAGTGAATCTATTACCTGGAAAAAATATAAGCTATCATATGCATCAGAAGAGAACTGAAATATGGACTATTATTTCTGGATCAGGAGAGTATATCCTGGATGGCAAGCTAAATCCTATTGTCGCAGGGGATGTATTGCAAATTCCTTGTGGGATGAAGCATGCAATCAAAGCGATAACACCTCTTGAATTCATTGAAATTCAGATAGGAACAGAACTGGATGAGGAAGATATCCTACGTATGGCGATGACATGGGAGGATGTGATGAAGTTGTGTGAAATTGTTCATGTAAAAGATACCGAGGTATGAGTTGTAGCAAAGTAGATCATACCTCTTACCATGTAGAGGAAAGTGTTGAATTTAGATATGGCTTAGTAGACTAATCCTATTGACTTGTTCACATAGGTATCATCTGCGAGAGCTTTTAGAAGGAAATGAGCGACATCCGCTCTAGAAATTTTCTGCCCACCATGTGCGACACCTGTCTCTGTCTCACGATAGACGCTCGTCTGTTCCCCGTTTGTTAATTGCATTGGGCGAGCAAGGGTCCATTGAAGGTGAGTTTTCTGAAGAAGTTCATAAGATCTACGGTGATCCGCAAGCGGATTTCGAAGAAGGAAACCAACAAAGGAACCAATGAGGCCCTTCAATTCCTTATGGATACCAGCAGAGGCAACATATGCAATTCGATTTACGCCATGTTGGGTCATGCCAGCGATGATATTGCGCACGATATCGGACATTAACGTTGTGGCACCCATGCCTTTATTTCCTACACAACATACGACAGCATCATGTCCCTGGATCGCAAGGCTGACGGCCTTTTCATCCAATCCGTCCCCTTGTACCATTGTCAGATGAGGGTGTTGCACGGATAACTTAGCTTGGTCACGGACGAATGCCGTTACTTCATGGTTGGCATCCAGCGCTTGTCGGACGACCTCTTGTCCTACGCCTCCTGAAGCTCCAAAAACAATAATCTTCATGTTAAATCCCCCTTGTTTTCCCTCATCATAGTGTAAACAGCTAGCGTTTGTCTATGAAGACCAAAGGTCATATGCATTATTGCATCTGGGTTTCTTGAATAGGTGCAAGCTGAAGGGCATCCTGTAGATCATGGATGTCTTTTTGGATTTGGGAGAATCCTTGGATTTCAGGGATAAGTTTCTTCTTAGTTAATGGACGTTCTTGTTCCATGGCAATGGCCATGGTTTCAAAAACAAAAAGCAGTTGAGAAAGACTCTCGTCGGATAATACAGGTCGATAGGCGTATTTTTGAGTGGATTCCAGTAGATAACCTAACTGTTCAATATAAAAAATAGCGGGACTGAGTTTTTGTAAGGATATTTTATTACTAGGCATTTCTCCTAGAGCTGTCGTGTAAACAATGGTTAGATTGGTCAGGTTAATACGCATTTTACGTTGTTCTATAGATTCTTCTAATTCATCGTTGCTACGATGTTCTGAGAACAACATCATAAGAAATTGTTGCTCACTTCGAATGGTCTTGGCCATTAAATGAGGAAGTAGACTCGAGGCCTGTCTTTTGCTGAACAATAATGTTCCTATAAGGCCAATAAGAGAACCGATTAGGACGTCTGTTACTCTAGCCGTAGTGAAATAGGTAGCATTATGTAATTGTGTTGTACTTTCAGCAAGAAGTAAGGCGTTCGGCGTTATGAACAGTGTTGCAATCGCATAATTAAGCACAATGGCAAGCTCTGTTAGGGCGGTTAAGATCACAATAGCGATGACAATGATGATCCCCTCGGGGTGAATAGAGAGAATTAACGTTGCGATCAGAATGCCAATGATCGTTCCGATGGAGCGCTGAATAGCGCGATGGAACGTAGAAAGGATGGTTGGTCCCGACATGACAGCCGCACAGGATAGGGTAATCCAATAAGAGCGGTTAAAGTCAAAGGAATAGGCAATAATCGCAGCAATAATAAGGACAATTCCGTATCTTAACGCCGTAAGGAATACGATCGAATTTTTATCAAAGGAACCCCCGAATACGGATTTAAGGGAGGGCCTAGCAATGTTCAAATCACGCTGTGTTGCGTTCAAAGGTTTGTGTATGAGATCCATGGCATCCCCTATTTTTAGAAACAAACGATATATATCTTCACTCATTTCTTTGGGTTGGAGAAGCTCTACATCAAGGGGTCCACTTCTTGTTCCAATTGAATTAGCAATAAGGCGAATGGAAGCACCAATCTCGGAAGGAAGCTTAACATTCTTCTCCTCACCATACTCAAGAACGTACATAAACAGTTGATTTGCTTGATCATTTAATAAAAAAAGGCGTATATACGGGTCAGGTGTTCGCCAAGATATATACCCTGCCACAAGAGTATCTTTGGCTGACTTCAACGATAATACGAGTCGCTGTCTGGCTTCGTTAGATAAGTCTGTCCCTATGGACTCTACGTAATCTGCAAGGTTGTTGTAACTCTTTTGTACAGAAGAAGTCTCGGGTCCGTAAGGGTTAAATGGCCAGCCTATCATTCCGATGATCCACGATAAAGCCCCACCTAAGAAGACTAGACCAGCACGTAAGGGAGCAAGTGAAGGATCAATATCCATCCCTGATGACATGGTAAAAGTCAGAACAAAGAATATAGCAGCGGGTCCTGCAATTCTTAAAGATCCAAAGATAAATGTACCGACAGCTCCAATAATACCGACAGTTATAGCCGAGGCGAGCCAGAAGGGGGCCAGAATACTCCCTAATGCCACAGAGATTGTCATTCCAAGGAGTGCGAAGAAGATCTTTTTGGCTCTTTGAGCATACGGAATATTAAATACATATAGGTAGGTGAGTCCACCTAAGCCTGCTAATAAGCCATAATGTAAATTTCCTAATATTAATCCGATGAGGGGTGGTATGCCAGAACATATCCCAGCACGAATGGCCTTGTTCCATGGCAGAGGAATCTTATTCACCTTAAAGGCCTGTTTGATCGTTGTCATAAATAAAAGCTCCTTTTAAACACACCTATACCTATCTATGTATAGTTGCGCAGAACTCCTTATTTTATACGAAATCTGTTTATCGCATCACGACGTAGTGGCGTAAATAAGATATGAAGTCAGATCTGTGGGGAAATCCAGAGGAACGTCTTTAATTCTTGATTTTTAATTCTTTCTCGTTTGGGAGGGGGTCATCCCCTTGTATTGCTTAAATAGTTTGGTGAAATAATTTGGATTCTCGCATCCAACCTTGGCAGCAATTTCTGTTATCGTATCATTGCTCTCACGGAGTAGGCGTTCGGCTTCAATCATTCTACAGACGTTAACATATTCAATGAAGGTACGTCCTGTTAGCCGTTTGAACAACTTGCAGAAATAGTAAGGATTAAGACTAACCTGCTTGGCAGCCTGTTCAATCGTTATTTTATTGATAAAGTCAGACTCAATACGTTGAATAAGTTGCTTAAACCGTTCGCGGTTCGGTAAGTAAGACCCCACAGGTTTATCAGCAAGATGATGTGGCATAAAAGTACGAGATAGCAGCGTAAATAAGGTATGTAGCTTTGACTTAACGACAAGCTGATAGGCAGGACGTTTAGCTTCAAGTTCCTCTATTACCTCATCCAGTAATAAATAGTGGCGAATACATGTCTCGTCATGGTTAGTCGGTTTAACTGGGAATCGCATACGTCCTTCGAGATATGGGGCAACAAATTGCACGTGTAGTGGATCATTCACCCAGTCAATGAACAGTGAAGAATTGAAGACAATAGAATCATAGTACACGTCATCATAGCTTAGCGCATAACCGACATGTAGCCCACCACCTGGAATGATAATAACCTCGCCGGCTTTGACATGATAGGGTTGGCTATCGATGTGAAATAGTGCGGTACCCTTCCGCATGATAATAATTTCGAAATGTTCATGCCAATGTAAATAAAGAATGCAGTCATTAGGTTTGATGTTATGGTAATGATTTGGAAAGAGTTGAAACGGATATGCTTTATGCTCAATATGGGTGTTTTCCCAGAGATCCTTCGGATAGGTCAATCTTCATCACCACCACAAGATTAGACTAGTATTGAACAAGATAGACTAGAGTAATAAGCAAATCTCCTAGCTATAATGGAGATGTTACGAATACTATAAGCCAACATTGGAGTGAGATACAAGGATGGAAAATAAATTACGCATTGGAACATTAGTAGCTGGTGGCACCGCGGTTGAGGTTATTCCACAAATCGTGTTCCATGGATTTGAATCATTCAACCCGACCTTCTGGCAGACTACAGGAGATACGGATCTTGTAGACATGGCAAAGAAGGTTCGCGAGCTCGGAGACGAGCATGATTTTGTGATATCTGCGATTAGTGTGTTCGGGAATCCTTTAACAGGTGAAGGTAATAATGCGGATACGATTGCTAGTTGGGAACGTCTTATTGACCATGCGCATTTATTTGGCACAAACATTGTATCCGGTTTCACCGGTCGTCTGACAGGACAGTCCATTGATGAATCCATCCCTAAATTTAAGGAAGTATTCGGAGAGTTGACGCGTAGAGCAGCGGATAAAGGCGTTCGGATTGCCTTTGAGAACTGTGATATGGGCGGTACTTGGGCAACGGGCGATTGGAATATTGCACATAACCCTGCAGCTTGGGAACTTATGTTTAATGCGGTACCAGAAGATAACATTGGACTGGAGTGGGAGCCATGTCATCAAATGGTGAGTTTGATCGATCCAATTCCTCAACTACGTAAATGGGCTGATAAGGTGTTTCATGTGCATGGTAAAGATGCAACGATTGCGTGGGATATTGTGAAGGAACAGGGCGTACATGGTAAGGATCCGTTCGTGTGGCATCGGACTCCTGGTTTTGGTGATAGTAACTGGTCGGATATTATTACAATCTTGAGACAGAATGGCTATCAAGGAACGATTGATATTGAGGGATGGCATGATCCCGTCTATAAAGATGAGCTGGAAATGACGGGACAGGTGCATGCATTGAATTATTTGAAATATTGTCGTGGAGGCAATCCTGTTCCAAATCCTATATAAGAAACCCAAGGAGAGAGAGGTTCGGCGATGGAGGAAATTAAGCATCGAGTGGTCGTAGCAGGTTGTGGCGGAATGGCTAATACATGGGTAGACTATGCTATGGATAGAGCTGATATCGAAATTGTCGGATTAGTTGATATTAAAGAAGAGTTCGCGAAAGCGATGGCGGAACGCAAAGGTCTGACCTGCCCGACATTTACAGAAATTCAAAAAGCGATCATGGCTACAGGGGCTAATATGGTTTTTGATGTTACGATACCATCTAGCCATTATGCTGTTAGTAAGATTGCATTGGAGTATGGGTGTCATGTGTTTGCTGAGAAGCCTTTAGCAGAGTCGATGAGTGAATGCAAAGATATTGTTCGTCTGTCGAATTTGACTGGCAAGACGCATGCCGTTATGCAGAACCGACGGTTTGATCCTCGTATACGCGCATATCGCAATCTTATTGCTGAAGGAACGATTGGCAAGCCTGGTTATGTGGGGGCGGACTTTTTTATCGGGGCACATTTTGGTGGCTTCCGGGATGTGATGGAAAGTCCTCTATTGCTTGACATGGCCATTCATACATTTGATCAAGCGCGTTTCATTCTAGGTTCCAATCCGATATCTGTCTACTGCCAGGAGTTTAATCCTCCTGGCTCATGGTATCAAGGACATGCAATGGCGATCTGTATCTATGAAATGTCCGATGGTTCAGTATTTAATTATCGTGGATCGTGGTGTGCTGAGGGGGCATCTACATCATGGGAGTCTTCATGGAGAGTGACGGGTGAATATGGTACAGCAATCTGGGATGGAAAAGGAGAGCCGTACGCGGAGGTTGTTGCGGAAGGTCAGACCGGAAAATTTATTCTTGATGTTGAACGAGTGGAGGGAAAACCTGTCGAAATGAAACACACGTTCCATCAAGGTTGCCTAAATGAGATGTTCGCTTCAATTGCTGAGGATCGTATACCAGAAACGGACTGTAGCGACAATATATACAGCATGGCGATGGTGTTTGCTGCTCTTGAAAGTGCGAAGAGTGGCCGTAAGGTGCCGATCATATTGTAAAGTGAAGTGCTAAGGAACCTCATAAGGTTTTCATTGGTGACAATTAATACTCTGCAGCTCCTCCCGATATTTTGGGCTAAACAAAAACGCAGCCATCCTTCTACTGATTGATAAGGATAGCTGCGTTATTTTCATGTATACGATAAATAGTTGATTATACGATTTGTCTACCTTGAACATATACGTTGCGAAGGTTCAATTCATCGTCTAATAGAAGAATATCAGCTTGTTTACCAGCTTCAAGAGTTCCGATCTGTTGGTCCATTCCGAGCGATATCGCAGGATTTAGACTTGCAGCTCTGGAGGCTTCTTCAAGGGATAAGCCCACGTCCGATATCAGATTGCGGAAGCCACGAATCATCGTTAATGTACTTCCAGCAAGTGCTCCATCATTGTCCTTAAGTGTCGCTACTCCTCCGGACACTTTCACGGGTTGATCACCAAGCATATACTCACCATCCCCAAGTCCAGCTGCTGACATCGCATCTGTGATGAGGATCAGTTTATTAGAAGGTTTCATACGTGCTAGGATCGACATCACCGCTGGATGCACGTGGATCCCATCAGCAATTACTTCTGCTGCAATTCGATCATCACTTAGAACGGCACCTGCAGTACCAGGCTTACGATGATGAAGTGGCGTCATGGCGTTAAAGGCATGGACAGCTTGATTAAGGCCAGCATGAACAGCAACAATGATCTGTTCGTAAGTAGCATCCGTATGACCTAGAGCCGCTGTTATGCCGTTATCTCGTAACCATGAGATAACTTCAAGAGCCCCCTCACGCTCAGGAGCGAGCGTAACTTGATGAATAAGATCAGGATATTGTTGTTCCCATTCCTCTAGCCAACTTACAGTAGGGGGGACGATATGTTCAGGGTTCTGTGCCCCAGGCCATTGTGGGCTAATAAATGGTCCCTCTAGATGAACGCCCGCGATTTGAGCATATGGCATGTCCTCTGAGCGGTAAGCATTGACTTCACGAAGCACATTCTCAATGGCATGTTTAGGAGCAGTCATCGTTGTGGCTAGCATCGTTGTTGTTCCTTGAGAACTATGGAAGCGGCTAATGGCATCTAAGGTCTCACGGTCGCTGTCCATGAAGTCATGTCCTGCTCCACCGTGAACGTGTACATCCACGAATCCAGGAATGAGTAGTCCGCCTTCGTTCGATAGGCTCTTCCAATCTGTATAAGTGGAAGGCAGGTCCTTCTTCTCACCAGCATAACAAATCGTTCCTTCGGATATGGCGATAACTCCGTCTTCAATCAATCCCTGTGGTGTCAGTACTTTTCCGAATAAAAGTTGTTCTGTAACAGTTGTCATTAGAGTAGTCTCCCAGCAGCTTGATCTAGTAGAAGAATGACGTTAGGGTGACATTGTAGCAAGGAAGCAGGACATTGTGTTGTGATCGGACCATGAACAGCGGCTTTGATCGCCTCTGCCTTCTCAGCACCACGCGCAAGTAACACAATTTGTCGAGCTTTCAGGATGCTTCCTACACTCATCGTCACGGCCTGTTTAGGCACTTCCTCCATGGATGTGAAGAATCGAGCGTTCGCAGCAAGTGTCTCTTCTAACAAATCGACCACATGGGTGCTACCATTAAGATGGTCACTCGGTTCATTAAATCCAATATGCCCATTATGACCGATTCCTAGAAGCTGTAGATCAATTGGTCCGTTCTCCTCAAGGAGCTTGTCGTACGATTGACACTCTGCTGTCAGATCTTCTGCATTTCCGTTAGGTATATGAATCCGACTTGGATCTAAATCGATGTGTTGGAACAGATTGTAATTCATAAAGTTGTGATAGCTCTGTGGATGATCCTCGGAGAGCCCTACATACTCATCAAGATTATAAGAAGAAGCATCGGCAAAACTAACGAGGCCTTTCTCATACATTTCTGCTAATCGTGCATAGATACCTATGGGAGAACTACCTGTTGCAAGGCCAAGAACAGCCCTTGGATTGCTTTGTAATAGACTAACAATCAGATTGGCACCGGTTTGTACGAAATCTTCTTCTTGATTAAATGTAAGTATATTCATTTATTATCCTCCTCGATGATTACGGTAATATTGAACGTCGTTATAAGATTGTTCCAGCTTAGGAATAAAGTCTCCAAATTGTTGACTAAGCATCCCAGTAAACAGGATATCTATAATGTGTAGTTGCGCAATACGTGATGCCATATCTCCACGTCTCATACCATGTTCAAGAGAAGATGAGAAGAGAGGGAGTTCAGCGAGTGATGCAAGTGTATTACTTCCAAAAGAAGTTAGTGAAATGGTTGAAGCTCCCCGACGGGAAGCGCACGTTAAAGCATCAATCGTTTCAGGAGTTTCCCCGGAATAGGATACGGCAAAAGCGGCATCGTTAGGGCCGAGGGTGGATGCTGACGTGATTTGCATATGGGAGTCAGCAAAAGCAGTGCAGTTTACCCCGATCCGAATTAATTTTTGGTAGAAATCTTGGGCTACAATAGAGGATGTTGCCATCCCATACAGATCAATCCTTCTTGCTCCGCATAGCAGATCAACAACTTTGGTAAGTTTGGTTAGATCTAAAAGAGAGGTTGTATCTCTAATGGATGCTAGATGATTAGCTTGCATGGCCTCCACGATATGAGATAAAGGATTCCCTGCTACGATATCTTGATAAGCAGATGAGTGTGACGAATCGTCCGTTCCACCGGCTATTTCAGATGCGAGATGGACTTTGAAGTCAGGAAATCCTTTGAAATGGAAACCCTTGCAGAACCTTGTTATGGTAGCGGGGCTGAGAGCACATTGCTCTGACAACTCCGTAATACCAATATGAACAATTTCACTGGGAAAGGCTAAAATGTGCTCTGCAAGTTTGCGTTCTAACGGAGACAACTTAGACAATTGTTGTTGTAGGGTGTGAAGGATTGCGGCCATGTATACACCTCACTTACACTTGGATTGTAAACACTTTGTAAAATTATTTCTATAAATATATCGTTTATTAAGAAAATTATTTTCATAACTAATATAATATAATTCTTCTGTGGAAGCAACATGAATTGTATAATTTAAGTAAATTTTTTGAATCTTGAAGATGTAATCTCCTTGTAAATTAAAGCGCTTACATATTTTGTGTTATTATTAATGACATCATAAAAATAATTTCTCAGTTATTCAGTAATTGGTGGAGAAAAAAATGTCTTTAAAAGCTAAATGAGACATTTTATATCGTTTATAAGCTACAATAAAACAAGCAACAGCAAGCTAATTATCGTGGGGGTGATGACGTAAACATATCTAACATTGAGGTCTTTGCATTAATGCTTCCGATGAAACAAAACTTCACAATTTCAAGCGGTTCGGTTGGAAACATCAACCAAGGAGCGCCGCATGTATATGTGAAAGTGACGGCAAATAACGGTGTCGAGGGATGGGGAGAGGCAAGACCCAGTCATAGATGGAGCTATGAGACGTTAGAAACAGTAACGAGCACGATATATAACTATTTAAGACCTGTGTTACTGGGAACTAGTGCAACTGATCTTCATGCTATCCATTATTTAATGAATAGGGAGATCAAGAAGGGTACTAGTAGTGGACAGCCAATTGCAAAAGCTGCGATTGACATGGCTTTGCACGATCTGATTGGTTCAGCGAGTGATAAACGGTTAGCTGATATGTGGTTCTCTACTTATCGTCAAACATTGGAAATCTCATATCTAATCAGTACTTCGAATCCAGTAGAAGCCGAGCAGAAAGCGCAATACGCGCAATTAAATGGGTACAAAGGTTTGGATGTAAAAATTGGACTCAATCCAGATATCGATATCGATATTCTAGATGCAGTAAAGGGAGCAGCGCCGAACTTGTTTTTACGCGTCGATGCAAATCAGGCATACAATTTACAGCAAGCAGTCAAGCTTTCCAAACGTATGGAGCATATAGGCGTAGATGTGTTCGAGCAACCACTCCGAGCAAACGATTTATTCGGACATGCAGAACTTAGGCGCAAGACATCCTTACCTATTGCTCTTGATGAGAGTATTTGGACGGCAGGAGATCTCCTACAAGCTATTCGTGCTGAGGCTTGTGATTCCGTTGTGATCAAGCTTACCAAAATGGGGGGATTATCTCCTGCAAAACTATGCGGTGAAATCGCGAGGGAAGCAGGATTAGGACTTCTTGGCGGTGGATTGACTGAATCCAGATTAGGACTGACGGCTAGCGCACATTTATTCAATTACTTACAGATTACCGATCCCGTAGATTTGAATGGACCTATGTTCTTGGAAGACGACCCGATTCTTCAGGGACCTCTCATTAGTGGAGGGCAGGTTACGTTACCTGATAAACCAGGGATAGGCTGTGAGATTTCAATCGAGAAACTAAATAAATTTCGAATTTAAAATAATTAAGAATTGAATACTCAAATTCGGAGGACTTATCATTATAGAGTAATAATCGTTACTGAAGTTTATCTGATTATATATTAAGGGGGCATATACATTGTCAATATTCAAGAAAAAGTCATTTTCGATAATAGCTTCTATTGTTCTTAGTACTACTCTTTTAGCTGGATGTGGGTCTAATAATGCCAATAATAGTGCAGGAAACTCGGTAGCAGATTCTAAAGAGAAAGTAGAAATATCATTCTGGCATACGTATACGGATGCGGATGCAAAACCGATTAACACATTGGTAGACAATTTCAATAAGAGTCAAGATCGTATTTCGGTCAAAATACTCGGAAATCAGGACGCTACGAAGCAATTAACAGCAATATCTGGAGGTGCGGCACCGGATATAGTATTGACGTATTGGAATAACATCGGTCCATGGGCAGATGCAGGTGCTGTTCTTGATCTAACTGATAATATTGCAAAAGACAGCTTTGATATGAATTCATTAATTCCGGCATCTTTAGAACGAATGAAAGTCAACGATAAGTTTTACGCAATGCCATTCACGATGAGTATGGCTAGCTCAATTATGTACAATAAGGCAGCTTTTAAGGAAGCTGGGTTAACCAGTCCTCCTGAAACGTTAGAGCAGCTATTCGATTATGCTAAACAACTGATAAAGGAAAATGATTCTGGAGATATAACACGAATGGGATTTATCCCCGATTACCCTTGGATTGATAATGTGTTCTGGCCCGTTGTGTTTGGAGGCTCTTGGTATGACGCAGGCACAGGTAAAGTCACACCAAACGCAGAAGCTAATGTTAAAGCAATTGCTTACCAACGCTCATTTTATGAACAATTCGGTCAGAGTAAAATAGATAAATTTAAATCAGGAATGGGCAAGCGGGGTACTCCTCAAGATCCGCTCTTGACTGGACAACTAGCTATGTATGTTGGTTGGGAATATAATTTTATGCCAGATAGAACAGAAGAGGGACCCATTGGCGTTGCTGATTTCCCATATCCAGAGGATCAACCTGAGTTAAAAGGTGCTGGGATGGTTAGTCCACGTGCTGCGTTTATTCCTTTAAAAGCAAAGCATTCAGCGGAAGCATGGGAATTCATGAAATACATGATGACTACAGATGCACAGATTCAGTTCTCTCTTGATGCACATGTTATTCCAACGATAACGTCTGCTTTGGAAGACAGCCGTTTATTAGATGAAGATAATAAGACGATGTGGTCATTCTATGAAAGAGCAAAAAGTAGTAATTTGAACGGATTCCCAAACAGTGCATACATCAATGAGTACTTGCAATCTTTATCTGAGGAGACAGAGAAAGCACTTAAGGGAACGCTGACAGCACAAGAAGCTATGGACAAGGTTGAGGAGAAGATTCAACCTTTAGCAGATAAGAAATAAGAAGGTAGAGCAGCGGGCCGCCTATCGGTCCGCTTCTACCTTAAAGGGAGGAGAAGATATAATGGGAGCAAAGAGTATCAACTTCAAAGGAATTCGTAAAAGAGAGCGGAAAGTGCTAATCACAGGACTTTTATTTACCAGCCCATGGATTATCGGTTTCTTGGTTTTTCAACTATATCCCATCGTAACTTCTTTTTATTACAGTATGACTGAATATAATTTATTTAAAGCACCTGAATGGGTGGGGCTAGATAATTATAAGAATTTACTTATAGATGACAAGTTTTTCTTATCCATGTATAACACTATATACATTACAGTCGTAGGCGTCGTGCCTCATTTGGCATACGCTTTAGTGATGGCGCTACTTCTTAATAAGAAAGTAAAAGGTCAAAGTATATATAGAACAATTTATTTCTTACCCACGCTCGTCCCTGCCGTTGCAGGATCGCTATTATGGATGTGGTTGCTAAACTCTCAATATGGATTTATTAATATCGCACTTAGCTATGTTGGTATTACTGGCCCGAACTGGCTGATAGATCCAGATTGGACGAAGCCATCACTTGTATTAATGGGTTTCTGGGGAACGGGGACCATCACGGTGATGTATTTGGCGGCCCTCCAAGATGTACCAAGAATGTATTACGAGGCAGCTAGTATCGATGGAGCGAGCAAATGGAGACAATTTTGGACGATAACATTCCCTTTTATCTCACCTATGACAATATTTCAGTTACTTATGATGCTAATCTCTTCCTTTCAATATTTCACTGAGGGAATGGTGTTTGCCGAAGCGACGCAGTCGACAGGGGGACCTGAGAATTCCTTGCTATTCTACTCCATTTATCTCTATCAGCAGGCCTTCTCATTCTTGAATATGGGTTATGCTTCTGCTATGGCCTGGATCATGTTCCTAGTAGTCATGTTAATTACGCTTCTTATCCTCAAGACATCGGCTAAGTGGGTTTACTATGGAGGTGATAAGTAATGTCAAATCTAGCTGTTTCATCGAATGACTTAGGTTTACCAGCGGCCAAAAGAAAAAAGGAATCAAAGAAAAAGGTGAAATCTATACTCAAGCATTTTGTTCTTTGTTTAGCTGGCGTGTTTTTCCTTGGACCATTTGCTTATTTGTTACTTACATCAGTTAAATCAATTGAAGAAATTTTCGCTATACCCTTTGTATGGTGGCCAAAAGAATTCTATTGGACCAATTATTCAAACGCAGTCAACTTTATTCCATTTTTTAAATATACCTTAAATACGTTATTCGTTGCTCTTTTATGCGTACTGGGGGAGTTAATTGCAGCGCCATTAACGGCTTACGGACTCGCAAGAATCCCTTTTAAGGGGCGAAACTTTTTATTTATGATCATCATGGCGACAATCATGTTACCAACTCAGGCTACGATGATACCTCTATACGTTTTGTTTAACAAAATGAACCTGATCAATACGTATTGGCCCTTGATCCTTCCTGCTTTTTTTGGAGCAGCGTATTATATCTTCTTACTTCGACAGTTCTTCATGGGTATTCCTCAGGAAGTATCGGAATCCGCCAAGATTGATGGAGCCTCAGAATTTCGGATATACGCTCAAATCATGTTGCCACTATCTCGTCCAGCACTATTTACCGTTGGTTTGCTCGTATTCTTAAGTTCTTGGAAGGACTATCAACTACCACTTGTCTATTTAAACGATCCGGAGAAATGGACCTTGTCCGTAGGGCTGAAAGCCTTCATCGGAGAGTACAACATCGAATGGGGTATGTTGATGTCAGCTGCAGCGTTATTTACGTTTCCAATGATCATATTGTATTTCTTCGTACAGAAAGTATTTATTGAAGGAATTACGATGACAGGTTCTAAATAATCCATTAATAAGTATGCAACAGGAGATGAGAGAATATGATAGATCTTGCTTCTCAGATCATCAACGGGATGAAGCCTTATTTCAATAGTTTACTAAGAAAGGATCCAAAGACTGGATTTCTGTATATATTCGATGACGAGTTGGGCGAAAAGGCAAGTTGCTGTACGACAGGGTTAGCGGCGTCCTTGTATGTGTTGGACGGTAAATTAAACAGAAATTCTGAGGGGTTGGAAATTGCTAAATGTCTAGTGGAGGAAGTGAGAAGACGTCAGCTACCAAATGGTGGCTTTTCACAGCCCTTCTATGTGAAGAAAGGTGAACCTCTAGTAGTTGATATTGCAGAGATTGGTGCCGTTGCTAATAGCTTATATCATGTACACAAAGCGACGGGAAGTGATGCAGCCAAAGAAAGTTTACTTCGTGCTGCACAATATTTACTGACTCAGGTTGCTGTAGAGAACCCAGCGGTTGTACTGAAACGTCCTAGCTCAGACTTTGACGTGCTGAACGGGGATATGTATGCTGCACACACATTTGGCAGGGCCTACGAACTATCTGGTGATTTAATCTATTTGGAGAAGGTTCATCAAATATTTAACCATTTAGCGGATCGATTCGGAAAAAATGAACCGGGTTGGTGGCCTTACATCGAGAACTGGGATGGCTCTGTGCATATGGGAAATAGTGTACTCTACCAAGCGACAATTGTTGCTTTTGCGTATACTGCTTTACCCTTACTAGAGGGTCAATTGTATGAACGTTGGTCAAAGGTATCTGCTGCTGCAGTAGATACTATGCTAGAAGCAATTAAGCAGCCTCCTTCGGAAGAAAGCGAAGCGACATGGTGGACGAGGGATTGGTCTAATGGCTGGGAGCTTTATTTATCCTTCTGGAGAAGCCAATCATCAGATATTTGTATGCTTGGGAAAGACCGTTTCGCAGAGGTATCTGCGAGTATAGCAGAACGAGGTCATTCACTATTTACTCCTAATATTCAGAATGACCTACCAGATCGTTCACCTGTTACGACAACCTTTCGTAAAGCTACGGGATTTGCTGGAATTACAGCTAATATCATTCTAGATGATTGGGTTCTTGACGAAGAGGATGAATATATGAATGGCAAAGCTTAAAATAGCGGTGATCGGAACAGGTTCGATATCAGGTGCCCACTTACAAGCGCTGCCAATATGGTTATGGTGACGGGTGATGATCCTGGGAAGGGAGTTCACTTATTGAAGGATTATATCGTGCATACTCATGTGAAGGATGGGATCAGACATCAAGTGTTCGATCCACGTATCCTGTATGGGGCGGTAGGATTCGAGCCGATGGAGCATGGGGCGATTGCCAAACTTCTGCGAGAAGGCAAGCTATTTGAAGAGGTGCCACTTGGAGAAGGAAGTGTAGTCAAGAGATATCGGTAGTGCTAGAGCTAAGGTCATAATGAAGCATTTCGTCAGTCATATTATTTTCTTAATTATTGGATCAGCCCATTATATGGACAAAAGGAGACTAATTACAAATGAAGCAAATCATCGTGAAACAGCATGTTGCACTTCTTGAAGAAGCGGATGCTCCCGTATTAACGGTTGATCACCCATATCGTGTGCTCGTCAAAGTCAAATACTCTTCTATCAGTCCGGGTACAGAGCTGAACCTGATACACAATATGGATGTTACAGATGGATTCAAGCTTGGTTATAGTGTGTCAGGAGAAGTTATAGCGGTAGGTAAAAAGGTGGATGATTTGGTGCCCGGTGATTTAGTCGCCTGTTATGGTGGCCCATACGTTTATCATGCGGAGCAATTATCAGTGCCTAGACAGTTATGTGTCCGATTATCGTCGGATAAATGGTTACGTGAAGCTGCACTAGTTGGATTGAGCTCTGTTGCGATTCATAGTGTAAGAAGGTTGTCTATAGAATTTGGCGAGACCGTCTGGATTATTGGCTTAGGGCTACTGGGTCAGCTAATGGCACAATTTAGTAAACAAGCTAACTACCGTGTGTTTGCGACCGATATGGACCCTGCACGAGTAGCAGCTGCTAAAGAATTTGGAGTCGACGCTTATTTAGCCAATGATGAACATCTTGCTGAGCATATAGAACGGTTTACAGAAGGTCATGGGTTTGACAGCATTGCTCTGGTGGCCCATTCATTGAAACCCAATATTATCGCTACAAGTATGGAAAAATTGGCGTTCCGCGGAAAATATGTGTTGGTTGGTAACGTTCCTATTGAATTCCCGCGGGAGCTCTTTTTCCAGAAGGAAGCTGATTTCGTAATTGCTCGTGCAGCTGGACCAGGTCGATACGATGAACAGTATGAGGAGCTGAATATTGACTATCCCAAATCGTATGTTCGTTGGACAGAAGGCCGGAATATGGCGGAATTCATACGGCAGCTTGAAGAGGGAATCATTCAAGTGGAATCGCTTATTTCAAAGGAATATTCTATTGATGAAGCACCCGAGGCTTACATTGCGATGAAAGAAGATATAAGCAACACGCTGGGTGTACTAATTCGCTATTAATTACTTAATATTCTTGCGGCTGCCCAGCGTTTGTGATAATAGAGAAAGATAAGATATATAAATCGATAGGGCTGACAGAATAGTCGGCTCTACAGAAATTATATTAGGTATCGGGGATGTGATCTGATGGAGAAAAATATGAGAATAGGAATCATTGGAACAGATACCTCTCACTCAATTGCTTTTACAGAACTACTGAACGATAGGGAGCATCCTTATCATGTAGAGGGAGGAGAGGTCATTGTCGCTTTTCCGGGTGGGTCACCAGATTTCCAACTTAGCATTTCAAGAGTTGCAACTTTTGCAGAGGAAATGAACCTTCGGTTTGGCGTTCGGTTGGTCGAGCATCCGAAGCAAGTAGCAGCTGAGTGTGATGCCATATTGTTGCTGTCTGCAGACGGGCGTGTTCATCGAGAATTGTTTGAGATGATTGCTCCCTACGGTAAGCCAGTATTCATAGACAAACCACTTGCAAATAGTATAGAAGAGGCTAAAGCGATTTTTAAGTTGGCTGAACAATGGTCCATTCCGATCTTAAGCACATCAGCTCTTCGTTATGCAGATGCGTTAACGAGGCAACTCGAAAGTAACACTAACTATAGCATCCTAAGGGTCGATTGTTATGGACCAATGTACATGGAACCTACCCAGAAGGGATATTTCTGGTATGGCATTCATTCCGTGGAGATGTTATTTACCGTGATGGGTGGTACTTGTGATCATGTTATGGTTTCTACATCAGGGGACCAAGATACGATTACTGGGGTGTGGAGTGATGGAAGAATCGGTACCGTTCGTGGTAGTCTATCGGGTGGTCTTCCATTTATGGCAGTCATTAATAGAGAACATAGCTCCTCACTCGTTGATATTGGTTCAGATAAGAAGCCTTTCTATGCAAGCTTACTTGAAAAAGTGATGGATATGTTCAAGACAGGTGAGCCAGCGGTTGATATGGCTATGACGCTACAAGTCATTCGGTTTATTGAAGCAGCCAACGAGAGTCGAGAAACGGGTAAGGAAGTTAAGTTATAAAATCACGGAACAGGATCGATGAAATAGTCGGTTTTCACATAATTTGAGACATTTTAAAGACTTGTCTTTAAAATGAATTACTAAGATAAGTAACTGGAGGGATTTACGATGATCAATAGTATTATGGAGTTAGAAAGCAGGTTGGCGAAGCCATCCGCAGAGCTAGTGAGTGACATGGAGGCGATAGATGGTGACATAATGCTGCTTGGCATAGGTGGCAAAATGGGACCAAGTATGGCGAGGCTGGCGATGAATGCGATTAAGCAGGCAGGCTTGAAGAAAAAAGTGATTGGTGTATCACGGTTTACCTCTGGTGGGTTAAGACAGGATTTAGAGGATATTGGGGTGGAGACCATAGCTGCGGATATTCTGAACGATAATGAACTGCAGGCACTTCCTGATGTGAAAAATGTGATTTATATGGCGGGTAATAAATTTGGTACGACTGGGAATGAGCATTTCACCTGGGCCATGAACGCCTACTTGCCAGGACGGGTAGCGGAGAAATTTCGAAATTCTCGTATGATTATATTTTCATCAGGTAATGTATATCCGCTAACTCCGATCAAGGACGGAGGAGCAACCGAGCAATGTCCACCTTCTGCGAATGGTGAATACGGCCAATCCTGTCTAGGTCGTGAGAGAGTATTTGAACATTTCTCCCATAAGTACGACATTCCGATGTTCATTTATCGGCTCAACTATGCGATCGATCTTCGTTATGGTGTATTGCTCGAGATCGCTAAGTCTGTGAAGGAGGGCAAGGCAATCGACGTAACGATGGGACATGCTAATGTCATTTGGCAAGGAGATGCTAATGAGATCGCACTTCGTGCTCTGAATGTGTGTAGTAGTCCACCTAAGCTCATGAATGTGACAGGCCCAGAGACGATGTCTCTTCGTTGGGTAGCCAATCGCTTCGGTCAGTTATTGGGAATTACGCCAGTCATTACGGGAGAAGAGGCTTCGACAGCACTGTTAAGTAATTCTGCTGAAGCCATGCGAACATTTGGATATCCTAAGGTTACCCTGAATGAAATGATAGAATGGATAGCTAATTGGGTGCAGCAAGATGGAGAGACGTGGAATAAAGATACTCACTTTCAAGATCGGGAGGGGAACTATTGATGGTGGCTCAGAGCAAACCATTAGCACCAGGGTTACATGCTGCGCTACACGATGGATTAGCTATTCCAGCACATCCGCTTGCGCTTAATTCGTCACGACAGCTCGATGAAGCTAGGCAACGGGCACTAACGAGATACTATATTGCCTCTGGTGCTGGAGGTATCGCGGTAGCCGTTCACTCCACTCAATTTGAAATTCGGGATAAAGGGATTGACTTATTTGAACCCGTGTTAAGGCTTGCAGCGGAGGAAGTGGAACGAGCGAATCTAGATCGTCCTTTTATGAAGGTTGCCGGTATTTGCGGTCCAACAAACCAAGCTGTGGCCGAAGCGGAGGTCGCTGCTGAGATTGGGTATGACGTGGGCTTGCTAAGTATGGGTGGACTTCAGAATTGGAGCGAAGAAGCGTTGCTCATGAGAACAAGGGAAGTTGCAAATATCATTCCTGTATTTGGTTTCTATCTTCAGCCTTCGGTAGGAGGAAGAACACTTAGCTATGATTTCTGGCGGGCATTTTCTGAGATCGAAGGGGTTGTTGCTATTAAGATGGCACCCTTTAATCGCTATCAATCATGGGATGTCGTTCGTGCGGTTATGGAATCAAGCCGTTGTGATGATATTGCATTATATACGGGGAATGACGATAATATCGTCCATGATTTGCTGACGACCTTCCGTTATCCTGTCAATGACAACATCGTTGAGAAGCGAATTGTTGGAGGGCTTCTCGGACATTGGGCAGTATGGACAGAGAAGGCCGTTAAGCTACTGGATGATATTAAGAAAGTAAGGGATGACCGTTTTCTAGATCGGAATTGGTTAACACTAGGTGCTGAGGTAACGGATAGCAATGCAGCATTTTTTGATCCTGCGCATTCATTTCACGGGTGTATTCCTGGCATTCATGAGGTGCTTCGGCGTCAAGGGCTGTTGGAGGGTTGTTGGTGTCTAAATCCAGATGAAACGCTGTCACCAGGACAATTGGAGGAGATTGATCGTGTGCATCGTAGTTATCCCCATTTGAATGATGATGAATTTGTTACTGCTCATTTGAGCCAGTGGTTACATTCCTGATTATGCGCTGTTACTGCTGTATTGATACTTAAGAAATAATTTTTCATTTTTTTCCCCGGCTCCATGGTCGGTCCATATGCGAATGAAAGGCTTGTCTTTATTAAATGATTTTCGTACATGAAAAGGGTTGGCGTCTCCACTCTAGAATATTCATAATATAGTCATTATGAATAGAAAGATAAATATGAATAGCTGGAGGCGCATCATGTGGATGGAAGATAGAATGCAAGACCCAGAATGTTCAGGGATAAGAATAGCCATTATTGGACCCCAAATTTTAATGGACAAAATGTCAGATTGCCTCAAAGGGTTTCCCTCCTTTCACCCTGTGTTGAAAGGATATCGTCTAGTGTCCGAGGCTCCTGAGCTCACAAGAATCGCAGCTGAGGAAGCAGATGTGATTCTATTCACCGGTGAGGTCCCTTATCTGCTTGCTAAAGAAAATAATCGTTTCGAAGTGCCTGCATTATTCGTCCCCTTAAATGGATCGGGACTTTACAGAAGTCTGTTCCACTTGGAACGGACTTATGGTATATCATCTTTATCTGTGGATACGTTAACAGAGAAGATGATCGAAAGGGCATTTACAGAGCTTGGCGGGCCAAAGGTCGAGTTATTTGTTTATAAGAAAGATACCATTCCAACCGAGCAGGAATTGTTAACGTTTCATCGAGACCAATATAACTCTGGTCGTTCGAGTTGTGCACTGACTACAATTAGTAGTGTGGCTATAAAATTAACCGAAGAGGGTATTCCCTGTGAATGGGTCGTACCTACGGAACAGGATATCATTGTAACACTAGAACGTGCTTTATTATCATCAGAATGGCGTAGGAATAAGGAAGCTCAAATTGTCATGGGATTGATTCATGTCGACAACTTCTCCAAGCTTGCTGAGGCGCAGCCTTCTGAGCATGAAGTACAGCGCCTTAAGCTGGATATTCATCATATGGTATTAAATTTTGCTGAATATTTGGATGGGCATCTCACGCAATTGGCGGGGAATGAATATTTGTTCGTAACGTCGCGGGGAATTTTTGAGCGCGAGACAGGTGGATATAAAACAATTCCATTGGCTAAGAAAGCCCAGAGGGCTTTTGGCGTGTTATTAAGCATAGGTGTGGGATTTGGGTATTCTGCTGGACAAGCCGGAATGCATGCAAGACAAGCCCTTCGATTAGCGAAGGGCGGTGGTGGCGATCATTGCTTTATTGTCAGGGAAGATAAAAGCGTGATAGGACCTCTTGAAATGACGGAGCCAATGGAGATTGATCTATCACTCGTTGATGCCGCTTTATTGAAAAAGGCGGAAGCAGCCGGGTTAACCTCTGTCTATTTAAGCAAGTTAATCGCACATACGACACGTTTTGGGAAACTCGACTATTATGCGCAGGATATGGCCGCAGTATTAGGTGTAACGACTCGGAGTGCGCACCGGTTCCTACTAGCTTGGATGGATGCTGGACTTATAGAGATCATAGGTGAAGAAAAAGGGGCATCGCGCGGGCGACCTAGACAACAATACCGAATGAGCTTCTTGAAAGACTTGATTCGTTAATATGAACACATAGTAACGTAGCCATTCCCTTTTATGGGGGAGTGCTACGTTTATTTGTGAATGATCTCCTTTTCATTATTGTAGTCTTGTTATAGCTACAGACGATGCTGAATAATAAAAATATTTCATAGAAATGACAGTTTGTCTCGCTTGTGTTAATAATAAAAATTTGAGACAATCATATGACTGAACCTTAAAGCTTTGAAAAGAGGAAACGACATGAATAAACAATCCATTTATGGATTAACATTAGAACAATTAACAGCATGGCTTTTGGAATCCGGTCATAAAAAATTTCGAGCAACACAGGTCTGGGATTGGTTATATCGCAAACGTGTAACGGACTTCTCAGACATGATTGATGTGAATGAAGATTGTATTCAAATCCTTTCCGATCACTTTGTTATTCAGACCTTAACGGAACATGTGAAGCAGGAATCGACGGATGGAACGATTAAACTTCTGTTCAAATTACAGGATGGTAATCTCATTGAAACGGTCATGATGAGACAAAAATACGGAATAGCCGTATGTGTCACTACTCAAGTGGGATGTAACATTGGCTGTAGTTTCTGTGCGAGTGGTCTTATTAAGAAAAGTCGTGACCTGACCGCAGGCGAAATTGTGGAACAGATTATGAATGTTCAGCATCATCTAGATCAAAGAGAGCAAGAGGAAAGAGTAAGCCATGTGGTTGTCATGGGAATTGGCGAGCCATTTGATAATTTCGATAACCTGGTGGACTTCTTGCAAGTGATTAAGGATCATAAGGGACTAGCGATTGGTGCTAAGCGTATTACCGTCTCGACCAGTGGTCTGCCTGATAAGATCATTAAGTTTACCGATGCAGATTTACAAGTGAATTTGGCAATTTCCCTACACGCGCCAAATGACGAACTACGGACGAAGATTATGGTTATCAATCGTGCTTTTCCAATAGCAAAGTTAATGAACGCTGTGGAGTATTACTTGGAGAAAACGAATCGGAGAATTATGTTCGAATATATCCTTCTTAAGGATGTAAATGATCGCAAAGAGCATGCCTTGGAGCTGGCGGAACTCATTAAAGACAAGAAACACCTTGCAAGTGTTAATCTTATTCCATACAATCCGGTAGATGAACATAGTCAATACCAGAGAAGTGATCAGGAAGCTATCCTAGCTTTCTATGACACTTTGAAAAAGCATGATATCAACTGTACCGTTCGTCTTGAACACGGGGCAGATATTGATGCTGCTTGTGGACAGCTAAGAAGCAAACAAATGAAACAATCGGAAGATGATATCTCTGATCAAGATCGATTTGCATTGGGTTGAAATTATAATAGCGGATTCTAAGTCCGTAATTTACCTGCTTAGAGGTTCTCATTTCGATATACTGCGGTTAGGATACTACGTATAAACACACCAAGCATCCCATTTAGGCGTTGGGTCCAAATAATATCTGATTTATTGCTACCTTCTATGCGTCATACTCCGTAACTTCAATCCATCTTTTGTACAGAAATATCACAAAACCTCCCCTTGATTAAAGGGGAGGTTTTATATTTAACAGTGATTGGTTACCGTATACCCTTCATAAATCCCTGAATTTTAGGGGAAAGGGCGAAGAGGATAATACTAAGTACAATTGCTGCTCCTCCAATGACACCGAAGTAGATCATCTCAGTCGCAGGAGTGTAGAACTTAACAATCTGAGCGTTAATAGCTTGGGCAGCAGCGCTGGATAAGAACCATAAACTCATGGTTTGTGCTGAGAAAGCAGCTGGTGCTAGTTTCGTAGTTACGGATAGTCCTACAGGTGACAAACATAATTCGCCGATAACGACAAGGAAATAACTAAGAACAAGCCATAATGGGTTAACTAGGGATTGGCTACCGCCAAAGTAAGCGGGTAGGAGAATCACTAGAAAGGAGAACCCAGCAAATAATAAGCCTAAGGAGAATTTCTTAGGAACTGAGGGTTGACGAACGCCTAGTTTCATCCAGAACCATGCAAATACGGGAGCCAAGATGATAATAAACATTGGATTCAACGATTGAAACCAAGCTGGCGAAAGTTCAATTCCTGCAAAATTCAACTGCGTACGCTTGTCCGCATAGGAGGCAAGGATCGTTGATCCTTGTTCTTGAATTGCCCAGAACATAACGGAAGCAATAAACAGCGGAATGTAGGCAATAAGTCGGGAACGTTCAACTATACTTGTTTTAGGACTGCGGTACATCACAACGAAGTATGTAGTAGGTATAAGAATCCCTAATATCCCTATAAGAGCAATAAAGCTACTAAATGTTAACAGACCTAATGGGATGCTGATAGCAATCAAAATTGCGATGATAACTACACTGACCCCAATGATCGTATAGACTTTTTTCTTTTCAGATGGGGAAAGTGGATTAGCTATAATGGTGCCTGCAATACCTAAATTTTTCTTCTTGGTTAAAACAAACATAATTAATCCAATAAACATACCAATAGCGGCAAAGGAGAATCCTAAGTGGAAATTGTTACTTTTCATACCTATGGTTCCTACAATTAATGGAGAAATGAATCCACCAAGGTTAATTCCCATATAGAATATACTGAACCCGGAATCTCGACGAAGATCATCGGGGCTGTAGATCTCACCTACGACACTGGATACGTTTGGTTTCAGTAACCCTGTACCTAGGACGATGAGTACCATCGAAATAAAGAACATGGCTGTGCTTCCAGGGATAGATAAGATAATATGCCCCAACATAATTAATATACCGCCATAAAATATGGCCTTTGAAGTTCCGAATATTCTGTCGGCCAGCCATCCTCCAATAATACCTGACATATACACTAAAGATCCGTAGATCGACATGATGGCAAGCGCTGTAGGCTCATCGAAACCAAGTCCACCTTGTGATACCTCATAGTACATATAGTAGACAAGTATGGCTCTCATTCCATAATAAGAAAAACGCTCCCAAAACTCTGTGAAGAATAGAGTAAATAACCCCTTCGGATGACCGAAAAATCCCTTTTGCGGGACGCTGTCCACTATTTTTTGCCTGTTTGAATCTGTCATAGGACGACCTCCTTGTTATGTAACCTTACTAATCTTAAATATTTCCTTGGTAAAAATAGTCGAAAAAACCATACTAACATTACTTTACGTCAAAAGAAGAGATCTTAATCACTATGAAGACGAATCGTGACGAAATTTCTTTCTAAATATTATATGACGATTACAGAAATATATATAATTGAAAATTATTGAAGTATGTCCATTTTTAAATTCGATTCATTTCACGTCGCAGAGATTCAATCATCGCTAATGTGCGGATGGGTAGAGTCCTTTTAATCGTATCCACAATTTACCTAGCATGCGAACGGGGTGTAAGCCGTTTCTCACGGAGCCATAATGGGTAATCTATTAACAGCAAGAGATTGATAAGGGAGGGTTCGGTATGAAGATTGGAAGGAGTCTAGTGGCATGTCTGCTATTAGTATCTCTTCTGTCTGGGTGTGGAGGACAAAGTGAGAAAGAAGCAGGTAAGGTACAACTTGAATTTTTTCAAAATAAACCTGAAGCAAAGGAATCATTTGATAAGCTCATACTCAAATTTAATGAATCTCATCCCGGCATGAAGGTCAGACAGGTCAATCCACCGGATGCTGAGACTGTACTCAAGACACGAGTCGTGAAGAATGATATTCCAGATATCATTGGACTTGGTGCAACAGATACATATTCGGTTCTTGCACAGAGTGATATTTTTACAGACCTGTCTCAGAGTGAATTGTTAGATTCGGTCGATACGAGTTATATTACAATGCTCCAAGATATTACGGGTATGACCAAGATAACAGGCGTTCCATATGCGACTAATGCTAACGGCATTATCTATAACAAGGATATTTTTAAAGAGATGGGACTCACCATTCCAAAAACATGGGATGAACTAATCGCAACGGTTGAGAAGTTGAAGAAAAGTGGGAAAACAGCATTTTATTTTACATATAAAGATGATTGGCAGACAAGCTTGCCGTTTAATGTATAATGATTTCTTGCTTCCACTCATCATTATCAGTGATCAGAGTATGTATACCTTGCCACTGGTTCAGTATATTTTTCAGGGGCAATTTAATACAGATTTCAACCTAGCATTCGCATCTTACTTGATGGCCATGTTATCAATGATTATTATTTACTTATTTGCACAGAAATGGATTATTAATGGGGTAACCCAAGGGGCTGTAAAATAGGAAATAATCATGAATTCAGCACCCAAAACAGGGTGCTATTTCCTTGACTTTTCAATATTGTAACAACTACTTTATAAACTGTCTTAATATATGCTATTATAGTGCTAAATGTTATAGCGTTAAATAGTTTAGCATTAAATGTTATGGCATCAAAATTTATATCATTGAAATGTAAGATATATATGAGGAGGACTATATAATGGGAGTTATGAATGGTAAAGTAGCCATTGTTACAGGTGCTGGTAGTGGTATGGGACGTGAAGAAGCGATCTTGCTTGCTAAAGAGGGAGCTATCGTTGTATTAACTGATATCAATGAAGCAGCAGTACAAGCGGTTGCTCAAGAAATCACTTCAAATGGTGGAGAAGCTACCGCTGTTGCACATAATGTTGCTTCAGAAGAAGAATGGATCAAGGTTGTAGATGGTACGATTCAGAAATATAGCAAAATCGACGTATTAGTTAACAATGCAGGTATTTCATTAGCAGTTAACATGCTTGATACGACTATGGATCAATGGAACCGTGTTATGAATATCAACGTTACTAGTGTTTTCTTAGGAATGAAGTATGTTATTCCTCACATGAAAGAGATTAACGGTGGATCGGTTGTTAATATTTCTTCTATCGCTGGTTTAACGGGTAGTAGCGGTGCGGGCGCTTATACAGCTTCCAAAGGTGCAGTTCGTATGCTTTCCAAAGCAGCGGCAGTCGATTATGGTAAATTCAATGTTCGCGTAAACTCTGTTCACCCAGGATTTATTGAGACTCCAATGTCTCAAGATATGGTTGATAATGAGAAAATGCTAGCATGGTTCTTATCTCAAACAGCACTACCAAGAGTTGGGAAAGCATCTGAAGTGGCTAGTGCCGTATTATTCCTTGCTTCCGATGCTTCTGCTTACATTACAGGCATTGAACTTCCTGTCGATGGTGGCGTTACAGCAAAATAATGTGAATGACAGAATTTCATCTGGACGTACAAATTCATTTGTACGTCCAGATTTTTAAATAGAGACGTCATCTTTGAAAAAGGACAGCAGCTTTGTCAATGTTACTTGGTTATGAGGATTTAAATTGCGACTGTGGTGCATAATATCACTTGCACTCGTGAAAGTTAATGGAACAGGAGCTCTTGATTTTGTACGGATAGGCCTGTATGAATAAGTATGACAATAAAAAGTTATTTGATAATATCGCAGGTTAGTCGTATTATTAATAGGGAATTTAAATCGTGATTCTTATATTAAAGAACTAAATTATGGTTATTAAGACGCATTCTTATGTAATTCCCGTGAAATGACGGATGATCAATGATCTAATCTATTGACAATCCATCAAATATAAAGCTGAAGCGAATTTGCTTATCGTAAAGGAGAATTAGATATGTCAGAATCAATCACTCAGACTACGTCTGAACAAGAACCACAATCATTGACTGCAACTAGAAATAATGATGTGTTGGATCAGCTATTAAAACCTGAGGTTCAGGAATCTCTATCTGCTTTAATTGAGCAATTACCGAAATTGACTGAAATTGTTAATGCTATGACAAAATCATATGATTTTGCTCATTCCGTTGCTACAGATGATACATTGAAGAGCGATACGGTTGGAGCAATAACTGAAATCGTAGGACCCGTGAAAGACTCCGTGAAGAATATTGCGGCAACGGTTATCGAAGCAAAAGATCGCGCTGAGGAAAGTAACGAAGTGATCGGTCTATTTGGTCTGTTAAAGATGGTAAAAGATCCACAGGCTCAAAAGGTATTCCGTTTCGTTAATGCTTATCTTCAAGTTAGTGAAGAAAAAAGTAAGAAGTAATTCATTAATAATAACTTAGTAAGAGCGGAGGATACACGATGTCAAAACATATTGTTATATTAGGTGCAGGTTATGGTGGACTTCTAACAGCGTTGAGTCTTCGTAAATTCATGAGCAAAGCTGAAGCGAAAGTCACTGTTATTAACCAGACTCCAACACACCAAATCATTACAGAATTACACCGTCTTGCAGCTGGAAATGTAGCTCAAGAGGCAATTGCTATGCCATTACAGAAGCTATTCAAAGGGAAGGATATTGATCTTAAGATTAGTAAGGTTAAATCATTCTCCGTAGATAACAAAGAAGTTAAACTTTCAGATGGTACTACATTAACTTATGATGCTCTTGTTGTCGGTTTGGGAAGCCAAACGGCATTCTTCGGTATTCCGGGACTTGAACAGAATAGTATGGTCTTGAAATCTGCAGTGGATGCGAACAACATTCATAAGCATATTGAAGGTTGTATTCGTGAATTTAGTAAAACAAATAACGAAGCTGACGGTACGATTGTTATCGGTGGTGGCGGACTATCAGGCGTTGAGCTAGTCGGCGAAATTGCTGATGGAATGCCTGCACTTGCTAAAAAATACGGTGTAGATCCTAAAACCATTAAATTGATGCTTGTTGAAGCAGGTCCTAAGATTCTTCCTGTATTGCCAGATCATTTGATCGAACGTGCAACGAAGAGTTTAGAATCTCGTGGGGTACAATTCCTAACAGGCCTTCCTGTAACGAATGTTGAAGGAAACACAATAGACCTTAAAGATGGTTCGAAAGTGATTGCTAACACATTTGTATGGACAGGTGGAGTACAAGGAAGTCCACTAGTTGGTGAATCAGGACTTGAAGTGAACCGTGGACGTGCGAGCGTTAATGAACATCTTCAATCCATTTCACACCCTGACGTATTCGTTGTAGGAGATAGTGCCGTATTCTTCGGTCCAGAAGGACGCCCATATCCACCAACAGCACAGATTGCTTGGCAAATGGGAGAACTTGTTGGTTACAACCTATACGCTAAGTTGAATAATAAAGCGATGGAATCCTTCTCACCAATTGACTCCGGAACACTTGCAAGCTTGGGTCGTAAAGACGCTGTTGCAACAGTCGGAGCTAATGGAACACCACTTAGAGGATTGCCAGCTTCTCTTATGAAGGAAGCAAGTAATATTCGTTACTTGTCTCATATTAAAGCATTGTACACTTTGGCATACTAAGAGGATAAATATTTAAACTGACTTGCAAAACAGTAAGTGAAGTGATTATTTGTTTAATCATTTGGCTTACTGTTTTTTTCATGAATTAGAAGTGATGTAGAAATAAGTGACAATAGGATGATCAATCCAGAGCTAATTAATTGTAAAGCTTTGTCATAGGGATCTGGGAAGGAAGTATATCGAAAAATAATATCCTTCACTATGAAAAGTAAAATTTTAAATGATCCCCAAAAAACGAGAGCTGCAACAATCCATTTCTTGATTGCATTTGTATGGATAGGAAGACCTACTTTCGTAAATAGATAATAAAAATGAGGTACGTGTAGAAAGCAGAATAGAAAGATACGCAAATGTAGAAGATAATGTGAGAATATACATACTTATCGTCTGTCGTTGGATAAAACACCCTCTTTTACGGTGTCCTGAAACCTTTTTCATTGAGTTTAATAACATTTTAATTGAATTTAGGTTAGAATTGAATAAGAAAGTAAATTAGGAGTTGTAAACATGGCTAAAGAAGAAGTGATTGTAACAAGAGAAGGGTTGACCAAGTTAGAGGATGAACTAAGAGATTTAAAGACGGTCAAACGCAAAGAATTAGCAGAACGTCTTAAGTTAGCTATTAGTTACGGCGATTTGAAAGAAAATAGTGAATACCACTCAGCTAAGGATGATCAATCCTTCATGGAGACTAGAATAAAGATATTGGAAAAGATGATCACGAAAGCAACGGTTATCGATACTGTGAGTTTAGATCTCTCCGTTGTTAGCGTGGGTTCCATTGTCATTCTGAATGATATTGAATTCAAAGAGCAAATTAAGTATCAAATTGTAGGACCAGCTGAGGCGGATGTATTGGATAATAAAATATCGTATGAGAGTCCTTTAGGTAAAGAACTCTTAGGTAAAAAAGTAGGCAGTGTTATTAACGTAACGGCACCTATGGGCATTATTAAATATGAGTTGCTTGAAATAAAGGCAATGTAACTTTAAAAGGCAATGTAAAACCGTCCCTGAGGGGCGGCTTTTTTGTGTTCTACGTTTATTTAATGTTAAGTATTAAGTCGACTCAAAGCTTGCTCTAGCTTAGGAAATACACGAAGGGCATTTCCATAGAACACTTGCTCCCAATACGCTTCGGGAATTAGATTCTTCACGAAGCGAATGTAAGAATCAAGGGGAGCGAGCGGCCAATCCGTACCAAAGACCAGTCGATCGTAACGTTCAGCGAATACGAGAGCACGGCGGAAATGATCTGTATAGGTCTGCTCCTGCATCAAACGTTCTACTTTATCATCATCTCCCACAATCCAGCCGGATAAATCTGTGTATAGGTTCGGATTCTTCTCCAGCAAGGCTGCTGCATCCATGACCCACGGATCACCTAGATGACAGATCATGAAAGTGATGTCTCGATGCTGTAGGAGGGTTTCTTCCATAGCGAGTGGGTGAGAGTATTTCAGTAAGCCCTTGTCGGAATAAGTAAGCCCTCCATGAATGACGATAGGTAAGTTATAGGCTGAGGCCAGTTTATAGATGGGGTCATAAATTGGATCGCCAACATTGAAGTGATAATAACCAGCATATAATTTGATGCCTACCACATGTTCCTGTTGAAGGACGTGTTCTAATACCTCTAACTGATTACTATCTTGCAGAGTTAATGGGTTAATACCAACACATGTAAATAGATTAGAGGGTAATGGTTCTTCCGTCAGGTCAAGCATCATCGGATTTGTCGCAGCAGAATCAGGAAAGGCGCCTGCTACCGTCTCAGTTACGCCCATTCCAACTCCTGCAATAACACCGGATCGTTTGAATTCCTCCTGTAAACCAACGGCAGAATAATCGATAAATGACATCGTTCGGGCGGTGTCATGGAAGGACTCTATGTTGGAATAATGGATATGTGCATCGATGATTTTCATGGGTAAACTCCTCTCATGATTGCATTGTGAAATGAATGGTGAATAAATCGTTGTAAATCGAGTCACTGACCGTATGATTGCCTATAACGTAGAACTGCGGTTTAGTAAATTCAATTTCTTCGCTTTTAACTAGTAGCTCTTCAATAACGGTTGAGGCCATGGCATGTGTATTTACAAGCGCCTCACAGTAAGGTAATTCAGGATGTGTGACCAACGTCAGTTGTTCTGTATGTTCTGAGGATCCATAACGTATGATGCCGGTCGTCTTGATACCATATTGGACTCTACCCGCTTTATATACAAGCGGTTCACCCTGCTTGTCGTTCAGATGTACTCGGCTATTATTCAACTCATCGCCAGCTCTATAGAAGCTTGAAGTAATCACACGCAAAGGAGGTAGATACACACCGGTTAGCTGTTCGAACATGATGACTTGGCACACAACGGGAACGCCAGGCAATAACATGAAATATTGATGGATAATGAGTCCTTTGTATTTCTCATTATGGGTAATGGATATACTCATCCGAATACCCGACCATTGGTTTCCTTTATTATCAATTAACTGAGCAAAGGAAACGGTACGTGGCTCTTCCATCAGACTCAGAAAGGAGATCCCACTTAGGTTACTTGCTATGCCACCTAACCATGGATTCCACCAAGACTTCGGTCCAACTTGTGGGAAGGAGGAATCTAACCATTCTCGTCCTTGATGAGTGATCGAGAATAGAGAAGGCGCAAATGCTGAACTAGCTTGAATTCGAAGGGTCCCATTGTCTGCTGTGAATACCTCTAGGCCGTGTTGGATAGAAGTCTCTAGTTGGATATCTGTAAGCGATATAGGGAATATTATCTTTCTTTGCTGAACCTCAAAGGGTTGAGAATCGAATCTTATATCGGCTATATCTAATTTATTCTTACCCTGAATCGTGAGTGGGATCGACACAAGGGATAATTGTTGCTCACTTGTGATAGTGATACTAGCCGGGTGGATACTATTCCCATCGGATGTAACGGAGACTTCACCATCTAGAACAACCGTGGAATGCTCCTTAAGCGTCACTTGAAATTCATGGTTTACAAATGGATTACCATCGTTAAGAGAGCAAGTGAGATGCTCAGAAGTTTGCAAGTCCTTACTATTGTGATTCTGCATAGCAAAAGCACGGAAATCTCGCCAATCTGCGAAAGTTCCCACTATTATTTGTAAAGGTTCAGTTTCGATTACTTGCCCAGCCCGAAGTTTATCTAGCGGATGCTCAAGGCAGAAATACCATCCTTCTTTCCGCAATTTACGGCTTGAGGGCCAATGGATACCTACGGTTGAGAGCTCACTATATTTAAATAACCAATTCTCCATCAATAAGCTAGTATCCCAGTAATCAAGATTGGAAGCATCTACGCCTTGACGTAAATCCATGTAATCTCCATCGTAGGGCATGATACTATTCTGTAGATCGTGTATTATGCCCTCCTGCAGCACCAAATCCTCTATTCTAGCCACATCCGATATATTTTGCACACGGTAATAATGCTCGATGATGCCGTTCCCATATAATTTCGTAACCCCTATAAGAAGCACATCCTCATACCGAGGTATGACATAGTGTGCCTCCATGACCATGAGTTTTTGTTGGGAATATTGCTCCACAAGGGTGGGGCGATTCTTAACGAATGCATTCGAAAAGGGTAGACCGAGTTTAGGGAACAAGAGTGTTGTATTTATAACGTTGTTTCCCTGAGCAACAGAAGTCCGATTGGTTAATTTGTTTAAACGTACGGAGTAACCGTCATTGCAAATGATCCATTCTTTATCTGTTTCACCCCCGAACATAGCCGTATGCCCTTGAAAGAGCGCACTTAACTCTCTGTGAACAACGATTCTCTCGTTGCCAATGATAGCTAGTAGCTCAATAGAACAATGTAGGACGCCATATTCATGCAGTTGAGCCGTAATGGGTACGGTTCTGCGGCCTCTGGCCGGGATACTTATCTCGATATTACGTTGTCCGAAGGTGATCATGGGTAGCGAAGGTAGCTCGAATGAAAAGGTCGTCTCTTCGTTAAATCCATTCGCGACAGTTAGGAATAGCTCCGCTTCTTGTCCAACGTAAAATTCATGTTGTGTAGATTCTAGCGTAAATGTGACTGGATACGTAGGAGCAATACCGATCTTAAACACAGCTTTAAGACCGTTAATACTCAGTTCTGCTTCGACATGCGGATGGGTGTGCCAAGGACTCTGTTCCTCTTCAATAGGATGGACATGAAAGAGGCCTTTAATCACATCTTTGTCGATAACGGTTCGGGATTCATGAAGATTGTATTGAATCTGTTTGTTGCTTATGCCATGGACTTCAACGGTTAGAGGAGCGTTATTTTTACTAATGATGTCATAACCAATTTCGTAGTCTTTGCCAAAAGGGAGTTTATGATCGACTACAGTCGCGCTAATGAGGTAATCATCCGTCTCTATGAGTCGAAGACCACGACCTGAACGTTCATACTCCATTCTTAAATATCGTCCATCCTTATTCCACTCATATGTGAAGTAATCGAAGCCATTCTCTTTACGTCCATCGGGTTCAACGGACAGAACACGAGTACTAGCAGTGTACCAGTCAATGTCTTCAAAATAAGCACGAACAGCCTCTGTTTGCAGAACGGAAGGGATGAAATTCATAAGATGCGTCATGTCATCGCGCTTCTCCCAGAAGAAGCCGCATTTCTTATATGTCGGAACCGCCTTTGTATTGCCGGGCCACGTATGAAGATCGAGTCTATTCCAACCTAAATGCATCGTCTCCTGTAGTGCGCGAAGAACGAGCGTTTTCCCCACCTTACGCCCATGGTAATCGGGTCGAACGTTTAATAATGGAATATACAGAGCACCCTCATCGTCTTTATAGTGGGAGAAGCTACAATAACCAATGACCACATTGCCTGCTAAGGCTAGAAAAACATGAAGGTGGGAACTATGTTCATGCTCGGCGATGATGAGTTGTTCTGTGCGGACAGAATCATCTCCTCCCCAGCTTTCCCGGCTACGATTCCACATATCAGCCACGGAGGCTGCATACTTTGGTTCATACTCAACAATGGTAACATGATCCGTGTAAGGTAGTGTCATTTCAGTCCTCCTAATATTTGCTAATTTAATTCTAACTGAATATTAGGCCAAAAAGAAGGCGAAACCTAGGACTTATCTCATGATACGAGCGGAAAGTTTAATTATAATTATTTAATGCTGAGAGAAATGATCGATTGTATTTCTTTTAAATAGATGGTGTCTTTACTTATTTAAAGGTTAAAATAGCACTAATGATTCTTTATATATTGTGGAGGTTAACATGTCGATCATGCTCGTTGTATTTCAAGGACCAAGTGCCTCAGGGAAAAGTACACTGCAAGCACTACTAGACTTACCTAAAGTAGTCACATGGACATCACGCAAGCCTAGAGAAGGAGAAAAGGAAGGCGTAGACTATCATTTTGTAACTAAGGAAATGATGTGCGAAATGTTTGAAAAAGGAAACATGTTGGAAATGACGGAGTACCAAGGGAATTATTATGGGACGTCCATGTTATCCATTAACCAAATCATGAATGGAACGCAAAGATATTCAATTGTTATGGATGCTAAAGGTGTAAAATTGCTTAAAGAGCGATTCCTCAATAAGGTTCTAGCTATAGGGGTTACTGCTGATAAAGAGCAATGTAAATTACGCTTGTTGTCCAGAAATGCTGACGAGAAGGACATTAGACATCGACTTGCAAGTTTTGAAGAGGAAATTAGCGCGCTTTCTCAGTGTGACATCGTGATATACAACTCAGAGGATAACAGGGAAGAGGCTGAAAGAATGATAAGTTATCTTAAGCGAGGGTTGGTGGAGAACAGTGAGTTTTTATAATCATCTTCTCTAATTTCATTAAAATTCTAAGTGTTTGGGCATTCCCCTCAAAGCCTATTCGCTCCGTTGTTGTACTCTTTAAAATATTTCATAACCCCTAATAGAGACCTAAATGTGAGATTTAAGCCCTTATGGGGGATGATGAGAGAGGAAGAGGGGACTATTCCCGCGATTATGCACGAGTGCTATAGTCAGCATCCTTTCGGAGACTACAAGGTAAAATGCAACTTCTTAGAATAGATAACAATATCATGGACAAGTTATAATGGCCTATAGGTGGATTCCCCAAATCATGTGCGAGATAACACGCTTCAACAACAAATGTGGTATCAAGCATAAGATACATAGCCAATCCTCTAGCAATTTGTGCAACTTCCATACTATGAGTTAATAGATTGCAAAAAATGGTAAATTAAGAAACGATGGAGTACGTTTAAGACGGCATTGCTATGTTGGACAAGTTAAATTTCCGTTTGCACTAGCACGCTCCGTGTGGAGCAGGGGAAAAGCTGGAGATCGCATCAAAGGCTTACCTATTGCTACCGGTAGGTCATAATAAAAAGCAGCGGCAGGTCTAAGACATTACATCCTAGTTCGCCGCTGTTTCATTTATTGGATTAGTATTAGATTAAGCTTATGAAGTCTTATAAAGGGCTATCGTTCTTGCAGCTACAAAAGGTATGTGTCCAAGAACAAGAATTGTAGTAAGTGATTGGCAGACAAACTTATAAACTATGTATGTATATTGATATAGCTATAAGGTGTATGACACTAATGTTGGAAGACAAGAACTTGATCCGATTCCTGATCTAAGGTAAGAACATTGTCCGCTTGCCTATGGTGGCTTATTAGTACAGACTTAATTTTCCGTTATTTTTTCAAAATCATAGTTACCACTGAAAAGATTGTCGTCGTGGAATGCGATGATTAGGACATCATAATGCTCGCTCGTTAAAATCTCTTTCAAGCTAAATTCCGAATAATAACGATTATCGTAAACGGTTAGTTTGTTAAAGTTTTGAGCTAAATACGGTGTAATGGGATTCATGAAGGAATCTTTAAGCAATAGGACGTTTAATGTATTATTCGCTTTTATATTTTCATAGGTGATTTTCCGTCTATCGCCGCCATATATGGTGCCATAAGTATAAGTGCTTCGCCCTTTTTTGTAACCATAGAAATCGTTGAATTTTTTGATCATTTGTGATCCATCCTTGTCAATAACTTCGAATTTTTCGAATGTGAATGGTATTTTTGGTTCGTAAATAATTGTTCTATCTGCTTTTTTTGGATTTACAGCATAATTGATTTGAATGTTATAACTACCTTGGAAGACACCCGTTGTTAAATTAGACACATTGATCTCACTTAATGACATAGGCTCGCCTTTGAATTTGGTCGACTTTGTTGATATTTGATTAATCATTTCCTGATAAGCTGTAAAGGCGCCTTTGATATTCCAATGATGGTCGGTTTCTAAGTAAAGGTCTTCCAGCTCCGCTTTGGTAAAGGTATCGAACTTATTTCCGATATTAACGACTTTCATATCTTTATCGAGCTTAGATAAGAAATATGTTTTCGATTCGGCATAAGCGTCGGTTGCCAAATATTCCGGATACAAATGCATCAATGCCTTCGTTCTCGATGGATTAAATACGAAAAACGTTTCTGTTTGTTGATCTTCGGCAAATTTAACCGTTTCGTTTAATGTGGCGGTCGACGCGTCGATTCTATTTGTATGAACGACTTTGTTGGTAACCGGCAGCATCCATTTATTATTTGTTATCACAATTTTGGACACAATACGTGAATCTTTTACTTCCGTTCCGTCTTCGGGTTTCAGTGGTTCTTTAGCGTAAAACATATTTTCGAACAGCATAGAGTTAAATATCTTAGAGTTTTGCTGATTATGATAAATCCGAACCATTTGGTCACGAAACACGAGTTGATCATTTAAATACTGATTCATATCTTCGAAGAAACTACGTGATACAACGGCACTGGCGCTGATAGTTGGAAACTTGCTTAAAGTTCTATTTTCAGTAGTAGAGATTTCCTTATCCGGCAGAATGATGCTAGTAATTGCGAACATGAATATAATGGCTGAAAAGACGACTATATAAATGATTGAAATAGGTTTATTCACTTCGTTACTCCTTTTGAAAGATTAGAATCTAAAATACAAGAAAGGGTTATAGGTTGAATTAATAAGATACAAGATAACTTCGGCGAATAGGAAGAAGTAGAACAGTAATGCAATAGCAGTTTTTACATTTGTTATCGATTTACTGAGCTGCAGCTTTTGAAGCTTCGGAAATACTGGCATGGCAACAAGGATAGCAATGGTAAATTGGAACCAATTCAAAGATAACAACGAGAGTGCAAGGGAATCGAATATTTGGCTCCCACTCGAGTAGAACATGGTAGAAATGAAATCAGTAGCGTAAGTAAAGTTGTCAGCGCGGAAGAACACCCAGCCAATCATGACAAGCAGCAACACAACAACATGGTTTAACGGATACATCTTGGAAAGGGTCTTTTCAAGTCCAGCTTTTTCTAAAGCGATAAGGACCCCGTAGTATAAACCCCATGCAATGAATGTCCAACTGGCTCCGTGCCAGAATCCCGTTAATGCCCACACAATAAATAAATTGCGATAGATCTTCCATGGTGTAACTCTGCTTCCGCCAAGCGGTATATATACATAATCTCGGAACCAGCTACCAAGGGAGATATGCCAACGTCTCCAGAATTCAGAAATGCTCTTTGAAATATAGGGATAATTAAAATTCTCTGCAAATTCGAAGCCAAACATTTTAGCTAAACCGATCGCCATATCACTGTAACCTGAGAAATCATAATAGATTTGTAGCGTATATGCGATAATTCCAATCCAAGCGCTTCCGGTTGAAAGATCCGTTATAGAAGTAGCGAACACAGTGTCTGCAACGGAGCCGAGGGGGTTGGCTAATAGCATTTTTTTTGATAAACCTAGAATAAAACGTTTGATGCCCTCAGCAAATTGGATAGAAGAAAATATGCGTTTACTGAGTTGTTCGGCGACAGCATTGTATCGAATAATGGGACCTGCTACTAACTGCGGGAAGAATGTAATGTAAAGCGCCAAGCTAAAGAGATTTCGTTGCGCTTTTTCTTTTTTTCTATAGACATCAATTAAATAACTGAGCGCGTGGAACGTGTAAAAGGAAATTCCTATGGGTAATGGTATAGGCTCCAAATGAAGATTCGTTTGTAGTGCAGCATTCATTACATCAATAAAGAAATTAGCATATTTAAAGAAGCCCAGAAGGGTGATATTAACAACGATTGCCGACGTTAATAGCAAGACCCTCTTTTTTTCGTTATTTTCCTTCTTATCGATCCAAATCCCATAACCATAGTTCATGATAATGGATAATATCATTAGAATTACATACCTCGGTTCACCCCAGGCATAGAAGACTAAACTGAAAATCAATAGAATAGTATTTTTCCAATTGAACGGAACAGAGAAATAGAGTGTAAGAACAAGTGGTAAAAAGAATAATATAAATATGACTGAACTGAAGACCAAAATTAACTTCCTCCTTATGTTTGGTTTTGTTGAATCAAATAATGATATGACACGGCGGTAAGAAAGACATTATCAGGCTTCCCCGTGCCAAATTGGTGGTTCAAATGTATGATTAATGTGCTGTGTAACATTATGCGCACACTCGCTTTAAATTGTATTTCTTTACGAGGCGACAGATCTTCATATTAATTATCCTAGGTCGTAAATATGACCAAAACGTGCACCTCGCTTTTATCACAATTTTCATTATAAATGCAAAATACCCAGAAAGATGTAATCAATTTTTCTAAGTGTTCATCTTTCGGGTCACAGGTCACATACAAGGATGTTCTTTCTTTAATCTTACCGTTATAACTGGATTCAAAGAAAGGCATTTCAGTAGCAGGGAAGTGGAGTCAGAAGCACACATTTTATAATGTATCGAAGGAGCGTTATAAAATTGAGGCAAAAATAGTGAACCCAAACGCAGACACGGTATGATGTGGCCTCCTCCTCGGGTCTAATTGGCATGTAAATGCAAGGTGCCATGGCAATATTTTCTGTTAATCTCAAGCGAATCATTACACTCATAAGAGAATCAAAGTGAATAAAATAAAAAGAAAGGCAATATTGCGTTCGAATATGAACGGAATATCACCTTTTTGATTTAAAACATGTCTTCAACAAATTAAAAACGTAGTTTTTCAGTGGCCTCTGTTTTAAGAGGTGACTCTTTTACATTATTTACTGGGAGACAGGTGGAAACCATATATGCCTCAGATCAACCCAGCCCTGACTATTAAAAGACACACCCCGAACAGATGGGAGATAGGCGGTCTGAACAGGTTTTTCATAAAGGATGTGTAATTGATGTTCCTGAATAAGACGTGCTTCAATCTGATCAAACCATTGTGAACGTGCTTGAGAATCAGATTCCCGAGTTATACTGTGAAGTAACGTATCGATATCTACGCGGGTATGGGGTTCAACGTGTTCAGACATGGTTACATAGAGATCAAATAAGCGAAGTTGCTCATCTTGATCACGGAATAGGGAGAAGACAATCAGATCTGATTCTAAGCGAATGGACCCCTTGAACTCTTCAACGGAAGCTGACACGACAACACACTCATAACCATATGGAGCCAATGTTCTAGCTATGAAGTCAGCATCCTGTCTATATTGTGGAATGGTCGCAATCTGGAGAGAGCAATGGTGCTTGCTGGACTCTCTGTGACTCGAGGAATCGGTATCATTTAAGGAGGTTTCTTTCCCACGTAAACAGGATAAAATATGAGCTCTAACAACTGGATCATTTAAGGGTCCGGTTTTTTTGGTGTTGCAGGTTACAAATTTTCTAACAGAAGCCTCGGAATGAATCTGGCTCCAGGATGCACCCTCAGCTAATGAGGGATTATGAATAATATGAAAGGGAGATAACATGTCAGACATGTGTGAAGAGTTAGGCTTGTTGTCGATGGAGTCAGCAGGTATTTCCCACGGGACAGAAACAATCTCCACGCGATCTAGGTGTGCCCTTCCTTGAAAATAATGAGTAAACACCTCTAACACACACATACTCTCATTCATTTCCGTAACCTTGAACGGTCCAGTGCCTATCGGTTTGGTGCCGAAGCTAGCTTCCCCTAGTTGATCTAACGCTCTCGGAACAATTGCAGCCCGACTAGTACATAAGAAGGATAGGAATAGCTCGTTAGGTTCTTTTAGCTCGATACTTACCGTTGTAGGATTAATAGCTCGAACAGATTTAATTTGTTTAAAAATAAAGCTATACAACGTTCTTTGAGAGGTCTCGATTAATCGCTCAAATGTAAACACAACATCTTGGGCCGTCAGTAGCGTGCCATTATGGAATAACACTTCTTTGCGTAGATAGAAGGTCCACAGTGTACGACTTGGGTCGATATCCCAAGCGTGAGCGAGATTGGGAAGAATCTCATTGCTGTTATTCGCTCTTCTAGTAAGACCGTCAAAGACATGACTGGATACAAACGTCTCAGCCAACAAATTCATATATATAGGGTCAAGGGTGTGAAGTCGCTCACGAATCGGCAATCGAAGGGTATCAATTTGTTTGTTACTTCTAATCTCAGAATGGTGACCAAAGTAGGTGAGTAGCCATTCTTGTAGTCGATCCTGCATCTTAGATGATCTGGCATGGACTCTGATCTGATCAATCGCCTGTTTAATATCTTGCCGACTGATCGCTTGCACCATCGATTGGGCAGCAATCTCCTCTGGTTGTATCAGGAATTGTAGCGTTGAGCGGCGCCCACGTCCACGCTTTGGCTCCCAACGAATCCATTGGTGTTCTACCATGTTACCTATGATTATCGAAGCATTTCGATGCGTGCAATTGAAGGCTAGAGCTAACTCATCCAATGTAATCTGGACTTCCTGTGAGGTACCATAATGCGAATAAAGACGTAGAAATTGATTATGTAGCTTCATAGAAACGATCCACCTCTAAAATAGGAAATTTTAAATTATTTATTTCTCTTTATCTTCTTATTTTATCATCTAGAATAGGGTTTAGAAAGTAAGATATGGAGGGATTACCTATGGCTAATAAGAAAACATCGAGAATAGACAGACCTCTTGTTGCCCTGATTGGCGCGTTCATCATAGCTATTGCTCATCAGTATTTGTTCTATGGGAATGCACTGGGTGTGTCGTATCCTATCTTTATAGGACTTTTCTATGTGTATGTGTTCTATCATGCGAAGGATCAAGTGAAGCCAGCAACATGGTTTGGATGGTTACTGTTCGGAGCTATTATGCTTCTCTCATTAACCTATGGCCTATTTCAGAACCCCTTTTTTCATAGGCTGAATTTTATTACCATACCTTTGCTAATCTTTGTACATATGGCATATATGTTGAGTAACGAGAGGCCTTCTTGGTATAAGCCGCAGATCATAAGAGTCGCATTGGATCATCTGATCGTTCAAAGTTTGCGACATGTTCCAACCGCATTTCGAACGGTGAAGACTACAGCATTTGGTACGATGGAGGAACGTCGCAAAGCAGTCGTAAGAAAAGTTCTTATCGGACTTGCGATTGCCATGCCATTATTGATGGTTGTCATTGCCCTGCTGTCTTCCGCAGACGGAGTATTCGACCATATCTTGTCGGAAATTCCCGATCTACTAGGTAACTTATCGATTGGTGATGGTATCTTTCGGTTTATATGGGTGTGTATTGTTTGTGTATTACTATTTGGATATCTATGGGGTTTTATTGACTCCAAGAAGTACGAGTGGGGGCAACATGAACCATTGGATTGCAAGATCGATCGGGCAACAGTTACTGGGGAACATCGTACAACAGAACCATTCAAGATTGTGTTAGATCCAATCATTACAGCTACGGTGTTAGTAGCTATCAATATGGTGTATGTCCTTTTTGTCATCGTACAGTTCACTTACTTGTTTGGTGCAGGAGAAGGGACATTACCAGAGGGGGCCTCTTACGCAGAATATGCAAGAAGTGGATTCCTTGAGCTCATCGTCGTTACGGCCATTAATTTGGTTCTAGTGATGGGTACGCTTATGTTTAGTGTGAAGCAACGAGGGTTCTTACAGCAGGTGAATAATGTGATGCTGTATATATTGGTGGTGTGTTCTTGTGTCATGCTATATTCGGCCTATATGCGCTTAGTTCTGTATGAGGAAGCATATGGCTATACGTATATTCGTTTTCTCGTTCATGCGTTTATGATTTTTCTAGGGGTATTGTTGATCATTGCGGGACTTAGAATCCACTTTGTAAGTATTCCTCTCGCGAAGTTATATATCGTATTAGGTCTAGTGTCGTATGTGATCATGAACTATGTGGATATGGATATCATGATTGCTAAGAAGAACATAGAACGGTATAAAGAAAGTGGTATTGTAGATGAATTCTATTTGACTAGTTTATCTACGGATGCCATTCCTACACTCATTCAGTTTAGTCTCAAGGAACAATCTATGATGGACGCGCAGTTGGAAGAACGACGGAGGGACCTGTCCACAAGAGATCAGAATTGGCCGTCATTCAATCTATCTGATTATCGAGCGGAGAGAGCGTTGAAGGATTATTTCTCGGGAGAGAACTAGACTTAATGGAAAGAGTTTATCAAAAGGTTATTATTCAATCTGTGTAACTAAGTTCTTTCGCTTACGTTTAAGTTACTGTGTGCTTCTTAATTAATGTACGGGAATATAAAAAGGTTATTGAATGGAGGATGTATGAGAATAAAAGAGACGATTGTTATTACCTTTGTGACGGTACTTTCTTTTTCCTCAGTACTGGTGGGGTGTTCTGAGAATAATTTAATTGTACATGATGCGGTTACAATGCCAACGGTAGCTCCTGTCATTCAAGTGAAGACTACCACAATTCCAGAAGAGGAAAAGGAGGGATTTGTGTATATAGATCAACTGCCGAATGAGAGATTGAAGGCATATGAACTATTTGTGAGTGACAAAAATATTCATCATTTAGAAGGATTCACTCCAGAAGAGATTCTATTAATCTACCTTCATTTAGCCAGTATGGGTGATGTAGAAAGTATTTATGCACTCACTTATGATAATGGGAAGTTACCGGATGCAGATACCTTTAGACAAGAATATAATGAAAATTTAATGAGTTCGGAGCTAGAGGTTGCTTTAGATTATAGATATTATGATTCCATCGAAGCGCAGGAGGGAATGGTTAAGGAGAACGAGATAGCCATGGGCGTTACGGCAAGTATAGGTAGTTTTACGGCAACCACAGTATATGGATTGAAAAAAGAAAATAATGTTTGGAAGATGGATTTATACCACTTAATTGAACACTTCAAGAGTAAAACAAAGAAGTCCTGATGTATTCTGATGTATGTTTTTCTAATGATAGAGAAAAGCACATTATAGAATAAAGCCTTTTAAAGTGTCTATTCTATAGGGCATATTTACTCATCCGAAGGATGTGCGGTAATGATGGATTTAGCGAAGGTGATTTGTTTTGTGGTATCGACAGGTGTGTTCGTCAAAGAATAGAATAAGCTCCCTCCTGTAACCTGACGGTTCCATACAAGGAGATTATCCTCCTTCTTGTCCGGATCTATATAATTGTATACTTTTGTTCCAGCGGCATCATGAACTTGCGTGAAGACGGGCTGCTATCTAAGAACTTCACGGTAGATTGGTCGCTTCCACTAATGGTTAGTAGATAAATCATGTCATTATCTTTATATGTAAACTTCACGAAACTTGATTTGTCTGTGGTCTCCTAATTTGGTAAGCGTAGGGTGGCTCATTACACCAAGAAGATGGGGTAAAAGTGCTTGCGTGGTCGCGTAAGTAGAACCCCGATGTTTAACAGTATTGATCGCTTCTTGCCCGAATATTACAGTGGCAGCTTCTGATCATATTCAAACAATGGTGATAGGCAATTTTATAGATCCATCATGCGGTAACCTTTCAAGGAGACTTCTTGTATTCCTATGTAACAATTCTGAAATAGTAAATGTGACATTGTAGCAAAGGTTTAACTAAATAAATGAATATGAATGCATTTATATAAATTAAATACCACTCTAAATTAGAGTGGTATTTTGTTAACCCTAGGCAGGCTATGCCTTTATTTCATTGGTTTATTTAAAAAGCCCCTCTGATTTCGTTTTAATATAAAGATATGGACTAAACATGCCGAAATAGAAAATATACACTATGAATTTTTACACACAGGGGGAATAAAATGACAACAGAACAAATAAGTGAATTGTATTTTTACAGAAGCAAGACAGTTGTCATCTTTTTCTGGATTTTTGCTCTGGTACCTGGCCTGTACTCTGCACTTGATGGTGACTTGACAGTACTGAAGAATACGGGTATTCCAATGGTTATCCTAGGTGCAATAATTACGGTACTTTCGAGAATAAAGCGGTTCGCATTGTTGACGCCATATATTATTGTTGGGATTTTTGTCGTGTTCTATGCCATGCTGTCTGTGATCGATGAAGCAGATGCTACCTTGCCTGTCATGCTAGTTACTCTTACCGCACTATATCCTACATTTCGTCCGGTAGCCATCACAGCGTCACTTTTGTTTATTGAGAAGGTGGCCTTTGGTAAGGGAGAGCCGTTACTACCCAGTCAATTTCTTTCTAGCGGATTGTTCGGATATATAGTAATTGGAGCCGTAATTATTACATTAGTTCGTATTAATGAAAAGGTATTAGCTAATGTAGTGAAGCATAGTGAGGATGCACAGGTTGCCCATAAGAAGTCCGAAGAACTACTGGGACAAGTTCGCGGAGCACTTCAGAGTCTAAGTGCGTTTTATGCACAGCTTCAGGACAAGGTGTTGACTACGCAGAAGATGACCCATGAAGTGAGTCTTGGATTTAATGAAGTAGCGCGAGGGATTGAATCTCAGGCTACGAGTGTGTCCGATATTAACGAGATGATGCAGAAGTCAAATGAGGGTATTCAAGAGGTTGCAGAGAATTCACAAAAGATGCGTGCCGTATCTTCAGATACGCAATTGGTAGCTATACAAGGAAATGAGCAGTTAAATGAGCTTACTCAGCGTATTGATCATGCGAATGTTATTGTTGGAACAATCGTGGAGGATATGCTTATGTTAAATCATCAGAATGAGGAAATTAGCACAATTCTGGTGACGATTCAGGAAATGGCGACTCAGACCAACCTGTTGGCGTTAAACGCTGCGATTGAAGCAGCACGCGCGGGTGAGCATGGTAGGGGATTTGCTGTCGTTTCTTCTGAGGTACGCAAGCTTGCGGAGAATTCCTCGCAATCTGCGGTTAAGATTACAACCATTCTTAGCAGTATCAGAGATCGTACGGAGCAATTAACTGCTCAGGTATCCAAAGGGAAACGGGCGTTGGATGAAAGTATTGCATCTGCCCAACAATCAGAGATTATTTTCCAACAAATTTCCGGGAATGCGAATCAAGTGCTTGCTCAAGCGGAAGAAGTAGAGGGTAAGACAACTGAACTAGGACGCTCATCTGACAATATTGTTATGGAGGTTGCTTCCATTTCAGGTGTAACAGAGGAATCGAGCGCAGCCACAGAGCAAATTCTCGCAGGCATTGAGGAGCAAAGTACAATGGTTAATCAAATTGTAAATAGCTTCGCAGAATTGGAGATGCTTATTGCTGATTTGAACCGGTTAACGGAACAAGAATAACAAGACATGAAGTGTTAAAAAGGTGATCTACTGAAGCAAGATGGAAAAGTTCTATATAATATGAGCATAAAAGGTAGGCCAAGAAATAGTTAAAGCTATTCTTGACCTACCTTTTATATTATGAATCCTTAAAGTTTCCAATCCGACACGTATTCCCGTGTTAGCCCATCAACCATAACGCTAACCTTCATGGAGTATACGGTGCTATTGACTGACTCAGACAAACATAGTTGATGCATCTCCTGCCCACGCACAGATACAATATTAGTAAGTGTGGCCTGATCTAGAAGTGAACCACCGTTATCATACAACTTAACAGCCATGACATAGGGATGACTGTACATGGGGTCCTTGTTGATTACGCCGATCTGTGCGAGAAGTGGCTTATCAGGAAGAAGGTTACCCCTACGCAACGACGGTCGTACGCTAAGGACATCTTCTGAGATTAGTACTAGTTCTATCTCCATAGGAGAGGGGATAGCTCCCTCCATGATGAAGAATTCCAGGATATGTTCGCCAGATGCTAAGGCGATCCTTTGAGGTGAGTAGGTATCATTAATCTCGCTCTTAGCTTCACTCTCTAGATTCGCAAGAATCAAAGAGCTAGGTAGTTCGATTCCATCGCACTTTATACACATCACAGCATTAGTACTTGCATCAGTCAGTGCTGTAGACCTCAATTCATATATTCCACTATGTTCAACGAATACTTCTACACGTTGTTGAGAATCGAATGATCCTGTAAGTGTCATAACACCGGGCACGGATACTGGATCGAATGAATGGTCCAACCATACGGATGATGATACAGGGGACTTCCCGCCATAGTAGCTTTCAGGAGGACCAAGATAACTAGGTGCTAGATCACCATGATCTACAACGATCTTTTGTAGAATAGTGATAGGATCAACCATCCACACGGTTAGTGTATGATAGCCGCGTTCGAGTCTCGGATGTACACTCATGGCAGTACGTACATTGGTAATGACGCCTTCTTCCCACTCTCTCTCATGGAATGATCCATCCGGCATCCGCACAATAGCGTCACATACCTGAACAGGTTCATCATCGAAGGAGACACCTATGCGTAGCCCCATCCCAGGAACGAAGTCATTGGATGGCGCAAGGAATAGAGTCATCGTTACTTCCCCGGGTTGAACCACATAGACTTGATATTCCAGACGTGGAGAGTTCTCTGGCTCCGGTGAATTGCAGCAAGGCGTGGTGACAGGGAAGATTCCCATGGAGGACAGGGTACGTCCGTAACCCTCAATGGTATGCCATTCCACGCCATTTGCAGGTTGCATCCGAGTATAGTTCTCAGCTTCAATAGAGATATAACCATTGGTCTCGATATGCCCGACAAGTGTCTCACGCTGGGGTTGCAAGGGATGGAAGATGCTCACTTGGATATCGACTTTAGCGCTATTTGCGCCCATAACAACAATGGATGAAGTTATGTTCTCTCCTATAGGGACTGCTTCCCAATCGATATCGACCCAGATCCGCTTCTGCTTAACAATCGTTCCTTCGCAAGAAGATACTTTAATCCAAGGGACATCTACGTGGATGGCGTACTCGAAGGGAGATGAACGTTTATTGAAGATCTCGAAATAGCGTTTCTCCTGCGTGAACACGTCGAATTCAGGCAGCTGGCATAGGGTTGCTTTATCAGGCCATACGTTGGTTGAACCTTCTATAGCAATACCCATCTCAGAACCTTTCTGCGCGGTAACATGACCCACCTCAGGCAAGATGTTATGAGGTGGTTGATTCCAATACGTATATCCGATATGCGTCTGGTCCATCATATGATCCCATTTGCCTAACGATAGCCGTTTGTTATAGTCAAATGTGAGCTCGGCATCGGCAACGAATAGAAGTTCAGCTGCGCGTGCCTCTACATTAGCCATCGTCCGACCCTGCTCTGCATACAGCTGGCTTGTCATAGCGCGAATGTGCAGCTCAAGTACTTGTGCGGATGCCTTCACAGGGTATAACACCAATTGAAAGAATGCATCCTTGAGCTGTTCAGGGAGTTGTTTAAATAACTGTTCTGCTCGGATGGTAATGTCACGAAACTCTGCAATGATACTATCCGCTTCTTTATAATCCGTAAGGCTGTAGCCTTGGACGGCATTGATTAACTCAGGCTTAAGACGTCCATTGTAATGGGTGTAACGCTCTATCATATCCGTTATTTCCTCAGCATGTTCAGTTCCAAACTGACGAACTACCCATTGGAGTGTGTACGCATGAAAGTGATCCTTCGTGCAACGATCTATATTCCATGCCATACGAAGGAAATACTCCATGGGGAACTCCATAGGTTTCAGATCCCCAACATTCAGAATCCAGATCCGGTCTGCTCCATAGGCATAGGCCTTATGCATTTGTTCCCATATTTTCTGAATAGGCACGGTGTTAAGCCACTTGTATGAGCGGGGGCCACCAACGTAATCTAGATGATAGTAGATTCCGGCTCCCCCAGAGCGGGTTCTCTCTTCTTCTGTGGGTACTCGGCGTAAGTTACCGTGATTGTCATCCGACCATAGCAACGTGATATCGTCGGGTACTCTCATTCCATGCTCGTAATAGTCTTGAACCTCTTTATACAGCGCCCATAATTGTGGGACGTGTGTAACATCGGTAGCCATTGCTTCCGTGATAATCTTCCGTTGGTCTTTAACGATATGCTGAAGAAGGTCGATCTTCTCCTCGAACGATAAATGTCCCCCCATGGCTTCATCACCATCTCCACGCATACCAAGTGTGACAATGGTCTCGTATTCCCGACTACGAGATATACCTTCCTCCCAGAAACGATACAGCACTTCATCATTGATTGAATAATCCCAAGGACCTTGTTTGTGCTTCTTCCAATCTCCGTGTGGACGAAGCATGGGCTCATGGTGAGAAGTTCCAATAACAATTCCATAATCATCAGCGACTATAGGGTTAAATGGATCATCCTCATGAAAAGTGTTATCCCACATGGCAGGCCATAGATAATTCGCCTTAAGACGGAGAAGAAGCTTGAATATACTCTCGTAAAAGTGATGATTCAGTTCTTGATAATTAGAGCGTGCCCAAGCCATAAGTGATGGACCTTCATCGTTTAGAAAGATCCCGCGATACTTAACGGATGGCTCTCCTTGTTTATAGGTACCTGGTGTGACATAGAGGTTGGCATGTTGATTAGGAGGAACATCTGCCCACCAGTGCCAAGGAGAGACACCGATGTTCTCGGAGATGTCATAGATTCCGAAGATCGTTCCTCGTTTGTCACTTCCAGCAACGATAAGGGCCTGTTCTATATCTGTGCCGGGCAGTGGGTTAGCTACAGTCTGTATAACAAAGGATTCCCATTTCCCAGTAATGCCACTTGTATCGATCTTCCCTTCTGACATGAGTTGATCAATGAGGGGACTTTCCCCAATAGTACCGATCAGAATGACATGTCCAGAAAGGGATGAGAGATCATTCTTTAGCAAGGGTGTGTCTCCCGTGACACGTTCTATATCTCGACATAGGTCTTCTGCTGCGCGGACGATTCCCGATTTCTCATTCAAGGAGACGCAAAGAGAAGCAACTCTCCCTTGATGAACCATTGGAAAATCACCGCTCTTCATCGTGGAACAAATATACGTATTATCGAGCATGAGGCATCCCTCTTTTCATGTGTAAATGGTAGGTTGTAATCTTCTATCTGATTATGCTATCACAGCTAATTGATGCGGGGTACCATACAAACTATAGGGAATACTTTGAAAAGCTAGAATAGATATCAATATATTTAGATTGACATAATCTGTGAGTGAAGGAACAATAAAAGGGTATTGTAAGGGTTTTCTCATAGGGTAAAGAGCACCATGAAAAGGAAGGGAGAGCTAACTGTGTATAAGGTGATTTTAGTAGATGATGAGATTTATACTCGTAAAGGGTTGATTAAATTAATCGACTGGGAGGCTTGTGGTTATCAGATTGTACAGGAAGCCGATAATGGCGAGGATGCATTGGAATTAATTAAGAACATTCAACCAGACCTAGTCATTACCGACATTCGTATGCCAGTACTCGATGGACTGGAGTTAATTAAGAGCATCTCTACGGAAAGTGACATTTGCCCAGCCTTTATTATTATCAGTGGATATGATGATTTCAGTTACGCTCAGAAAGCCGTACGATACGGAGTACATGACTTCATTCTTAAACCAATTGATGAGATTGAATTAACAGAGACGCTTCTTACTTTAAAAGATAAGCTCGAACGCGATCGAGAAGACCGTAGTTTGCAGGAGAATTTACTGAGTGGAGCCATGATAGAGAAGCTTATTCTAGACAATCCCGACAATGTATTCATATCCGAGTGGGAAGAGCGGTTAATGCTAAGCGATAGGGATGGCCTTTATTATATGTTTGCTGAGCTGAATGATATTCATCTCTGGAAAGAATCTAGCACAGTACCTAACCTCTCTAGGTTCAAAGAGATTTTGCAGCAAACCCTTCAGAAGATGACGGGGGGCAGCCAACCCTTTTATCTGCATGAACATCGTAATCGTATCGGATTTATCGTGCCAGACAGTGTTCTTTTCCAGTCTTCTCAAGGACAGATTCAACGATTTGCAGAATCACTCTTGGAGATGCTGGTGAGCCAATATGATTGCCGAATCTTCCTATATGCAGGGTGTAAGGTAGGGCGGTTAGCAGATATAAGAGAATCGTATAAATGTGCTAAGGAAGCACTCCAATATAAATATGTACATGATGATAAGAGCATTGTGATTTATGACGGGGATACCATGCAGGCTCTTCAATATATAAGTTTGGATGAGAGACTGTATTCACAATTAATTGAACAGATCGAAGAGTCAGCGTTTGAAGAACTAACGTTAACGATTGATGAGATCTTTCGTCATTTCTGCGAGAAGGCCTATGCACCAGAGGCTGTGAAAATGAATATTCATCAGTGTGTCACTGGCGTTGTGAGGATTATTCATGAGATGAATGGTGAAGAACGAGGAGTTAACACACTAGCGATGCTTCTGGATTGGCATGACCTGAACTTGTCACTAAGCGAGTTGAAACGCATATTCACAAGGTTTGCTACGGAGAGTGGATGCTATATTGCGAGTCTCCGTAAAGATCAGCAGAGTGGTGATATTCAGAAGATTCGATCCTATATCGAAGCGCATTATCAGGAGAATATTAGCTTAAAGATGATTGCGTCCCAATTTTATATCAATCCGGTATACCTAGGTCAACTTTTTAAAAAAACATATGGTGTGTACTTCAATGATTTCCTGCAACATTTACGAATTAACGAAGCGAAGAAATTGCTACGCCAGACCGATCTACGTATTTACGAGGTTGCAGAGCGCGTAGGATTTGGTAACAGTGATTATTTCGTGACTAAATTCGAGAAGATTGAAAGCGTAACACCAAGTGAGTATCGCCATAGTCTAAACAAGGGGGATAGTCCGAGAGGGCGGTCAAATGAAGCCTAGTCTGAATAACGTCCGTCTAAGGGACAAAATGTTAGGATTGTATTTCCTATGCGTCTTTGTCCCCATTCTAGTAACGAATGCTATTTTTTATTACGTGACGACGAATAATGTGAAGCAGCAATTGATTCTAGATATTAACCGCGCGATTGAACAAGTGAAGAATGAGTTTTTCCAGGAAGTTGAAGGGGCAATGGAGATTTCAACGGTGTTATATACCGATTCCCTTTTGAATGAGATTGTTGATACGGATTATACCCATCCTGCTGAATACATAGGGGCTTATGATTCATATCTTCGTCGTATACTCAATGCCAATACACCTGTTTATAATGCAGTGGAAGAGGTCACAATCTACGTGGATAATCCGACCCTACTATATTCCGGGGGTATTAGTGCTATCAATGAGAGTGTTAAAGAAAATGAATGGTACGAGCGAATCAAGGAGAATCGAGTAGCTAAACCATTACTCATTCGTTCGGAAAAAGGTGGATCACTCCAGACATTTAGCATCGTCAGACGGATGGATTCCTTTTACTCACAGAATAATTACAACAAAATACTCAAGATCGATATGAAGATGTTTTCTATTAAACAAATATTTAATAACCTCAACCTACAAGGTAACGTCTACTTGCTGAATAATAAAAGAGAGGTTGAGTATACAACGGATGTGAACGTGGATGCACAGAAGGGCCCTGTACCCTTCGATTCTTTGACGATGGCTAAGGATACGATTGAGTTCAACACAGAATATAAGACGACAAATGATCTGAATGGATGGAGTATTATCGCTACCCTTTCAAAGGAGGAAGTATTTAAGGAAGTACGTCAATCTCGGAATTTCGTCATCATAGTTACATGTATGAACATCTTATTGCCTACTTTAATTATTATATGGGTCACTCGTTCGTTGAACGTACGTATTATTCGAATCTTGAAACAAATGAAGAAAGTTAAGAACCAACATTTTGAGATGATTAAAGATGATCATTCACGTGATGAGATTGGCCAATTGACCGTTGAATTCAACCGTATGACGTTGCAGATCAACACCTTAATTAATGATGTCTATGTAGCGGATATTCAGAAGAAAGACCTAGAGATTCAGAGCAGACACGCTCAATTAAACGCGCTTCAGAGTCAGATTAATCCTCACTTCATATTCAATGCGCTAGAGACCATTCGGATGCGTAGCCTTATGAAGGATGAGAATGAGACTGCTCATATTATTCAGAACATGGCCAAAATTTTCAGAGACTCCCTTGTCTGGAATAAAGACATGATTACGCTAAAGGAAGAGCTGAGTTTCATCCATTGCTTCTTGGAAATTCAAAAATATCGTTTCGGTGACAAAATTAGTTATGTGGTTGATGCGGAAGAAGCCGAGATGAAATCAAAAATCCCTAAAATGTCCATTGTCACTTTTGTTGAAAATGCAAGTATTCATGGCATTGAACCTTTCAAACAGGGTGGTGTCATTCATGTGAATATTAAGAGAGATCGAAATGATCTAGTCATTCTTGTAAGTGACAGTGGAGCGGGTATGGAGCCTGAGAAAGTCGAACAGTTGTACAGTTACATCACCAATGAGGAAGAAATGGGTGAGAGAATCGGTATACAAAATGTCATATATCGGCTAAAGCTATATTATGGTAGTCGCTTTGAATTTAGGATTCATAGTCAACCAGGTGAGGGAACGCAGGTCATCCTTCGGATACCATTAGAAGAATGAACATGAGAAGGATACCAAAGTGGCATCTATAGTTTTCTAAGTACCATCTTTAGAATGGTGGGTAAAACTAGGGAGATATCTCCCTTATAATATAAATGAAAGTGCTTACAAAATAATTAAAAGTTCGAAGGGGGATTGTCACAAGTATGGGAAAGAAGCAGATAGGACTTATTTGTCTTACAGCAGTCATGATGGGATCTATTCTTGCAGGTTGCTCAGGCAACAATGGTAATACAGCGAACAGCGGTAAAACGACTTCATCCAATGAACCTGGAGTAGCAACAGAAGAAAAGGTAGATAAAGTCACATTCTCTTACTTTAATGCTGCTGCAGGTAAAGATGTTAATACAAATGAAACAACGATTGGTAAAAAGTATGAGGAGCAGACGGGTGTTAACTGGAAAATTGAGCATCTCGTAGGGGATGAGAATACCAAGATTGGAACATTCATCGCAAGTAATGACTTTCCAGATGTCATTGTACCAGGAGAGTCTATTGATAAGCTTGTTGATGGAGGTGCGTTCATTCCTCTCAATGATTTAATCGAGGAGTATGGTCCGAACATTAAACGAGTATATGAGCCTTATTTCAACTTAATGAAGGATGAGGATGGTAATATCAACTTTCTACCATTCAGTGCAAACGTAGGAGAGTTTAAGCCAGAGCCAAACATAACACAAGGTGCATTTTGGATTCAACGTCGAGTGTTGAAAGAAGCTGGATACCCAAAAATTAAGACATATGATCAATATCTTAAATTAATTCGTGATTATGTAGCTAAACATAAAGATGAAAAATTAACTGGTTACTTGGCACTGACTGCACAAGATCAGTTCTTCGCTTTCACTAATCCACCAATGCATTTGGCAGGCTATCCGAATGATGGTAGCACTATTATTGATATGGAGACTCACCAAGCAAAGGATTATGGAGACGATGTAGATAGCACGAAACGTTATCTTCAAGAATTGAATAAGCTCAATGCTGAAGGAATTTTTGATAAGTCATCCTTCGTAGATACGAAAGATCAATATATCGCGAAGATTGCTTCCGGTAAGGTTCTTGGATTCTTTGACTACAAATGGCAAGCACAAGATGGGATGAATGTTCTACGAGAAGCTGCAGTACTATCAGGTAACCACGATCTAGATTATATGGCGCTTCCTATCGTATTTGACGAGAACATCAAGGATCAATATATTGATCCACCATCTTTTGTAAATAATCGGGGTATCGGTATCACAGTTAGTGCTAAGGACCCGGTTCGTATTATTAAATTCTTCAATAACTTGCTAACCGATGAGAACCAAGTCCTCAGTCAATGGGGAATTGAGGGAGAAACGTTTGAAATTAATGAAGAAGGACGTTTCAATAGAACGGCAGAACAAATTGTAAAAACGAATGAGAAAGCATTCCAAGAATCATTTGGTTTCAAATATTTCAATTATAGCTGGCCGATGTATGGTGGGGGATCATCGTTTCCGGACGGTAACTCTGTAGGGCCAGGAACTCAACCAGAAGTTGCACAAATGACATATACCGATGGTGATAAAGAGTTATTGAAGGCTTACAATATTGAATCCTTCTCTCAACTTTTTGCTGCACCAGACGAACGTCCTTGGTATCCAGCATGGAGTATTGCGATTCCACAGGGATCTAAAGCGCAAGTATTCGAACAGAAGAGAAGTGACTTACAACGCAAATACTTCCCACAACTAGTTCTTGCAGCTCCTGCTGATTTCGAGAAGATTTGGGACCAATATTACACAGAATTTAACAAGCTAGATGTTAAGGAATTTGAAGATATAATTAATGCTGGAGTAGCCAAAAAGATAGATATATTAGCAGGTAAGTAGAACGATTGTTTGAGAGGGGAAGGGCTGTTGTCTAGATTTGGTCGACACCCTTCCTTTATCATCTAACGATTCTACTGAGGATAGAGAGGAGAATATACTGTGAGCAATAGCACTCCAATAGTACCGCATGATATGCCAACGATAGCTAATGCACCAACAGGAATGAGACTTTTCATGAAAAGAATTGCTCAGCAAAAGACATTAGTATTCATGTCTGTTCCTTTTTTAATCTGGTTGTTTATTTTTAAATATGTCCCTCTTTGGGGTTGGACCATTGCTTTCCAAGATTATAAACCGGCAAAAGGTTTTACGGATCAAAAGTGGGTTGGTTTTGAACATTTCGGTTTCTTATTTCAAGATAAACACTTCCTATTAGTACTTCGAAATACATTAGCAATGAGCTTTATAAACCTTGTATTAGGATTTTTCACAGCAATTATTCTAGCTTTACTACTTAACGAGTTACGTAGAGTGATGTTTAAAAGAGTTGTACAGACCATAAGTTATCTACCTCACTTTATATCCTGGGTAGTTGCTGCCAGTATTATCACTACCGTGCTATCAGCAGACGGCGGAGTTATTAACGAAATACTTATATGGCTTGGTTTCATTGATGAACCAATTCTATGGCTGGGAAAAGGTAATTATTTCTGGGGAATACTAGGTGCTTCGGAAGTCTGGAAGAACGTAGGCTGGAACACCATTATATATTTAACAGCAATAACATCAGTAGATCCATCCCTATATGAAGCAGCTGAGATTGATGGAGCTGGACGCTTCAAACGGATCTGGCATATTACACTTCCAGGGATTAAACCCGTTATTGTTATTCTCATGATTATGAATATTGGTAATTTACTTGAATCTGGCTTTGAACCGCAATATTTACTTGGTAACGGGATGAATATCGATTTCTCTGAGAACTTAGATATTTTCGTACTCAAATATGGTATTCAGATGGGTAACTTCTCATTATCTATTGCAGCTGGAATGTTCAAAACCGTCGTCAGCTTTATTCTATTATTTAGTGCAAATGGCATCGCGAAAAAATTAGGCGAAGATAGACTGTTCTAGGGAGGATTTATAATGGCAAAAGCAAAGGTATTAAAAGCACATGCACGTTTCAAATCCCCTGGAGATCGGGTATTTGACACCTTCAATATTATCATGATGTTATTATTGGTCGTAGTTACGCTATATCCTTTTATTAATACGCTGGCAGTATCTCTTAACCAAGCGACTGATTCACTTAAAGGTGGAATATATTTATGGCCACGAGAATGGACGCTTGAGAATTACAAGTTTGTTCTTAAAGAATCATCGATTTACCAGGCAACCTTTATATCAGCGATGAGAACGATTATAGGTACGGTACTTTCCGTATTATGTTGCTCGATGGTAGCCTATACGATTAGCCGTCCGGAATATGTACTACGTAAGTTTGTATCGCTTGCATTTATTTTGACAATGTATTTCAGTGGAGGACTTATTCCTAACTTCCTACTCATTCGTGAACTTGGTATGATTGGAAGCTTCTCGGTATACATCATTCCTGGATTGATCGGTGTATTTAACGTTATCGTTATCCGTTCCTTTATTGAAGGATTGCCTGAGGGAATTCTAGAATCAGCTCGAATTGATGGAGCTGGGGAATTCACAACGTTTCTCCGTGTTGTTCTTCCGTTATGTCTACCGGTTATCGCAACGGTATCACTCTTTACGGCAGTAGCCCAATGGAACTCATGGTTTGATGTGTTTCTTTACAACTCATCTTATCCAGATTTAAGTACGTTACAGTATGAGCTTATGAAGATTCTTCAGAACTCAGGTGCATCTATGAACTCTCAGGATTATTCATCCATGTTCTCAACATCAAGTCAAGCTAATCAAGTAACGCCAACATCTATTCGTGCTACGATGACAATAGTTGCCAGCGTTCCGATCATTATGGTGTATCCATTCTTACAAAAGTACTTTGTACAAGGGATGACCATTGGCGGGGTGAAGGGTTAATGGGTAACATAGGAACTCGTAATGAACCTAAGTTAAAAGAAGTATTCGCTCAGGACTTTCTAATCGGAGCAGCAGTGAATCCAAAGACCATCGTAAGTCAGGAGGAACTACTGGCCTATCATTTCAATAGCATTACGGCTGAGAATGAAATGAAGTTCGAGAGTCTTCACCCATCGGAGGAGACCTATACTTTCGAACTTGCAGATCAATTGGTAGCATTTGCGCGGAAGCATGAGATGAGTATGCGGGGTCATACCCTAGTCTGGCATAATCAAACAACAGATTGGTTATTCGAAGATAAGGATGGGAAGACGGCAGATCGTGAAACGGTACTTCAGCGAATTAAGTCCCATATCAGTACCGTTGTAGGTCGCTATAAGCAAGATATCTATGCTTGGGATGTTGTGAATGAAGTGATAGCGGATGAAGGTGAAGAACTTCTCCGCAAGTCGAAGTGGTTGGATATTGTTGGTCCTGACTTTATTGCTAAGATGTTTGGATATGCACATGAGGCCGATCCTCAAGCATTACTATTCTATAACGATTACAACGAGTCAAATCCACTTAAGCGAGATAAGATTTACAAGTTAGTGAAGTCGCTTGTGGAACAAGATGTACCTGTGCATGGTGTTGGTCTACAAGCCCATTGGAATCTGTACGATCCCTTATTAGATGACATCCGTCGTGCGATTGAGAAGTATGCCTCACTGGGTCTGCAATTACAGCTAACTGAACTGGATGTTTCCCTATTCCGCTTCGATGATAAGCGTAGAGATCTGACAGTAGCACCCGAAGCATTACTAGAGTTACAAGCACAACGATATGAAGTGATGTTTAAATTATTGAGAGAATATCATAGTGAGATTACTTCAGTGACATTCTGGGGAGCAGCAGATGATTATACTTGGTTAGATAACTTCCCAGTACGGGGTCGAAAGAATTGGCCATTCCTGTTCGATGAATTACATCAGCCGAAGCCGGCGTTCCAAAGTATCGTGAGGTAAGTAGGAACATCCTAAATGTTGTGTTTAATAGTTAGGACAAATAAGAAGGACGGCATAGCCGTATTTAATCGAGATGCCGGTCTTTGTGACCGGCATCTGTTGTTTTGTACCAGATGCATCATCTAATTCGACTATCATTGGAGGGAATCTATAGCATGGAACGTACTTTATATAAAACATGGCTACAACATGCCGAAGTGAAGGACTCAGAATTACGTACAGTGTATGCACAACTTCTAAGCAATCTGGTCGTAGAAGATCAATCATCGGAGGTCATGGTTACTGCAATACGTGAGTTGGAAGAAGGCGTCTCATCTTCGTTAGGTATTCAACCGGAAGTGACCTCGAAGGCTGTGGAGAACTCATATATTCGGATAGGCACCATTACAGAAATAACGAACTGGACTGAACTAGGCGCGGATGAGAGATTCATAGGAAATACAGACCGTGAGCTTCGTGATCTTTCTTTAGAAGGGTTTAGTTTACAGTACGTGTCAACAGAACAAGGTAGATACTTGATGCTCATTGGGGGTTCAGCTTCAGGTGTATTGTATGGTGTATTTCACTTGTTACGTCTAATCGCAAGCGGCGTTCGCCCTGAGAATATTAATGTACTAGAAGAACCAAAGAATCAACTTCGAATGATTAACCAATGGGATAATGCTGATGGTTCCATTGAGCGGGGATATGCGGGGACATCTATTTTTTATCACAACGGAGAGATCACCGCTCACTTAGAGAGAGTGAAAGATTACGCACGGATGCTAGCTTCTGTTGGAATAAACAGTATATCTATGAATAATGTCAATGTGCATGAGATAGAGACACGTTTCATAACGGATGAGTTGTTACCTGATGTGGCTCGAGTAGCGAGTGTGTTCCGTGCATATGGTATTCGTCTGTTCCTTAGCGTTAACTTCGCAGCTCCTATGCAGGTGGGTGGACTTGCAACGGCAGATCCATTGGATGAAGGAGTTAGCCAATGGTGGCGTGACACGGCAGATACGATATATCGGGAAATTCCCAATTTTGGAGGATTCCTAGTTAAGGCAGATTCGGAACATAGACCGGGTCCATTTACTTATGATCGCGATCATGCCGATGGGGCGAATGTGCTGGCAGATGCGCTAGCACCGCATGGTGGGCTTGTGATCTGGCGATGTTTTGTATACAACTGTATGCAAGATTGGCGTGATCGTTCTACGGATCGGGCACGTGCGGCATATGACCATTTCAGTCCACTCGATGGTAAGTTCCGAGACAATGTCCTTCTACAGATTAAGAATGGTCCAATGGATTTCCAAGTACGAGAGCCGGTCTCGCCATTGTTTGGTGCCATGAAGCAGACAAATCAGGTGTTAGAGTTTCAGATTACACAAGAGTATACCGGTCAGCAGCGACATGTCTGTTATTTAGTTCCTCAATGGAAGACAGTCCTCGATTTCGATACGTATGCTAACGGACCTGGTGCTGAAGTGAAACATATAGTAGATGGTTCAGTGTTCAATATGAAGTACAGTGGTATAGCAGCAGTCTCTAATATCGGGAACGATGAGAACTGGACCGGTCATACGTTAGCACAGGCTAATCTATATGGATATGGCAGACTCATCTGGAATCCAGACTTATCATCGGAAGGGATTGCAGAAGAGTGGGTACGGCTCTCCTTCGGTAATGACCCTCAGGTGGTGGATGTGATATGTGCCATGCTAATGAAATCTTGGCCTATATATGAGAGTTATACAGCGCCTCTAAGTGTAGGTTGGATGGTCACACCACATTACCATTACGGCCCAGACATTGATGGATATGAATACTCGCGCTGGGGAACGTACCATTTCGCTGACCGAAACGGGATTGGAGTAGATCGTACATTAGCAACCGGCACAGGGTATGCAGTACAGTATTACAGTGAGAATGCAGACGTATATGAATCTCTTGAATCATGCCCAGATGAATTGTTATTGTTCTTCCACCACGTGCCTTATACGCATCTTTTACATTCAGGTAAGACGGTCATTCAGCATATTTATGATACTCATTTCGCAGGGGCAGAAGAAGCTGTACAGCTACAGAAAGAGTGGTCTGAACTACAGAACAAGGTGGACACGGATCGATTCAGTCAAGTAGCTGGACGATTAGCAGAACAGGCTGAGCATGCTCATCAATGGCGAGATGTCATCAATACGTACTTTTATCGTAAATCGGGAGTGCCTGATGTGCAGGGTAGAATCATTTATTGAAAAATAAGAACGTATAAGTTTCATTTGATAGTCAACACGGATTGTAGCTACCGTGCTGAAAATATCCTGATAAAGTGATAGCTATCACATTCATAGGTAGTAACCTTTAGGAGTGAACCAATAATGAGCAACCCTATAACGTACAACAACCCTGTTTTATCCGGATTTTATCCAGATCCGAGCGTTATTCGTGTGAACGATGACTACTATTTGGCAGTAAGTTCATTCGAATATTTCCCGGGTCTTCCGATATTTCATAGCAAGGATCTGATCCATTGGGAACAAATAGGACATGCGCTAGCTCGTAAGAGTCAGATTGATATGTCCACCAGACAAAGTTCTCAAGGCATCTATGCACCAACACTACGCTATCATGAGGGTCTCTTTTATCTGATTACGACAGATGTCTATGGGATTGGTAACTTCTATATTACAGCGGAGAAACCGGAGGGACCTTGGTCAGATCCAATTACAGTTCCCTATGCGAATATAGATCCTTCTCTCATGTTTGATGACGATGGAAAAGTATATGTAACAGCCCAACGTGGTGCAGATAAAGAATCACACATTATTCAATATGAGATTGATATTAAGACAGGTAGAGCCTTGTCTGAGCCAGTTATTGTTGCGCATGGTGATGGTGGCGTCTGGACAGAAGGGCCCCATCTTTATAAAATCAATGATTTATATTATCTCATCTGCGCATGTGGAGGAACGGGATCTGATCATCGTGCTTTAGTATACAGATCGAGTACACCGAATGGCCCATTTGAAATGATGCCGCATCCGATGTTGACACATAATTCTCTTCCTAATCATCCCATCCAGAATACAGGTCATGCTGAACTGGTTGAAGATTTACACGGACAATGGTGGGCGATGTTTCTTGGAATACGTCCCGTTGATGGGCAATATAGCGTCCTTGGTAGGGAAACATTCCTTGCACCTGTGACTTGGACAGAAGATGGTTGGCCAACAATTGATAATAATGAGGGAACGGTAGCGTTGAAGATGACTGTAGCAGGACTAGGTCGGAATTCAGAAGAATCTTTATTAGATGGAAAAAAGAGTTCGGACAATGTAATAAGGGAAACCACGACTAAATATACTGATCCTGTTGGTTCTGGCAAGTTAGGTTGGCGAGACGACTTCGATAGCGAGGAGCTTGACCTTCGTTGGGCATTTATCCGTACAGTGCAAGAAGAACGAGTATCGTTGAGTCAACGACCTGGTTATATGGCGCTAAAAGGGAATAAACATTCGCTTCGTGATGCTGAGGTCTCCCTATTCGTCGGTGTTCGGCAACAGCATCTAAGAACGAACGTATCAACAGCGTTAGTCTTCGCACCTCAAACCGATGGTGAGGAAGCGGGACTTGCGGTAAGGCTGAACGAACAAGGGCATATTACCTTCGGAATTCGCAGAATCGATGGCAGACGAATGTTAATGGCAGTCGCGGTTGATCGTGGGGAGCTCACATTACTGGGAGAGGTGCCTGTGGCAGAAGATCATATTTGCCTTCAAATCCTTTCGAATGAACATGAATATGAGTTGGCTTATTGCATCGATGGATCGAACTGGATCTCGCTTGCGCGCGCATCAGCCCATATCGTATCGCCAGAACGAAATGGTGGATTCACAGGAGCACTTATTGGATGTTATGCAACGGGTAATGGTGAGGATAGTAAGACTTCGGCGTTCTTTGATTATGTTGATTACGAAGTGAAATTAAACTGAAGAGTAATATGAGGCGAACCTGAAATATGAAGTCAATCGAAGAGAAACCGTGTTTGGCTTGTTGGCCAAAGCACGGTTTTTTCATTGTTGCATGGAAGACGAATGGCTCGAATTCATGAGGAAGGAAGCCCAGAAAAATGTTAAAACACTACTGACATAATGTTGTCAGTAGTGTTTTTATATAATCAATAAGGTTACTTGAAATGTATCATTTATTATAGGAAGGATGGATCTTATGAATTTTGCTTCTGTACGCATCATTACCGACGACGTGGATCGTCTCGTCGAGTTCTACGAGAAAGTCATGGGTGTTTCGGCGGAACGCCCCGCGCCCGTCTTTGCTGAACTTGTTGTGCCATCGTGCACCCTGGCGATTGGCCACTCCCAGACGGTGCAACTGTTCGGCGCTGGCTCTGCAGTGGCGGCCAACAATCACACTGTTATCCTCGAGTTCCGTGTCCACGATGTCGATGCCGAATATGAGCGCTTGAAGCCGTTTATCGACGAATGGGTAAAGGAACCAACCACGATGCCTTGGGGGAACCGTGCTGTGCTGTTTCGTGATCCCGACGGCAACCTAGTTAACCTCTTTACGCCGGTGACCGAGGAAGCGATCAAACGGTTCAGCGGTAGGCATTAACGGACAGTTAAAGTGAGTGTGGCCTCAATTTGAGGAGTGGCAATGATTCGTATAATTCAAAGGATCCGCTGTGAACAGCGGATCCTTTTTAGTGCGCCCATGCTGGGCGCAGCTTCCGTTTAGTTCTGCACATTAGTTCTGCACAAAAGATGTACACATATGGCTTTTTGAAGAATATATCAAATATTATTCTCTCTTTTCTTGACTTAACAGATCAGCTAGTTCTGCCGAATTCTTAGTTCTTAAATCCAGCATCTTTTCGCTATGGCTATCTTTAATCAGGTAGCCATCTTTAGTTTTGAAATCCATATAAAGGCTGTATTCATCAACCTTAGAGTCAGCGTAAGTAACAGTCATTCGATAATCTGGTGGACCACCCACATCAACAGACCCGCGTACTTTTTTTACAGTTCTTATAGCATCTTCGAAGATTTGGATGCTTTCACTGTCAGTATAAGTGATTTCCGTTGTTTCGGACACAAGCCTAACGCTAGCAATCTCTTGCTGTGATCTGACTAATACAACTATCAAAATAAAAATATCAGTGAAATTGAAAGGATTCTACTTTTTTTCATAAACTACCTCCCGCTGAAAAAGGATAGAGACCGATTATTCAGTCTCCAACATAATTGTATGACTCATTTAAATAAATTTTCGAGGGCTTCTGAGTTAAATTTATTAGTTATAGTATAAGAATTTAAATGGTAGTTACTTTGAGAATCAAATATAATTCAAGGCCTAGTTTCCTATTGACTTAATAGTACGTAATATATATTTTGATTTGTATAACACTTCTATATGTAGTTGCGTCTAATATAATTAGAGTCTAAAAATGGAGGTTAGTGAAAGAATATGAAAAAAACGATAAGTACTTTATTAGTAATGTGTTTAGTATTTTTGTGTAGTTCAATACCAATATATGCAGGATCACAGGTTAGCCTTATTATTAATAGTGAAGTCGTTAGTTCAGATTCACCACCTGTGGTGATTGATGGAAAAACAATGGTCTCATTAGATTCCATGAGAAAGTTAAATCTTAATTTAGACTGGAATTCAAAAAATAAAACGGTTACGGTAACGACAAAGGCGAATAAGGATAAGATGGTTCTTAAAGTAGGCGAAAAAGAGGTGACATTTGGAGGAATAAGATAAATTTGGAGTCGCCTGCTCAATTAAGAAATAAACGGCTTATGGTTCATTCCATTCCTGACGAAATTCGAACTGATAAAGCTGCGAAATAAATATATCTATTAGATTGCAATAGGCGGTATTTAATTTCTGATGAAGCCGAGGGTAGCCTTATAAGCTAATTTCGGCTATTTCCCATGGAATCACTAAAGTATTTTCTCCTTTTCGAGTATAATGGGGAATATGTGATAGATGATTCGTGGAAACATATGTCCATAAGGGCTCTTACCCATAACTCGTGCTTGCAAAAAGATGGATTATGCTGAAACCTAGCGGAGGTGACGGAATTGTCTTGGAGAAGCGATAGCGTTCGCCTTTGCCCTCTGATTTCTACCGTGAACCGGTATATAATCAAGAAATCTGAGGGCAACAGCGATCGGAAGGACAATCCGTTATCGTAGCGGTCATTATAGATGGCTTTTTGTTAAGCACTGGTTGTAGTGCTGAGCTTCCATAACAATAATTTTAGAATAGATGAGGTTACTACATGAGCGAGCAAAGTTTTAAGGACTATACATTAAGTGAAGAAATCGTACGAGCACTCGATAGCTTAGGATATAACAATCCGACTGAGGTGCAACGTGAAGTTATTCCAATGGCACTCAAGAGACAGGACCTTGTTGTGAAATCACAGACAGGGAGCGGAAAGACAGCATCCTTTGGAATACCGATCTGTGACTTGGTTGATTGGAACGAGAACAAACCACAGGCATTAATCTTAACGCCTACGCGTGAGCTTGCTGCGCAAGTGAAAGAAGATATTACGAATATTGGTCGATACAAACGGATTAAAGCAACAGCGCTTTATGGTAAGACCCCTTATGCGAAACAAACGGCTGAATTGAAGCAAAAAAGTCATGTGGTTGTAGGTACGCCCGGACGCGTATTGGACCATATTGAACGTGGTACGTTTGCGTTAGAACGCTTAGAATACCTTGTCATTGACGAAGCCGATGAAATGTTGAATATGGGATTCATTCAGCAGGTCGGATCGATTATTGAGAAACTTCCTAAAGAACGAGTAACGATGGTGTTCTCGGCTACGTTACCTCAAGATGTAGAGAAACTTTGTTACAAATATATGAGTAATCCGATGATGATTGAGATTAAAGCTACGGGGCTCACTACAGATACGATTGAGCATTCTTTATATGAAGTCAGAGAATCAGAGAAATTCGGCTTACTGAAAGATATTACGGTTGTTGAGAATCCGGATAGCTGTATTATTTTCTGCCGGACGCAGGAACATGTGAATCAGGTGACTGAGCAATTAACGAATGCCAATTATACGTGTTCCAAAATCCATGGTGGCATGATCCAAGAGGATCGATTCGAAGTCATGAATGACTTCAAACGGGGCCAATTCCGCTATTTAGTCGCTACAGATGTAGCAGCGAGAGGCATTGATATTGATAACATCACACATGTCATCAACTATGATCTTCCTATGGAGAAGGAAAGTTATGTTCACCGTACTGGAAGAACGGGTCGCGCGGGTAAAACAGGGAAAGCCATCACGTTCGTAACTCCTTATGAAGAGAAATTTCTGCATGAGATTGAGAGTTATATTGGATTTGCTATTCCTAAGAAAAGTGTTCCCACGAAAGAAGAAGTTGCGAGTAATAAGGATGCCTTCCAAGGCAAAATTGGAATTGAGCCTATCTTGAAGCAAGATAAGAATGAGCAATTAAATAAAGGGATTACCAAGCTATATTTCAACGGTGGAAAGAAGAAGAAGATTAGAGCGGTAGACTTCGTCGGTACCATTGCTAAGATTGAAGGCGTATCTGCGGATGATATCGGTATTATTACGATTCAAGATAACGTGTCTTACGTTGAGATATTGAATGGTAAAGGTCAACATGTCATTCAAGTGATGAAGAATACAACGATTAAGGGTAAATTGTTAAAAGTGCATGTAGCGAATAAGTAGTCGATAAATCATCAATTAGTGAAGAGCTATCGCAGGAATAAGTGAGGAATGACGATGAGAATCTTTCTTTATATCGGTTTATTAGTCTCCATCTTCATCTCAGGATGTACCAATATGGGCACTGTAGCAAATGACGAAGACGCATTTGTTACCGAGATTGTTAGAGAATATCCTGAGTTGAAAGATAAAGAGTATGAGGTTACAACTATCAAGCGTATCGTTGACGGAGATACTTTTGTGACCAATTCCGGTCAGAAGGTGCGCATGATTGGTATGAATACACCTGAAGTATTTGGTGAAGCCCAATATTATGGGCAAGAAGCAAGTGACTTCAGCAAGCAACAACTGGAGAGCAAGACCGTGTATTTATTCAAGGATGTAAGTGACACAGATAAGTATGATCGACTGTTACGTTTTGTCTTTATAGAAGGTGACTCAGTCATGTTCAACGAAACGTTGATTGTTAAGGGGTATGCGAATACGATGTCGCTTCCTCCTGATGTTCTATATACGAAGAGGTTTTCACTATTAAAAAGTGAAGCACAGGATAACCAAGTCGGATTATGGGGTAAACAAGACAAGATTAAATCTTGTAGTAATCCTAAGATCAAAGGTAATATTAATGCTCGGAATGAAAAAATATATCATGTACCCGGTGGTAAAAGTTATAACGAGACCAAAGCAGAGATGATGTTCTGCACGGATCAGGAAGCGGTCGCTTCCGGATTTAGAAAAGCAACTCAGTAAGGTTATATATCAAGAGGGCGCAGTCCAAGGCTTATAAGCTATGGACGGCGCCTTTTTTTTGTTTGGTAGAGGTCATCACTCGCAAGACAAAAGGAAAGTTACTTCCTAAATAATTCTATTTTTGATTGTTATATATAGTAAAATGGAAATATTACCATGAATCCACAATGGAGGGAACACATGAAGGAGTTCAAAGATCGTCTATTTCACATTCAAGACAGTCAGAACCAATTGACGAGAGAAGTTCAGATCTTAATTGATGAATATCAGACGCACGATTTAGTCCATGAGAATGAACAACTTCAAGAGCAACATAAGCAACAGAAGGTTCGACTAACAACGTTACAGAAGAAAGTAACCCATTTGGAAGAAGAGAACGTGAAGCTTCGTACTTCTTTAACAGAGCAGATCGTTAACGAGAAATTGAATATCATTAACGTATCACGGGAGAAGTTGAATACCTATTTTGCAAATCGTGCAGAGGGTCATTCGAATCGGCTAAGAGCCTTCGAGTTCCAGACAAAGACTGCGGTTCAGCGTCTCTTTGAGCGAACATCCAGCCACTTGAAGGAAGAGGAAGAAGAGATGGCGCTTAAGCTTACGCAGATCTCTGACGAGTTAAATCATAAGATTATGCTTCACCGTGAACGACTACGAGAAGATGAGCAGAAACTTCATCATGTTGTAAAGGGTGGGTTAGATCAATTTGCTTCAGAAGAAGTAACCGAAGAAGTGATGCAGAAGAGAATCAAGCAGAATCAGTTCGAAATGAAAATCGGATTGAACTGGCTAAATAAGGTCGCTATCTTGCTTATTATTTTAGCTGTAGGCGTTAGTTTTAAATATACATATTCGACTTGGTTCAATGGTTATATGAAAGGCAGTGCCTTTTTCCTGCTTGGTGTCATCATGCTTGTGGGTGGAGAATGGCTATTCCGTAAGCAGAGACAGACGTTCGCCTTAGGGTTATTGGGTGGCGGTGTTTCTGTATTGTATGGGTCGATCTTTTATAGTTATTTTTTGCTCAAGATTATAGATATGAACGTGGGGCTATTGTTATCTGTATTAGTATCGTTAACGGCAGTACTGTTGTCTTTAAGGTATCACTCGCGGAGTATCATTTCACTGGGTCTTGTAGGAGGGTATCTACCGTTATTCTCATATATGTGGGCTTACGGACTTGAGGGGAATGCAGTATACGTGGCTATGGGTTATTTGTTCTTATTGAACGTATCCATTCTACTTGTCTCATTTAAAAAGCGTTGGGTCATCGTCAATTACATCAGTTTCTTATTTAATGTTCCTTCTATGATAGCTCTGGTGTGGTTATCGGTTAGCAATCCTATAAGTATGGGTTATGTGGGCATTACATTTGCGATGTATCTAGGTATCACGTTAGGATACTCATTTAAGTATAAGATGAAGTTGTCATGGTGGGATTTCACACTGCTGGCCTTAAATACGTTCATTAGTTGTGTGATGATGTATGTCTTGTTTGGTGAGCCGCACTTGGAGAATTTCCAAGGATTATTAGCATTGGTCTTCTGTCTTGTCTATATCGGGTTGGGTAAATTCGTTGAGAAGTTCATGCAGCAAGAGAAACAAACAACACTATTATTCTATGCCACATCACTTACTTTTGCGGTACTTATGATTCCATTCCAGTTCGGAGCAGAGTGGATTTCGATGGGTTGGCTTGTCGAAGGTGTTCTTTTAACAATCTACGGTAGTCTTAATCGGTTTAAGCAGTTAGAGAAAGTTGGCTGGGGCATTCTAACGTTGTGTCTAGGGGCATTCCTCTATGTAGATCTATTGGGCAATGTCTTATTGTTTGATTACAATGATACCTTCTATGTAATAAAATACAGCTTCGTCACCGCAGGAATGGTGGTGGTTACGTTATTCTATGCTGTTCAGCAACAGCGGGAGGGTAGACTCTTCAGTCGTCCGTATGAAGCTCAGATCGTTACGGTATTTAAATATGCTACGTTACTAAACGTGTGGTTTTATCTCCTGTATGAGATGGAGAATATGTATAATACATGGGTACCGAGAGAATTCAGTCATTATGATTTCTATAAATTCCTTTTAGTTGCGACAGTAACCATTGGGCTTGCCTACGCATTCTCTAAGGTTAAGGTGCTGTATGACCGCGTAGTGAAATACTACATGATGTTCTTATACGGGGTCGGTTACCTGGTATGTATCGTAGTTACATTAACTACCCCAGCATTACAGTCGAATTATGCTTATAACTCTGCAACGGAATATGTTGCATTGGGGATTTTAGTTGGATTTAATGTATTGGTATTCTTTAGCATACGTGAGGTGTTAATATCATTCCTTAGTCAGCAGTATAAGAGTATTGAGATCTATCCGGTAGCTCTAGGGGTATATTTACTGGGTATATTAACGTCTTTCCTAGTGGTTCAATTTCAGATGGAAGAGATCGGGTTGATCTTCAGTTTGCTATATCTATTCCTGGCTATCTTGTACATTACATTCGGATTCCGTTATAGATATGTGTACATTAGACGGTTCGGATTAGGATTGACGCTCGCGGCAACTGGGAAATTAATATTGAATGATCTGAGATTATTATCGACGGGTAGTACAATTATCGCTTATTTTACTTTCGGAATCGTGTTGCTTGGTATTTCTTATGGCTATCAGAAAGTATCGAGCAGAATGGGGGAGACTCATGCGAACGAAGAAGTGGAAGCAGATTCGAAGAGCTAGTCTCATCGTGGCGGTAACGCTGTGGATGTGTACTTTCGTGGGCAACGATGTGATTGTCGCAACTGAACAAGGTCAGGAGCAAGAATGGCGCTACTCGAAGGGGATTGAAATGCAGGGTGAAGGTCCATATCAGGCCTTTTTTCTAGATGAAGAAGTGTATGCTGGGGCAGATGATGATTTGCGTGACCTACGTATTGTCAATCATAAGGGGCAGTACGTCCCTTATTATATCGATAGTGGCTATGGAGAAGCTAAGGAGAAGACCGTAACGTATTCCTCTTCATTGGTCCATACAGCCATGAAAGATGGAGATTCTATATTGGATTATAAGATCACGCCAAAGGCAGAGAATGTGGATATTCAAGGGAATACTCTAACATTAGAGTTACCGAAGGTAGATTTCTTGAAGTATATTGAGGTGCAGGGCAGTTACGATGGCAACAGGTGGGAATTTTTAGATATTAATGGGGGCGAACTATACCGAACAGACCAATTGGTGAAGGATAGTATTCCATTGGGTACAGCTTACAAATATGAATATTATCGATTAATCGTAAGGAATAATGTGGAGAAATTAATATTCCCAGGATTACAGTTGGTTCATAATACGAAAGACTTCAAATGGATGGACTACAAGAAGGTTGGCGATGCATCTTTTGAACTGAAGCAGGAGGATGGATATACTCAAATCGTTATAAACAATTCGAGTCGTCTTCGAATTAACGAAACACTATTACGAGTGGACAATAGTAACTTCACAAGGTCATATAAACTTTATGATGATCAGGGCATGAGGCTTGATACGGTTGGGGAACAGAATATATATAATGTGGAATTCAAAGACTGGTGGATTAGGAATTATACCATCGCAACGGCGAGCTCAATCAGGAATCCTTACTACACAATACAAATTAATAATCTAGATGATGCACCATTAAATATTACGGGAGTTGTAATTGAATATATCCTTGATAAGGTAGTGTTCGAGGATAAAGGTGAAGGCCCTTATACATTACTTTACGGGAATGCCTCTGCATCGGAATCCCAATACGATATTGTCAATTTCAAGATCCATATCGAGCAAGAAGGCGTTGTAGTTGGAAAGTTAAGTGCACAAGTGGAATCCCAAGTTTCTGCAACTGCAGACAAGGATCCAGCTTGGTGGCAACAACAGAGATTATGGTTTAATACCATTATCGTTGTGGTAGCTTTACTTTTGATTGTTTTATTGGTTAAAAAGATGAAGCTTAAGACATAGGGAATAACGATTGAGCCATATCGAGTATAGTTATGAAGGAGTGAACTCTAATCATGGGGTCGACTCCTTTTTACTATTGGCATAAAACAAAATAGAATAGCAAGGAATATTATAATATTCAACGTATACGGTTCGTATCTTTGTTTAGTATAATACGTGTGTTTAATAGAGAGATCCTAGTATTATGCTAAGGCTTATAACATCGGGGGGTAATCATGAAGAATTCGCAACAGGATCATCAGGATTTATCTAATGGTAAAGGGGAACGGTTCTCATCATCGGGATTTATACTTGCAGCGATCGGGAGTGCCGTCGGGCTGGGTAACATGTGGAAATTCCCATACATTACAGGACAATACGGTGGGGCTGCATTTTTTTTACTATTCATTGTATGTTTAGTGATTGTAGGTCTGCCTGTCCTTCTCGCAGAGCTTGCAATTGGTCGAGGTGGCCGTGGAAGTGCATCCTCTTCTTTTGTTAAATTAAGCGGGAAAAAAATATGGGGCGGATTAGGCATGATTTCGGTGGTAGCACCATTTGTCATCTTGTCTTTCTACGCTATTGTTGCAGGATGGACTCTTCATTATGCGGTGCAATCGTTTAGTGGTAAATTAGTTCCGAATACAGATTTCACCGTCATGTTCAATGGATTCATGGATAGCAACTCGCCAATACTTTGGCAGGCCATCGTATTAGTACTTATAGGCGCTGTAGTGGTTAAAGGGGTTTCTGGGGGAATTGAGAAATTCAACAAGATTCTAATCCCTGGAATGTTTATTCTACTAGTTGCATTAATGATTCGCGCTTTAACATTACCAGGTGCAAGTTCTGGTGTGTCATTCTTTCTTAATCCTGACTTTTCAAAACTGACAACCGAGTCCACGCTTGTAGCGTTAGGGCATGCATTCTTCTCATTATCCCTTGGTATGGGGACCATGATTACCTATGGTTCTTATGTCGAGAAACGTCAATCACTTGGAACGGCAACATTAGCTATTGGAGCAGGTGATCTTCTCTATGCGCTTATCGCCGGGTTGATTATTTTCCCGACCACTTTTTCTTTTGGACTAAATCCTGGACAAGGCCCGGGACTCGTATTTATTGCATTGCCTGCTGCATTTTCAGCGATGCCCTTCGGCTCCATTGTTGGGGGTTTCTTTTTTATCTTGCTAGCTATCGCAGCGTTAACCTCAGCAGTGTCATTGTTAGAGGTACCGGTAGCATACGCTATGGATCGCTTTGGATGGAGTAGAACTCGGTCCGTATGGATTTTTATTGTCGGATGCTTCATATTAGGTGTTCCTGCTGCCTTGTCCTTGGGAGTTTCACCAGGGTTAACCTTCGGGGGTAAGCCATTCTTCGATTGGATTGACTTTGTGGCTTCTAACATATTGTTACCGTTGGGAGGACTCATGGTCACGATATTTGCAGGATACTTCTGGAAGGGTGTGGCAGAAGAAGCAGGCCTCACTGCAGTATGGTTTCGTTTATGGTTGTTCATGTTACGATTTGTCGCACCGATCCTAGTTGTATTCGTATTCCTTCATTCAGCTGGAATTATTAAATTCTAGGGGCTGATGATCTCCATATAAAAAATCCCGAATCCTGATTTAAGGATTTGGGATTTTTGTTGTTTAAGGACAATAACTAACACGACTAGGTTGGATCCTAGAATCTAGGCGTATTTTCTGTGAATAGGAGGAAGAAAGCAGTAGTGAATAAGTTCTAAGTAAAGGTGTCCATATGATATGGGCATCTCTTTTGTGATTACGTTTTTCAAATATGATCATAATAATCTATATAGTTCATCTATAATTGGAATTAAATATATGATTGCTTTACATTTCTCTTTGGATAGAAGCGACCCAACAAGCTCATGGCATATGGTTTGGACAGGAATTGGGGAGATTGTCGGGATTGGATCATCCAACTATCCTATTTCGGCGTGGTGGAGAACATTAGGAACAGACAATAATTTGTCTGGAGAATGATCTTTTTTTGGCTACACATCGATCTTGAATTGTAAAACCTGCTTCTTTAATCATGTCATCAATGGTTTCAATTGTAATAATAACCACCTTAGTTGTGAAACGGCGGGCATTCTTAAGGAGAGATAATTGTTCCTCGGGTGTTGTTGTAGAGAATAGATTGTAAGGCATATCAATGATCGCTACATCGTACATCTCAGATACGTCGGAAATGTCGCCAAAGGTGACTTCACCTACATATCCGAAGTGAGCGATGTTCTCTCTTGCGCCCTGGACGATATGTGGATTAATGTCGCGGCCTACAATATCGATACCCATGGAGAGTGCTTCCACTAACACCGTTCCGATCCCACAACAAGGGTCGATTACTTTCAATCCTACTGGTGCTGGAACAGCAATATTAGCCACTGCTCTTGCGAGACGTGTACCTAGAGCAATTGAATAGTTGCGCGGCTTCTTCATATGAAGGAACCATAAGGCGTCATTTTTACGGTATTTTCCGAAATACCAGCGACCCCCTAAGGCAACAATTCCAAATACATAATCTGGATTGTGTACATCTGCTTCGCCCTCAATATGTAATCCTAAATCTCGTTCGATGAGACGTCTTTCCTCGTAGGATATTTTGTCCGCTGAAGCTAGGTCATTAATCTTAATGAATATGACTTTGAATGTCGAATCATGAAGAACAATCTCTTCCACTTGCTTCAGAATATCGGACATTTGATCGCCTTCGTACATGATTTCTATTTGCTCTTTAATAAATGGACTTCGATTTGGATCGATATCAATGGAGCTCTTCATAATATAGGAATCAGTTTCCATCCCAAATAGGGAGCGCATTTCCAAGCTGTATAAAGATTGCTCATCTGCACTACATGCAAAAGTATATATAAATTCCGGTTGTTGAATATTTTGTTTCAATAATTTCCCATCCTTCATAGCGTCTAATAGATCTTTCACCTCAACCATATCCGTAAAAGTCTAGAAAAGCAAAAAAAATGCGAATCCAAGGGTAGTAGCATGGTAAAATGGATGGAAACAAGGCATAATCCTATATCAATAGATCACGAGAATGGAGAACAATGGTATGAGTCGAATGGATGAGAAGAGAGCTGCACAGTTACTAGAGAAATGGATATCCGTATATGACATGGACGACGCGAAGGCTTGGGAGAAGGATGAATTCCCTTTTATTAAGGAAACGTCCAAAGCCATGAAACTCTCGGTCCAGGTGTTGAGAGGTAAATCTGCGGTCAAAGGAGCTCAACTACAGGAAGCGGCGGCACAATTAATGGAGTACGTCGATGAATATGGAATGGATAGTCCATCGGAGTGGGAGCCTGAGAATGTTCCTTTTGTAAAAGAGGTATTAGAAGCAATCCATTTTACGGTTGCTCTGTTTAAGAAAAAATAAATAATCATTATTTATATGATTATGACATGAAAAAGAAAACGAGCCGATCTCAATAGATCGGTTCGTTTTTTTAATATATTGGCATGTAACATGATTATTGAGGCAATATTATATTGCCAGAGATTACGACTACAATTTCAGCATTTGTGATACCGGGTAATGATTTAGTCATCATTGGGGAATGGTAAGCGACAATTTTCATGCCTGCTTTCAATTCATTTCCACCCATATCTGCAATTACAGTTGTATCATCTGTAATGTTGAGAATGACATCATTGTTGATACTTGAGTCAGAACCAACGTTGACATATACTTGGCCTTTTGTTGTTTCTTCAGAAGCAACGATGGTACCTTCAATTTTATTGGAGTGTGTTTCTTTCACAACTATTTTATCAGCATGCGTTTGAGCTGGATAGATCATCGTCATTACTTCACCATAATAAGCATCGACAAGAAGGTCCGATTTTAACGCGTCTTGTGTTAATGAATTTCCATTCTGGTCAAAAATTTGAGTGTTCTTATCAACCTTCAATATCACATAGTTCACGCCACCTTGCTCCATAGGACTCCCAATCACAGTGAACTTGTTATCTTGGATATTCGTTATCACGCCAGATGTACCAGGAGCTTTCGCTGGAACCGTTTCTTCAGCGGTAGTGTCTACCACGACATAGTTCGTTGTGGATTGAGGAGGAAGGCTCATCGTCACAGCAGGGCCATAGAATGCTTTGATAGTCATACCTGGTTTGATCGAACTTGCTTCAATGGTTTTTCCATCTTGGCTCATGATCTGTGCACGGTCATCAAAGTGAAGTACAATACTATCTTCCAATTCGGAATAGATATCTTTTCCTGTAACCGTGATGCTACTGTCATTAACATCAGATACTGTTCCGTTAATTCCAGTAAAGCTCTGGTCTTTAACAATCAGGGTTAGCGCTGTTCCTATTGCTGGAAGGCTCTTCGTAATCTTAGGATCGTAGAATGCTTTTACAACTTTTTTCTCATCAATAATCGTTTTTAAAGGTACTATTTTACCTTTAGAATCGAAAATTTTAGTGTCTTTTGTAATGGATAGAATGATTTCGCTTTGATCAGCGAAGCTAAGGCCACGACCTGTTACTGTAATGAATTTACCTGTTTTATCGTTCACGAAATCGGTTATTTGACCCATTGTACCAGGAACTATCTTTATTGTAGATTCTTGTCCATATTGAATTGGCGTAGCTACGTCCTGTGCACTTGCTGCCACCGGGATAGCTATCATCGTTAGGATAGATGCTGTTGTTAATACTTTTAACATGTGGTTCACGTTGTCATTCCTCCAATGGTTTTTAGGATGTCATAATGGATTAAATTTCTATTCGGCTTACATCATCTTAGACGGTAAGTTACATTAGAATGTTGCATCATTAATTTTTCGCATAGAATGGAGCCAGGAACATCGAGAAGTCTTGGAGGAACCATTGTGAAATAGATAGACACTCCAGCTTATATCGAACAAGAGGATGTCCCGCAGCCTTATTACGTAGGTTACGAGACATCCCCTTTTTAGTTTAACTACTTATACATTGTCTGGGTATGCCCATACAGATACGCTACCACCATTGGCTGGAAATGTTGCAAAACCATCAGCTTCAATGGTAATACGTTCCTTTCTCGAGTTAGTTAGGTCAACCCATTCTTCGTCTGCATGATCTTCTCCAACACACATTCGTTTTTCTCCAGCATCGCCATTGCAGATGACAACCGCACAACCAGAATGCTCAAATTCTTGCATACCTTGCCGGACCCATCCAACGGTATTGGGATGATCGAAATAATCTATCTGCTTCCCATAGGCCTTATGGTAACGAGCGTATAACAAGGGATCAATGGCTGATTGTTTTCCTTTCAGTGGTTGATCGCCACCAATTCCATAATAATCTCCGTAAAAGACGACTGGATAACCATCTTGTCTTAGCAAAATTAGCGCATAGGCACTTTGTTTAAACCAATCCTGCACCCAAGATTCAAGTGATTCATTAGGTTGTGAATCATGATTATCTACGAATGTTACAGCATTTTGGGGGTGTGAGCTAATGAGCGTATCGTTAAAAATAGTTCTGAGATCAAACGAACTACCCGCCTCTGAAGCTGCGTTTAATTTATAATGAAGAGAGACATCGAATAGATCCAGTTTGTAGTCGATCGTATCTAGAAACTGCTGACATTCAGAGAGCTCTGGGTTCCAGAACTCGCCCACCATATAGAAGTCGTCTCCTCGTTCTTTAGTCATTTCAGTTGCGAATTCCTTAATGAAATCATGATTAATATGTTTGATCGCATCTAAGCGATAGCCATCACACGATAACGTTTCTGCAAGCCATTTGCCCCAGGAGATCATTTCTTCTTTCACTTGAGGGTGATTGTAATCAATATTGGCGAACATTAAATAATCGTAATTCCCAAATTCATTATCAACATTCTCATTCCAATGTTTATTCTCACCCAAGATTCGAAAAACACCACTTCGCTCTTTAGCCGCATCATAATCAGTTCCGTTAAAATGTTCCGAATTCCACTTAAAGGATGAGTACTTATCCCCTCGTCCTGGGAATGTGAATTTTGTCCAGCCTTTAATATCAAAGGGTTTGGAGATATCTTTCGTACGATCATTGCCATCTACTTCAATAACTTTGAAGGTTTCTGTCTCATCTGCTCCCGCTTTATGATTCATGACTACATCTATATAAACGGCAAGTCCTTGATCGTGACAGGCAGTGATAGCATCTTCTAATTCCTGTTTTGTTCCATATTTCGTGCGAACGGACCCCTTTTGGTCGAATTCTCCGAGATCGTATAAATCATATACACCATAACCTGTGTCATCCTTAGATTGACTCTTGGTGACAGGTGGAATCCATACGGTACTAATTCCTTTTTTCTTCAATTCGGGCGCAGCTTCCTTAAGACGTTTCCAATGTGTTCCGTCTGCATTAACATGCCATTCAAAAAATTGCATCATCGTATTATTGCGATTCATATGTGTAATCCCCTTTTGTGTAATAGCATGTCCAATTTACCACTCATATGAGCACTCATTCATAGTTTCTCTTATACAGATTACCCATTGTGCCATAGTTATTAAACTTTCATGAATAGAATAATCTATGAAATGGGTTGTTTCACTAGTATGTAGAAGTAGATACTTTGCAAACGGAATAGTTCGTTTTATAGTAGTGGATGAAGGAATACTAATAATGAAATAGCCATAGAGGAGCAGATCATGAATACAGTAGGTATTGTCTTGGCGGGTGGATTATCGCGGCGTTATGGTTCTCCAAAGGCATTTGTGCAACAAGAAGGTAAGTTTTATTATGAGATTGCCAATGAAGCTATATCGACGGTGAGTGATCAAGTAGTATTGGTAGCTCGCCCAGAGTTTCTAGAGCGATTTAGAGAAGGGCTGAACGTGATCGTGGATGTAAGTGAATATATGGGATGTGGCCCCCTTGCGGGAATATACTCTGTCATGAATGCTTTTCAAGCAGATCGGTATGTAGTATTACCTTGTGATATGCCCTATATAAGCAGGGATGTCATGGAGCAACTTGTTGCAAGCTATACGGGTGAAGATGTTCTCGCAGTGGAAGTGGACGGTATACAACATCCAATCGTTTCTATTTTTAATGCTAGGATGAAAGATTCCATCTATCATGCTTTGGAGCAAGGTCATTTTAGCGTCATGAGACTTTTGGAAAAAGTGGATGTGCGTTGGATCGATGGAGAAGAACTGACAAGCCATGCTAGAGAAGTATTCCGGAATATAAATAGCCCTGAGGAACATAGTTAATCCCATAACTTTCAGCGGGCATTCAGGTATGCGGTAATTCTTCCCTTTATACTTATAGCGTTACATATGAGATAAAGAGTAAAGGTAGTAGTCACCGGATAGAGAAAGGGGCTACTATCTTTTTTTTAAAAATATATAAAAAATGTTGACTAATACCTCAATATAAAGTATCTTTAAATTAAGATTAAATGGTGTGGAGGTAACAAGCTTAGAAACAGGGAGATAAATTTTTTTGATTTTTTATCTTAATGTTAAGATAATATAGCTTGTAGGTTTAACGGATATCCTAACCAAATACGAAAATATGGAGGAATTACAAATGAGTATCGCAGTAGGGTTGTTGATTATACGGTTGGTTGTTGGGTTGAGTTATATGGGGCACGGTGCACAAAAGTTGTTCGGTTGGTTTGGCGGTCATGGACCTAAGGGAACGGGTGCCTGGATGGAATCCATGGGGATGAAACCTGGTGTTGTGATGGCTGTCATGGCCGGACTAATGGAGTTGGTTGCAGGGTTATTGTTCGTTACAGGGTTGTTCACCGTAGTTGGTTCTATCCTGATCATCGCGACGATGCTTGGAGCTATTATTAAAGTACATGGTGCAAATGGCTACTGGGCTACAGCGAATGGGTATGAATACAATGTATTGTTGATTGCAGTTGCTATTGGATTGGCTTTCATAGGTGCGGGGGATTACTCTCTTGACGCTGTATTACTTAGATAATAGATAAAGGGAGATATACAAATGAGCAAGTCAAAGACCACGAGGGTATCGTAAACCTGTTGCTGAATTCGTGAGTTATAAACAGTTTTGATACAATGATAAGTAAACCTGAGGAGATCCTTATTTAGAGAGGAGGAATCATTATGATTTCTATCGATCCATTAGAACAAAGCGAACGTGATAACTATAAACTGCTAATTGGTAGCATTATTCCAAGACCCGTGGCATTTGTAACAACGCTCTCAAACAAAGACGTTTTGAATGCTGCACCGTTTAGTTATTTCAATGTTGTCACTGCTGATCCTCCCTTAATATCTATATCTGTACAGCGAAAGAACGGAATACCAAAGGATACAGCTCGAAATGCGGTAGAGGCAGGGGCCTTTGTTGTTCATATATCTGATGAATCCTATATTCACCAGATTAACGAGACAGCAGCCAATTTACCACCAGAAGAGAGTGAAGTTGTTCTGGCAGGACTTACTCCTGTGGCGAGTGACAAGATAGCAGTCCCTGGCATAGCGGAGGCTAAGATTCGGATGGAGTGCACGCTTGAACATTGTATACCACTCGGAGGAACGAAGGGATCTCCAACAGCAGATCTACTAATTGGACGTGTAGTCTGTTTCCATATAGATGAATCGGTGTATGAGAACGGGCATATTAATCCTCATTCCCTTAGACCGGTGAGTCGGCTTGCGGGTACCTCATACGCCAAGTTGGGTGAATTATTTTCTATTGAACGTCCGGACTGATTTACTTAAACTTAAAAAGCCACCTACTCTGAATGATTCAAGAGTGGTGGCTTTTTTTGATGGAATGAATAAAAGAGCTGGAGTTATTCCTCCAATTTTGGAATCCAATCAAATATTTTCCCGGTTTCCAATGCGTCGATGAATTGACCTAACCATTTATAGTATTGAACAGCGTGGGTCATTCTTTCTATGTCCATTTCCACATAGGTAATCAGCTGCTCATTATCACAGTTCTGTTCCTGTAACTTTCTAAGCTCTGTTAACGATTTGTGTAAAGAATTTATATTCATTTCCATAGATTTTCGCCATTTTATAGAGAAGAAATCAACAAAGTTCTGATGCCAGTCTCGTTCAACTTCATACAGATCTTTCCGCGAACCTTTTCCCCATACTTTGTTTATCATTTTCAGATCAACTAATGCACGCATGCCCGTACTCATACTTGTTTTGCTCATGCCCATTTCTTGACCCATCTCGTCCAGCGTGACGGGACCATTGTGGAAGTACATATTTCCGTACAAATGACCAATGGACATTGTGACCCCATATAGATCCATATTTGTTCCAATAGAATCCATAACGCGCTGACGCGATTTCTCGATCACTTTAGCTTGCTCTTCAGTTAATCCATCAAATGTTGTCATATCGTACACTCCCTTGAATAACGCTTGCGATGAGCGGAAACAATATCCACAGCATCCATTGTAAAAAAAAGTGTTTGAAAAGTAAAGAATACAGCAAAGAAGGAATTGTAAGTTAAACGGAGCATACAGTTAATATAGTACGTAAAGTTAAAACTGTACGTACTATACGCTCGATTCTCCATTTTGACCCTATTTTTGATGAAGTCTACACTATATAAGTGCCATATATTAGATTTGGATTGACTGAAGGGGGCATATAGATGGCGATTATAGAAGTTAAATCGTTAAGTAAGGTATTCGGTAATGACCCTAAAAGGGCGTTTCCTTTGCTACAGCAAGGTTGGACTAAGGAACGTATTGCGAAAGAGACAAAATTAACAGTAGGGGTTAATCAGGTCAACTTCTCCATTGAAGCTGGTGAAATATTTGTCATTATGGGCTTATCGGGTAGCGGCAAATCGACGGTGGTAAGACTATTGAACCGTCTTATTGAACCAACTGCAGGACAGGTTCTCATCAACGGTAAAGATATCGTTCGAATGAATCGGGAAGAGTTACGACAGGTCAGAAGAAAGACAATGAGTATGATTTTTCAGAAATTTGCTCTTTTTCCCCACCGCACGATATTAGAGAACGTTGAATATGGATTAGAGGTTCAAGGGGTAGGGAAAGAGGAACGAAGTAAGAAAGCGAAGGAATCCTTAGCCTTAGTTGGGTTAGGGGGACTAGAAGACCGGAAACCGGATCAATTAAGCGGAGGAATGCAGCAACGCGTTGGACTAGCTCGCGGATTGGCTAACGATCCTGACATTCTATTGATGGATGAAGCCTTCAGCGCACTGGATCCACTTATTCGTAAAGATATGCAGGATGAATTACTCGAGCTTCAGGCAAATATGAAGAAGACGATTATTTTCATCACCCATGATCTCGACGAAGCTTTACGTATTGGTGATCGTATAGCGTTGATGAAAGACGGGGCTATCGTACAGATTGGATCACCTGAAGAAATTCTAATGAATCCTGCCAATGCTTATGTTGAACGATTCGTTGAGAATGTAGACTTGTCCAAGGTACTGACTGCGGCACATGTCATGATTCGTGCAGAGACAATTGGTATAGACCGTGGACCAAGAGTAGCTTTACAACTGATGCGTGATCGAGGAATATCCAATCTCTATGTTGTAGACAAGTCTCGTCAACTAATAGGGGTTGTGACAGCAGAGGATGCATTAGCTGCAATCAAATCAGGCCAGACGCTTGGGGAGATTATCATTCACGATACTCCGACGATTTCCCCGGATGTTCTTTTAGTAGAACTATTCGATGTTGTAAGTAGTGCTAAGATTCCTGTGGCTGTGATTGATGATCGCAACCGTCTAGTAGGAATCGTGATCAGAGGAGCTGTCCTCGCAGCACTGACTGGAAATAATGAGGCGGAAGTAGGTGAACCTCAATGAATGTACCTAAGATCCCAATAGGTGAATGGGTAGAATCGCTTGAAGGTTGGTTAGAGACGAATTTTGAGCCATTTTTTGACGGCGTTAAACTAGTCGTAGGTAATGTCGTCAATGGTTTAGCAGATGGATTTAACTTTTTACCTCCGCTAGTATTGATCGCAATTTTTACAATCCTTGCCTTCTGGCTTGGAAAAGTAAGACTTGGTGCTTTCACACTTATAGGTTTGTTGTTAGTTCTTAATTTAGGGTACTGGGAACATACGATGGATACTCTTGCATTGGTGTTAACTGCCTCCATCATTTCTATTGTACTAGGTGTGCCGATTGGCATTCTATGCGCTGGAAATAAGAAAGTACAAAGTGTTGTCACACCACTTTTGGACTTCATGCAGACGATGCCGGCGTTTGTCTATTTATTACCAGCCGTTGCTTTCTTCTCATTAGGTGTTGTACCAGGCGTAATTGCTTCCGTTATATTCTCTATTCCACCTACCATTCGATTAACAAGTTTGGGTATTCGCCAGGTTCCTGAGGATTTAGTAGAGGCAGCAGATGCATTTGGTTCAACAAGTATGCAGAAGTTAGTTAAAGTACAGTTACCCATTGCGATTCCAACCATTATGGCGGGAATTAATCAGACGATTATGCTGTCACTATCGATGGTTGTTATTGCTTCAATGATCGGTGCTCAAGGTGTCGGAGCAGATGTCTATAAAGCAGTAACGCAAGCGAAGACTGGTGTGGGTACCGAAGCAGGGTTAGCCGTTGTCGTGTTAGCCATTATGCTGGATCGAATGACTCAGAAATTAGCTAAGAAAAATAAGAAGGAGTGAATATAATTGATGATGAAAAAGAAAATGAGTGTACTTATGGTCGCGTTTATGGCAATAACTTTGGTGATTGCAGGATGTTCTAATAACAAGAACGCGAATAATGCAGGAAACGGAACGGCATCGAAAGATAAAAAAATTACGCTAGCTTATGTCGCATGGGATTCAGAAATTGCTAGCACCAATGTCGTAAAGGAAGTATTGGAAAGTAAATTAGGCTATAAAGTAGAGATGCTTCAGGTTGATGCTGGACCTATGTACGTAGGTGTTGCAGATGGTAGTGCAGATGGAATGGTCGCTGCATGGTTACCAAGCACACACGGTGAGAACTATTATGAACCCAATAAAGATAAGCTTGAAGATCTTGGCGTTAACTTAGATGGAACCAAGAACGGATTGGTTGTACCAACCTACATGGATGCTACGACGATCGAAGATTTAAATAAAGAAGCAGTAGGTAAGTCGGTTAATTATACAATTACCGGGATTGAACCGGGTGCTGGCATAATGAGCCAAACAGAAAATGCAGTTAAAGAGTATAATCTCAGCAAGTGGAATCTTCAAGAGAGCTCTTCAGCGGCAATGGTAAAGGTACTTAAGGATGCTTATGCTAAAAAGGAACCGATTGTAATTACAGGTTGGACTCCACATTGGATGTTCGCAGATATGGATTTGAAATACCTTGATGATCCTAAGAAGGTGTACGGTGGAAGCGAGCAAATCCATACACTTGTACGCTTAGGTCTGAAAGAAGATCAACCCAATGCGTATCGTTTTCTAGATCAATTTGAATGGGCACCAGCAGATATGGAAGCTGTGATGGGTGATATCGCTGATGGGATGTCCGAAGAAGATGCGGCTAAGAAATGGGTAGACGCTAATGAAGAAAAGGTAAATAAATGGATTGCAGGAATTGAATAATAGATTAATGGAATCATGTAAGAGCAGGAGCGATAAGCTTCTGTTCTTTTTTACCATCATTATTCGGCAGATTTGCAAATCAAATTAATTGTAATTATAATAGTTACAGTATGGAAAATATATAATCATGGAGGACTAATCAAATGGAAGCTAAATATGAACCGCTTTTCAAATCGTTTACTTTTCGTAGTGGTGTTGAGGTAGAGAATCGTGTTGTTATGGCTCCGATGACGAATTGGTCTTCGAATTTAGACGGTACAGTCTCAGATGGTGAGATTGATTACTATAGCCGTAGAGCTGGTGGCGTGGGCATGATTATTACTGCATGCACCAATGTCTCCAAGAACGGACAAGGATTTCATGGTGAATTCGCTGGTTATAGCGATGAGATGATTCCTAGTTTGACAAGACTAGCAACTACAATTAAGGAAAAGGGTTCGAAAGCTGTACTTCAAATATTCCATGGTGGTCGTATGTGTCCTCCTGAACTGGTAAATGGTGATGTTGTCAGTGCGAGTGCAGTACCAACGGATGATGGCCAAGTAACGCCGCGTGCTCTTTCAGATGAAGAAGTTGTAGCTATGATTCATGATTTTGGAGAAACAACGCGTAGAGCTATAGAAGCTGGATATGATGGTGTAGAGATTCATGGGGCGAATAACTATCTAATACATCAGTTTTTCTCTGGTCACACAAACCGCCGGGATGATCGCTGGGGTGGAAGTCTTGAGAAGAGAATGACGTTCCCATTAGCTGTCGTGGATACAGTGAAGAAAGTTGTAGCTGAGCATGCTAATAGACCTTTCCTAGTGGGTTATCGTTTATCTCCAGAAGAGCCAGAGGAATTGGGTTTCACCATGGAAGATACACTCGTTTTACTTGATGCTTTAGCAGATAAAGATCTAGACTACATTCATATTTCTCTTATGGATTTCTGGTCAGAGCCAAGACGTGGGGTAGAATTGGATGGTCGTTCTCGTATGGAATACATTAGAGATCGTGTTGGAAAACGTGTTCCTATCATGGGTGTAGGTTCTATTCATACGCCAGATGAGGCTTTGAAGGCATTGGAGACTGATATCCCTTTAATTGCTCTAGGGAGAGAATTGATTGTAGAGCCGGATTGGGTGGAGAAAGTACAATCAGGACGTCAAGAAGACATTGCTACAACTGTGAGCACTACTGCGCAGAAGCAACTGGTGATTCCGGATCCGCTTTGGCAAGGTATCGTAGGTAGACCTGGTTGGTTTCCTGTTGAGTAATAGATGTGAATCCCGTTCATTCTTGTTAATATAAGAGTAAGAACACTTGCCTAATGTAGGCAAAGTAGGGGGATGTATTTGAATAAATGGCTCAAGACCATTCTATTGCTTGTCGGTTCGGCAATCCTAACGAGGTTTATACCCTTTAGTTATGTATTTCGAACCGTAGACACGATGATTCATGAGTTTGGTCATGCATTAGTGACACTACTTACCTCGGGACGCGTACTAGCTATTGAATTGAATGCAAACCACAGCGGGGTCACTTATTCCACAACGACATCGCAATGGATGTCCATGTTTGTTGCACTTGCGGGGTATACCTTAGCGTCATTATTTGCGGTGTTACTATTTTATTGGATGAATAAACGCCGAGAGAAATGGGGATTAGTCCTACTAACTACGATTGCCTTAGTCATGCTCATCTTGTATGTGCACCAAGGTTATGGTGTATTCTGGCTTGTAGGGTTTATCATACTGAACATTGTGATGATGGTATTACCACCAGCACTACGCACTATATATTATGGGCTACTTGCGTTTCTTACATTGGAAGAGTCCGTAGTAGGGCCCTTTCATCTCGTTGTACTTTCCCTTACAAGTAAGGGAAGGGCGGGTGACGCTTCTAATCTTGCCTCTTGGACATCTGTTCCTGCAGTATTCTGGGCACTATTATTTCTAGCCTTCTCGCTTGTGTGTGCTAAGATTGCTGTCTCCTTATTCTTTAAGAAACGGCAATCTTCACGAGTTAAAGAGACTAACTCTTCAACTCTCTATAAATGAATTTAAAATTTTAATAAACTAACTTGGTATGATTCGTACCGAGTTAGTTTTTTGTTGTCTGACTTTTCAGATATAAGAGGTAAGTAAAGGTCGACCTCAGGTAGGAGTAGAGTAAACTTTCACTTGTTCATTTTCATCAACAGTAGCTAATACACAATCGCGAATATTTGTATGGGTAGGAGACACCTTTTTCTCAAGCCAGTTCATATCCTTGCCGATCTCATGAAGAAGGAATAAGTCGGCTACGCCATCAATGACGATGGGTCTTATGATGTTAAAGGGTTGGGTCTTTAATTTCATATCTGCAGGGGTAATTGGCTGGCTTTGCGTATTCATAAAAATAGAAATGGTACCACCGGGTTCCCAAACGGCTAGAGCTACCTTTTCTATATTCTCTACCTTTTCTTTGCGTAGTTCACTAAATAAGAATTCAATCGAGATTCTAGCTTTGGATAGGTTCTTAAAATGAATTTGTCCATTGTTAATAACCGTAATGGGTGGTGGATCGAGATATCTTTTGAATAAAGGCCATTTCAGGCTCAACCATGTCGCTACAACATATAAAATAATGAGAACAATGGTCGTAGTCACAGAACCCTTTAAACCTAACTTCTCATCTGAAAGTGGGTGAGCGATAATATTCCCAAGGATTAAGGCAATAATGAAATCGAGAAATCTTAATTGGGAAATCGAGCGTTGGCCCATTATTTTGCTTGCCAATAGCAGAAATACAAAACTAATAATGCCTCGAAGGACCCATTCAATGGTTGTTAATGATTCTTGGCTGTTCAGAAAATCCAAATCTATTCACTCCCTAGAAATTTTATGATTAGCATAACCTTATATATTGTGAATATCCCTCCAAATAAACTGCCCAACTTTTCCTTGTATACTTAAATTTACAAACGAACAAACTGAAGTATATTGACTTAAGAACTGAGTTGAAAAGACTACAGAAAAGGTGTGGTACTAGTGCGTATCGTCAGATATTTGATTTGGATCGTTGTGCCGCTCATCATTTGTTCAGGATGTTATGGGAGTAAAGCTAAGCCCAAGGAAGACGATCTGCTCCATGTGAAGTCCCAAACGGAACACAAAGCGAAAAAAGTCATTCTGATCTTAGTAGACTCTCTAATGGCTCAATCCATTGATAAAGGAATACAGCAAAACAAGCTCCCTACATTGAAATTCCTGATAGATCATGGCAAGTATCATAAGAATCTCGTGAGTTCTTTTCCAACAATGTCTGTTGCAATCGATAGTTCTTTAATTACGGGGACGTACCCTAACGAACATCATGTTCCTGGTCTGATCTGGTATTCAGCGAAAGATCATCAAGTCATTAATTATGGAACCGGGCCAATGGAAATCCTTAAACATGGAATAGACCCTGTCATGAGTGATGCTATGATTCATTTAAACGGGGATCATCTGAATACACAAACCGCAACCATCTATGAGCAATTGAACAAAAAAGGTTTAAAAACAGGTTCTGTCAATGGATTGATATACCGAGGAAACGTGGAACATACAATCTCTGTCCCTAAGTGGATTAAAGAGCCAACCTCATTACCCGAAGAAATAAAAGTGAAAGGACCTGATTTTCTGTCGTTAGGTTCCTTTTCGAATCCACTAGAAGGTGTAAAGGAATTACCTGATGCGTTAACTAAGCGAATGGGATTCAATAATGACTATGCTGTAGAAGTTGTGAAGCATTTAGTGCAGACGGAAAAGCTACCTGACTTTCTGTATGTCTATTTACCTAATTTAGACCAAGAGCTACATAAGAAGGGTCCCTCAGTGCTCGATGGTGTTATTAAAATGGACAAGCAACTTCAGACGGTATTGAACTCATTTGGTTCTCCAAAAGAGGCGTTGGACGAAGCCGTCATCATGATTGTTGGGGACAGTGGCATGAGTGCTATTATGCCGAAAAGCAAACAACCGGTTATTGATCTGCCACAGATATTGCATAACTACTCCATTTTACAATCAGGTGCACACACTACCAGGGATACAGAAATCGCGCTGGCTGTGAATGAAACGATGGCCTATGTGTATAAATTGAATACTACAGATTCACTCCGGAGTATGGCTAATAGGTTAAAAGATGAGGCACGTATCGATTTCATTGCTTGGAAACAAAACGGATGGATTCAAGTGCTGCAGGGAGGCACAACGAAAGAATTCAGATATAAGCCAACTGGGAAGACGATAGACGCTTACGGACAATCATGGACCATAGGCAATCATCCCGAGGTATTAGATCTACAATTGGATAAAGATCAAGACACAGTTCAATATAGAGAATACCCTGATGCATTAAAGAGACTGTACGGCGCTTTAAATTCCCATGAGGGAGACTTCTTAGTAGTCACAGCGAAGTCGGGATACGAACTTGCGGGTGAGAGCTCACCTACGCATAAAGGTGGGGGTGGCCACGGGGCACTTAACCGTACGGAGTCATTAGTTCCATTGATCATTAGCGGTACCGATGAAGAGCCTGATCATACTCGTATCGTGGATCTGAAATCGTATATCGTACGATTACTAACGAAGCCCTTGGGAAATAAATCCGAGTCAAAAGATTAAATGAGTATATATAGAAGAAGGACACGGCCTCTGAACTAGAGCCGTGTCCTTCTTTTTCTATTGAGCCAATGATGGTCGCATATAAAATATACGTTATGAATAGAAAGGTCGAAGTAAATTATAGTGTATGATCTACCAGTGACCTATGGCAGTATTACTAGTTTAAGCTTTTTGCTCATACAATTTAATAATTTCAATCACCGTTTGTGTTGCTTTGACCATGTTATCTACGGATATATACTCGAACTTGCCGTGGAAATTCTCTCCTCCAGTAAAAATATTCGGTGTAGGAAGGCCCATATAAGATAACTGTGAGCCATCTGTACCTCCACGAATAGGTTTAACAATAGGTTCAATATCTAAATTCTTCATCGCTTCATACGCGATATCAACAATGTGTTTAACAGGCTCAATCTTTTCTTTCATGTTGTAGTATTGATCCTTCATATCTAGCACTACGCTCTTTAGACCGTATTCCGCTTTAAGCTCATTTACAATCCGTTCGAGGTTCGCCTTTCTAGCCTGAAAATTCTCTTTGTCGAAGTCTCTAATAATGTAATGAAGTGTTGTCTGCTCAACATCACCTTGCATTTCAAGCAAATGATAGAACCCATCGTAGCCATCTGTGAATTCAGGGGCTTCCATAACCGGAAGCATGCTTTGGAGTTTCATCGCTATTTTGGCGGAGTTCACCATCTTGCCCTTGGCTGTTCCTGGATGAATATTACTTCCGTTGCAAGTGATCTTGGCAGCTGCTGCATTAAAACTCTCATACTCTAGTTCGCCAAGAGGACCTCCATCGACTGTATAAGCATAGGTAGCATTAAACGCAGTGACATCAAACTTCTCTGGTCCTCTCCCAATTTCCTCGTCAGGGGTAAAAGCGACTCTTATTCTCCCGTGTTTGATTTCGGGATGTTGAATCAAGATGGACATAGCTGTCATAATCTCTGTAATTCCTGCTTTATTATCCGCGCCAAGAAGCGTTGTACCATCCGTTGTAATTAATGTGTGGCCCGTATATTCTGCTAGACTAGGGAACTCTGTAGGTGACATGACAATATGTAAGGATTCATTTAAAGTAATATCTCCTCCCTCATAGTTCTCGATCACCTGCGGATTAACATTTGTTCCAGTGAAATCTGTGGCAGTATCTAGGTGAGCTAAGAATCCGATGGTATCGACTTCTTTCTCTGTATTAGAGGGAAGTGTAGCCATAACATATCCGTTGCGATCAACCGTTACTTCCTCCATGCCGATGCTCTTTAGTTCTTCCACTAACATATCTGCGAGAATCAGTTGTCCAGAGGTCGTAGGGCATGTATCCATATCTTCATTAGATTGCGTATCTACTTTGGCGTAGGAAATAAATCGTTCAATAAGTTCTTGTTTCATGTATTGGATCGCTCCTTTGATTTGATAGTATTATTTTATCATGTCCAAGCTAGTCTAGTCTTATCTGAGTTTAAGGTTTTCCAAATCTAAATGAGATACATTGAGATAGAGCGATAGCTCGATGAGAGGAGTATGCGTGAAATGGAACAATTGAAGCAACGTTGTGCCTGGGTGAATCAAGATCCTTTATATATGGATTATCATGATAAGGAGTGGGGAATGCCACTACGTGATGATCGGAAACTATTCGAATTGTTAATGTTAGAGGGAATGCAGGCAGGGTTGAGCTGGTATACAATTTTGAAGAAAAGAGAACATTATCGCGAAGTATTTGATCATTTTGACCCTATAAAAATAGCTGCTTATGATGAATCGAAAGTGGAACTACTTCTTCAGGACTCAGGAATTATCCGTAATAAGTTGAAAGTACGTGCTATTATTCATAATGCTGGTGTGTATCAGCAGATCGAACGTGAGGAAGGTTCCTTTTCTAGCTTTATGTGGCGTTTTGTTGATGGTGAACCGATCGTAAACCAATGGACAAGCCGCTCTGAAGTTCCTACGAGCACACCTATATCAGATACGATGAGTAAGGTTCTGAAAAAAAGAGGCTTTAAGTTTGTTGGCACCACCATCTGTTATGCATTTATGCAAGCGTCTGGTATGGTGAACGACCATACGTTAGATTGTTTCTGTAGAGACGGAATAACTGAAACCTAAGATGTTATGATATTTTTGCGAATCGTAGTGGCCAACGCTCACTGGTGATAATAAAAACAGTACCGAGACTAGATTAAAGTTCATCTATGACTCATTGAATGAGTCTCTGGATACCTGAGTATAGCACTTGATCATTAGCAAAAAAAGGACACAATCCTCGATGAGGTAGTGTCCGTTTGGAGTGTCCTTTATCTGAGAGTCTAAATAGCTCAATCTAGACTTGAATAATAAGCGGGAGGATAATGGGTCTTCTCTTAGTGTTACTATACAAGTAATTCCCCACGGACTCTTTAATGGTTTGCTTATATATTCCCCACTGGGTGATGTTCTTTTCCTGTAATTTATGGATGCTTTCTACTGTAATCCGGCTTACTTCATCCAATAAACCCTCTGATTCACGCACATATACGAACCCACGAGAAATGACTTCGGGCCCAGATATGATTTTACCTTCTTTCTTGCTAAGCGTGACCACGACGATAAGAATGCCATCTTCGGACAATAATTTACGATCTCGAAGGACGATCGTTCCAACATCACCGATTCCGAGACCGTCAACGAGTGTATTCCCGGTAGGTATGCTTCGACGTTGAATAGCCTTTTGATTGGTAATATCGACGACATCACCATTATTAATAATGAAGATGTTATCTGGTTCAACGCCTACCGATTCCGCTAACAAACGATGTTGATGGAGCATTCGGAATTCCCCGTGAATGGGAATGAAATACTTAGGCTTCATTAATGACAGCATTAACTTAAGTTCCTCTTGGCTGGCATGACCCGATACGTGCATTCCTGTTACTGAAGCCGATCCGTAAATAACCTTAGCCTTTAATTGATATAGATTATCCACTACCCGTGCCACATTCCGCTCATTTCCGGGGATTGGTGTGGAAGCTAGGATAACAGTGTCACCTGCTAATACTTCTACTTGTCGATGGTCAGAACTCGCTAAACGGGATAAAGCAGCCATAGGTTCTCCTTGGCTTCCAGTACATAGAATAACCATCTGGTGAGGATCATAGGAGCTGACTTCATTTGCTTCGACTAACATGCCTTCAGGAATATTTAAATAACCTAGTTCATGAGCAATAGATACCACATTAACCATACTTCTTCCCAGCAAAGCAATCTTTCGATGAGTTATCTCTGCTGCATCAATCACTTGTTGTAGACGATGAACATTGGAAGCGAAGGTTGATATAAATATTTTCTGTTCTGCCTTAATAAAGGCTTCTTTAATATTCTCCCCAACGAGTTGTTCAGAGAGGGTGAACCCTGGGCGTTCTGCATTCGTGCTTTCAGACAACAGAGCTAGGATACCATTTTTACCGATGTCAGCCATACGGTGCAGATCTGGATATTCGTCATTTACAGGTGTTAAATCGAATTTAAAATCTCCTGTATGTACAACCGTTCCTTCTGGAGTATCAAATACGACACCGAGGCAATCAGGGATACTATGGTTTGTTCTAAAAAAACTTAAACTGATCTTTCCGATCTCTAATGTAGATTTGGAATTGATCGTTATCATTTTTGTACTGCCTAGAAGACTATGCTCTTTTAACTTCACTTCAATTAAGCCCAGAGTTAATGGTGTTGCATAAACGGGTAGATTCAACTGTTTTAGAATATATGGAATACCACCAATATGATCTTCGTGACCATGAGTAACAACTAAGGCTCTGACTTTGTCGCGGTTCTCCAGTAGATAAGATATATCAGGAATGATTAGATCAATCCCTAATAAGCTTTCATCAGGAAATTTGGAGCCACAGTCAATGACGATGATATCATCACCATATCTGAGCACGTACATATTCTTCCCGATTTCATTAACACCGCCTAAGGCAGCAATCGACAGCGTCGATTCAGTTGATTCGTTTGTATTCAATCCAGACACCTCCACTTAAAAATATGAAAGTAGTCTTCCCTTATGTAGAAGTTATTATGATTAATATGAGTGGAGATATGACTTTTGGGGTGTTGCTATAATGAAGGTAGTTGTAAGACTGCGGTATTGCTTAGAAGGATATTGATGATGGTAGAGAAGACGTCAGTTCTGTTAATGCAATCGAATAGAATATTTCAAGTTTCCAGCAATTCAGATAGGGGTATGGTAGAGAAGTGAAAGTATATTGTTTTAATAGGAGATACGTAGGCGTGTAATATCGTTATGTTATTCTTAGAGAGTAGGTTGTAAGACTATTAAAAAGGATCTAGTTAACTGTCAATTTTTACAACTTGTCAACCTAATGATAGACATGGTATATTCTTATTCCGGCCAGTAAATAACACATTTATTGAATCGGCAAGCCAAACTCGAATGAAACTTAAACGAAAAAAAAGCTTGCACAAACGAACCGGACATGTTATGATATAAAAGTTGTCACAGACATTACATGGCGACTAACAAAATGAAAAAATTGGTCTTTGAAAACTGAACAACGAGTGAGTAGATTTCACGAAAGTGAAGTCAAAACAAATGAGAAATCATTTGATAGAGAAAGTAATTTCTCGTCAGTTTGTTTTAAATGAGCATATCGCT
>NZ_JCAIUL010000058.1:0-501 GCF_059445505.1 Paenibacillus sp. Y301 | reverse complement strand
TTACATCCGACAGATCGTTACCGCTTTTGGGAAGAATGAGCCTCTTCAGCCGTTGCAACAGGAAGTTCTGGACACGCTGGCGTCCCATATTGACGTCATGAACGAACGACGAAGAGAAAAGAACCATTCCCATCCGTTCAAGCTACCCTCGCAAGAGAGTCCTTTTGTTCATTATAATTTCTTGGATGCTTTGTTCAAAGTAATGAATCAAATCGATTGTCGGGCGCTCCCAACGCAGTGCAGTCAGGGAATCATGAAGGTGGTGTTCCACAATTGGAATGCCTTCTTTGCCAGTATCAAGGACTACCGCCAGCATCCTGAGAAGTACAACGGCAAGCCCAATATTCCAGGGTACGCTCGGAACAGAGTGAAGGAGGTCATTTTCTCCAATCAAGATTGTGTGATCAAGGAACGAAAATGTCTCAAGTTTCCAAAGACCAAGCTACAACTGAACATCGGCAAACTGGGCTGTACTGACGGACAACTGATGCAAGTGCGTGT
>NZ_JCAIUL010000057.1:0-502 GCF_059445505.1 Paenibacillus sp. Y301 | reverse complement strand
GAGTGGAACTCCTCCAGAATCGTTTTCGATACCTGGTTGGCAAGACGCTGGTAGAGATTCTGCTTGCTCTTGAAGTACCAGTACAGTGAGGGAGCCTGAATCCCAAGCCGGTCTGCCAATCGTCTCAAGCTGAATTTCTCGATGCCGTCCTCCCCCAGAAGTTCCCACGAGGCTTCCAAAATCTTATCCTCCGAAATCTGAGGCTGCTGCTGCTTCATCGTTATCCACCCTTTTATCTAACAGTGTAAGTTTGTTCTTTACAGGTTCATAGGTTCATAGGTTCATAGGTTCATAGGTTCATAGGTTCATGATATAATCTAACACTGTAAGGTTCAATCTAACACCGTTAGATAATCATAATAAACAAAGTGGTGACCCACATGGATGCAGAAAACCTCCATTACTTTGAAAAAGCACCGGTAGCAAAAGCTGTCGCTCACTTCGCTGTACCGATGATGCTAGGCACGTCAATGAGTGTCATATATTCCATCTTGAATGCCTA
>NZ_JCAIUL010000056.1:0-508 GCF_059445505.1 Paenibacillus sp. Y301 | reverse complement strand
GTGGAAGCGTTCTTCGCCAGCGCATCCACATTGCTCATTAAACTGTTCAGTAAAGCCTGCAAAGAATACAGGTCCTGATTGTTGATATACAGCATGGATTGGAACCAATCGTTCCAGTAACCAAAGCAGAGAAACAGTCCGATGGTTGCCAACAACGGCAAGGAAATAGGCAGTACGATGGAAAAGAAGGTCCGCAGTTGGCTCGCACCGTCGATTTCGGCGGATTCGATCAGACCATCCGGAATGGTACTGGTGAAGAAGGTTTTGCAAATAATTACATTGAAAGAAGATACGGCCAAAGGTAGAATAAGCGCCCAGACCGTATCCTTAAGGCCCAGCATATTCGCGTTGATATAGTAGCTGGATACCAAGCCCCCATTAAACACCATCGGGATGAATACCACCATGGTCAGAAATTTTTTAAGCTTGTAATCCGGCCGGGAGATCACATAGCCCATTGAAGCGGTGAGCAGCACGCCCAGCACGGTGCCGACTACTGTAACGAATA
>NZ_JCAIUL010000055.1:0-531 GCF_059445505.1 Paenibacillus sp. Y301 | reverse complement strand
TGGACCACCGTCAAGAAAGTAGACACTCCGTTAAGAAATTTATTATGCATTCTTCTTCTTTTGAAAGAGCGCAGCAAAGCGAACCGGCGATAAATAACCAAGTTTACTGTGGATACGTTTACGGTTATAAAAGAATTCAATATACTGAAAGATTCCATCATATGCTTGCTTCTTGGTCTTAAATGTCGTGCAGTAAACATATTCCTTCTTAAGAATACTGTGAAATGATTCGATACAGGCATTGTCATAACAATTACCCTTCCGGCTCATGCTCGCAGTCATTTTGTAGACAGTTAGTCTTTCTCGGTAATCTGCTGATGCATACTGTGAACCACGATCGGAATGGTGGATCAATCCCTTCCTCGGTTTCTTATCTTTATACGCATCGTCTAGCGCACCAAGTACCAAGTCTGTGGTCATACGATCACCAAGCCGCCAGCCTACAATCTCACGCGTACAGAGATCTAGGATGCTTGCTAGATAGAGTCTGCCTTCGCGGCAAGGGATGTAGGTAATATCCGCAACCCAAGT
>NZ_JCAIUL010000054.1:0-551 GCF_059445505.1 Paenibacillus sp. Y301 | reverse complement strand
GCCCTTGATCGCTTAGAAGGATTTTCAAGAAGATTATTCAGGCGACACATTCAACCAGCTAAGTCTGACGACCCGTTCCCTACGGTCACTTAAGCTGCTTGAACGTCAGGAATGCCAAACGTTATGTGAAATACTCGAAATTGGTTTAATATCCTTAAATGATTATATTTTTAATAATAGGAGAAATAGTATGACAACTGATAATTTCGATTACTATACTAATGATCAATTTGAATGGACTGGAATATTAAATTACTATCAGGCCCCTAATTTTATACATAAGAAGGGGACTGTTTTTAGTGTTGAAGTAATTGTAAATAAAGAAATAGATGAATCTGATAGTAACTTGATACCTGGGTTTAGTAAGGGGTGGACTTGGGGAGAAGACAGAAGAATTAAAGCATTCAAAATGGAAGATCTAATGATTGTTGGAGATCGTATATTTTTGAAATTTCTTACCATTCGAAAAAGTAAAAGATATGATGAAATAAAGTATTTTCTTTTTGATTTAGGGGCTTTTTTAGATTTGAGTGACTATAAAATCATTGAAA
>NZ_JCAIUL010000053.1:0-603 GCF_059445505.1 Paenibacillus sp. Y301 | reverse complement strand
GTATGATGGGTTTGTCGACGGGTTAATAACCCAACACCATCAAGGAGGCGCTCTAAATATGAAGTTTAAACAATCAGACGGACAAAATCAACGCATTGAACGAATTTCCACATCTCACCTTGTTGTAGGTATAGATATCGCGAAGGAAACCCATGTAGCACAAGCAACTAATTTTCGCGGCATCGTACTTAGTAAGCGACATCTTTCATTCTCAAATACAATTGAAGGATTTGAAAAATTAGAACGATGGATCGAGGGAATTGGGCAGAAACACCACTTAAAGGATCTCATAATCGGCATGGAGCCGACCGGACACTACGGGTATAATCTGGCCAATTGGCTTGCCGACAAGGGCAAGAGCGTTGTTATGGTGAATCCGGCCACCACCAAACGAAACAAGGAAAACCGCGATAATTCTCCCTCCAAAAATGATCCGAAGGATGCGCTTGTCATTGCTGACGTGATCAGCCGAGGCTACTACTATGAATACTCGCGACAAGCAATCGTCTTTCAGAAGTTGCGAACGATTATGAGTGACCGGGAATATTGGGTGACGAATAGTGTACGGCTGCAGAACCGAATCATTCGCTGGTTAGATATTCG
>NZ_JCAIUL010000052.1:0-626 GCF_059445505.1 Paenibacillus sp. Y301 | reverse complement strand
GAAAGATCGTCGGAAACCCATTTCAAAGGAGTATCTTATGATAGAAATACTAGAAGAACCAATTGGGAATACGTACAAGCAATTAATATCATTGGCATTTAACATATGTGATGAGTTCATTTTAGTCAAAAGGGATCAAATTGATTTAAGTAAAAGTAGTGAAACATTGATTGAAGAATTAAAACCATATATTAAAGAGATCAAAAAACAGGATGAATGGCCAGGTACACGATTATTTGGACATTTCGCAGATGTTTATTATTTTGATTGTCAGCAAGAATTAATGGAGTTACTAATAAGTAAAGCAGACCGATTATATCAATGGATGCAACCTGAATTATTAGAAGATTTATGCTTTTTCAAGAGTAAAGAAGAATGGTTAATAACCATAGCACATGAAAACCTAGGAGTTATTAAGACAACAGATCGAATGGAAATTTTAAGGATCAGAGAAATTGAAGGAATCATGATTTATTAATAATGCAAGGCAAGAAGAAGTGAGAATAGTATTTCAAAGAAGAGCCTGACAGCATATAACATTACATTTCTGCTTCGTCGCTTACGCTCCTTGGTCGCCAAGAGGTATGCCATAGAAGTGGAATCAGGCGACACATTCAACCGGCTAA
>NZ_JCAIUL010000051.1:0-629 GCF_059445505.1 Paenibacillus sp. Y301 | reverse complement strand
TAACGTTTGGCATTCCTGACGTTCAAGCAGCTTAAGGCACGAAGTGCCGGGTCGTCAGACTTAGCTGGTTGAATGTATCGCCTGATTCCACTTCTTCGAATTCCCCCTTGGCGATCAAGGAGCGATAGCGACGATGTAGGAATGCTATGTTAGCAGATGTTGACGGCTTCCTAGAATTTTCTATCAAAATACTCTTCAAATACTTCCTTTAGATTCTGATATAGTTTTTCATTGTATTTGTAATAAATGCCCTGTACTTGATTTGGAATGAAGTCCATTACTAACTTATCATTCTCATACAATATGACTCTAAATATATATCCGACCGATCCCTCTTGATTTTCTTCTGGAATTATTAATTCATCCTTTATTAATCCCAGTATTTTTGTCACCTGATCATTATCCATTACTGATAATCTTTCCCCAGTCGAGCCATCTACCAGTACAATCTTATCAACGTTCAATATGTCCCCAGAATATAAATTAGCAATTGTCGTAGGTTTAAGTATTTTGGGGTCTACTTGGTTACAAGCACTCAATAATATTAGAGTAAGAATTGATGCCAGTATAAATAGTAGTTTAAGTCCTTTGATTTTTACACCCGCTTTCCGTCAATTTCTGCTAACGTT
>NZ_JCAIUL010000050.1:0-672 GCF_059445505.1 Paenibacillus sp. Y301 | reverse complement strand
GGAGACGCCCAGCGCCCGCGAAATCATCGATCCTTGCTGAATAATATAGTCATAAGCCTCTCCGGAGAAAATCGTCGGAAAGAGATGGTAGCCGGTTTGACGAATGGACTCCTCGCTGGATAAAGATACAGATAGCACCACAAGGACAGGCACCAAGCAGACCAACGCCAACAAGATAAAAATCACATGGAAAATCACGTTGGTGACGGTGCCGATTCGGTCGAATTTCTCCAGACCCGACTGGTAATTTGCTCTCGATGTCATTTTCCCACTCCTCCTTTATATCATTGCGCTGTCCGGATCTACCCGGCGAACGATCCAGTTGGCGATCAGAATGGTCGCACATCCGATGACGGATTGCACGAAGGCGGAAGCAGATGCCATACCTAGCGTAGCGGTCTTCAGCTGCTTGTACACGAGAACGTCAATGGTGGTCGCCACGTTGAACAACGAGTTGGAATCCCGCGGCACTTGGAAAAACAACCCGAAATCGGTGTAGAAGATGCGGCCTACAGCCAATATGAACATCATAACGATTACAGGCTTCATAAGGGGCAACGTAATATATCGCGCTTGCTGCCACTTCGAAGCACCATCAATCACGGCAGCCTCATAATAAGTGGTGTCGATACCGGAGATGGTCGCTAAGTAGACAACCATGCCATAGCCCAA